>JBGPJC010000080.1:0-18565 GCA_041485165.1 Terriglobia bacterium | reverse complement strand
TGCATTTGATCCCGAACTTGAGAATTCTGCCTGGCTGCTGGCCTAGCCGCGCAGCAGCGATTCGTTGTGGTTCGACCATAACCCCAGGGTCTTCACCGATTTGAGGGATTTCCCACCGGCCAGTTTCTTGCTGTTCTTCTTCGTCGGCTTTTTCATGGTCTGTCTCCTCTAATGGAATTGAGAATTCTGCCCAGCTGCTGGCCTGGCCGCCCAGGAGCCCGTCGTTGTCGTTCAGCGTGAACCCCGTGTTTCAATACTCCTTCGGATTGAATAGGGTCTTCACCGATTTGAGGGGTTTCCCGCCGGGCAGTTTCTTGCTGTTGTTCTTCTTCGGCTTTGCCATGGTCTGTCTCCTTTGACGGATTTGACGCCGAACTGCGGGACCTCTCCCACAAGCTTACCTTATACAGCACTTGCCCAGCCGATTTCAACGGTGGCTAATTATCCGAAAAACAAAAATACGGCCAGGCCACCTCTCGCCGAGGGGGGGAATTTCCCCCCAAGGTGAGAATTCGCCTTCAGGCAGACCCAATCGCAAACCTGCCACGCCGGCCTGAAGGACGGCAATGAGTGCGGCTGGGCGGCCTACCTTGGAGCGGCGGCGCCAAGTTCGCGGAGTTTCGCGGCGGCGCGCTTAGCTTCTTCCGAGCCGGGATGCCGGCGAACCACTTCGCGCAGCTCGCGGGTAGCGCTGGCTTTCTGACCCAACTCGAGATAAGCCAGGCCTTTCTTCAGCCGCGCCGCGGCCAGTTTGAAGCTTTTTGGATAGTTCAGAAGGACCTTGTCGTATTCTCCGATGGCGGTTTTATAGTCATGCTGTCCATAGGCGATCTCACCGAGGTAAAACTCGGCGTTGGAAGCCAAATCGGTCGTAGGGTAGTACTTGAGATAATCCGCGAATTCCTGGGCGGCCAGGTCCGGCTTTCCTCCGCTGTAATCGCGGTAGGCGCTGGAATAGAGGACGTCGGGAGAAGGAGGCGGCTGAGAGGGCGTCGTACCGCCGGTGGAGTCCGCGCCAGTCGTGCCGGCCGATCCACTGCTGCCGAGCTTGGCGTCGAGGCTTTGCAAAACGTTTTGCGTCTCGACGGCCTGCTGGTTGAGTTTAGCGATGCGCGCCTTGACGTCTTCGAGGTTGTCCACAATGGCCTGCACCTGAGTGGAGATGGTGTCCATGCGCGCGCCGGTGTTGGCCTGCACGCCCTGCACGCTGCGCTCCAGCGAGCCCATGGCCGTGCTCAGCTTGTTGTTGCTGTCGAGCGACTGCTCGATAAGCGTCTTCAGGATGGCGTGTTTTTCATCCACCGAGCGCTGCAGGTTGGTCTGGGCGGTGATCAGGCGGGTTACATCCTGCTGCAACTCGATGATCTCTTTGGAAGCCGCTCCCACAGGGCCGGGGGCGTAGAGCACGCCCAGAAAAAGTCCGGCGCACAGCGCCGCGGCAGACAACAGAATCCATTCCTTGCGCAAGGAAAACCTCCTTGGAAACGCAATGCGAGCGGTCTCCCGGCTGGTCCGGGGTACCGGCAGGACCGCTCGCTGCGTGCATCCACTTCCGGCGAGTTACCTCCCGGCCAGAACGAAGTGGCCCCGGCGGTTCTTCTGCCAGCAGCCTTCGTTACTGTCCGTGCAGAACGGACGCTCCTTGCCCATGCTCACCGTGGTCATGCGATCCGGAGCGACACCCAGGGAAATCAGAAACTGACGGGTGGCCTGCGCCCGGCTCTCGCCCAGGCCCAGGTTGTATTCGGTCGAGCCGCGCTCGTCGCAATGGCCCTCGATGGTGACCTTGATCTGCGGATAGGCGCGCAGGAATTCCGCAGTCTTGGCCAGTGCGTCGCGCGAGTCGGGGCGGATATCAAACTTATCGTAGTCGAAGTAGGAATCCTTTACGTTGCTGCGGAACAGCTCCTCGAGCGTGGCCGAGGGCTGGGACGGCTGAGGAGGTGGCGGAGGCGGGCTGACGGTGACGCGCACACTGGCGTCGGCGCTGCCGCCCGGCCCGGTGGCGGTAATGGCGTAAGTCGTGGATTCGGTGGGCCTGACTTTGCTGGAGCCTTCCGGCGAGACGCGTCCCACGCCGCCCAGGTTCAGCTCGGTGGCATTGGTGGAAGACCAGCTCAGCGTGGTGCTCTCTCCCTGCTGGATAAACGTCGGCGATGCCTGCAAGGTCACCGTCGGCCTCGCGGGAGGCGCGATCGGAGCCGGTGGCGGGGGCGCGGGCGCGGTGGCCGGGGCTTTCTTGGCGCAACCTGCGGCGGTGAGCATCAACAGAGCCGCCGTCATCAAACGTATTCCGCGGCCGGCAAAATGCATGTGCATTTCAAAACCTCCTTGGACGAGTTGTGGGGCGAGCTTGTGAGTGATGCGGAGCCATGTGCGGAAGCGTCGTTTATCTTAACACTCTTGCGGCCTCGCGGCCAACTGCGCCGCAGTACTTTTCCACGGCCGCCAGCGTGCCTTCTATTCTCCATTCTGACGCCCATTTTATCGGGGCGACCAGTTTGGCGATTCGTTGTGTCCCTCGGTAGTGAGCTGCCGCGGTTGCGAGCCGTCGGCCAGCATGCTCCAGATCTGCCGCGTGCCGCTGCGTGTGGATTCGAATACGATGTGCCGCCCGTCCGGCGCCCAGGAGGGCCGCTCGTTGCGCACGGTGTCCCGAGTCAACTGCACAAGCTGGCGAGTGGCGATGTCCATTGCATACATGTCGTAGTTGCCGTCGGGACGGCGCCAACTGAAGGCCAGGAGCTGGCCGTTCGGGGACCAGGCGGGGTCGATGACGTACCCCATGTCCGGGAGAGAAATCTTTTCGACGTTCGAGCCGTCGGAATTCATCATGTAAAGCTGGGGGATGCCGCCCCGGTCGCTGACGAAGGCCACAGTCTGTCCCGTCTTCGGATTCCAGGCAGGAGAAGTGTCCACACCGGCGGAGTAGGTGATGCGCTTGAGATTCCCGCCAGTGATGTCTGAGGTGAACAGCTCCGGATCGCCGTGCATGCTGGACATGAACATCAGCTTGGTGCCGTCGGGAGACCAAGCAGGCGAAGCATTGGTGCCGCGGAAGCGCAAGAACGAAAGGCGCTTGCCGGACTCGGTGGAGTATAGGCAGATCTGCGCGCTGACGACCCCGCCGGCGTCGCCGTAACAGGTGAAGGCGATGCGCGTGCCATCCGGTGACCAGCGCGGCGTCAGCGAAATGGTTTTCAGGTTGGTGAGCTGGCGCTGGTTTGCGCCGTCGTAGTCCATCTCCCAGACTTCTTTGTTGCCGGACCGCGAGGAAATGAAAGCGATTTTTGTACTGGCAATCCCCGTGAGTCCGCCGGATAAGCGCGAGACGATTTCGTCCGCGAACTGGTGGGCATAGCGGCGAACATCAACCGCGGTGACCTCGCCGCGGTAGCGCTTGCCGATGACCGGCGGCGCGTCGGGGTTGCGCACATCGGAGAGCCAGGCCTCGATGGCCAGGTCATTGCCGCTGGCGCCGAGATTACCGAAGGCCACCAAATGCGCGGCGGCGGGCGGGTCGTTCCACTCCCTGGCCTTGAGTTCTCCAGGGATGCTCGGCGCGCCAACCGGGAAAAAGCTCTTGCTGACCATTTCGAGGATGCCGCTGTTGTCGAGGTCTGCGCGCACCACGTCGGTGAACATCGTGGCGAGCGGCTGCGAGGACGGGCTGCGAGGAGCGAACTCGGCCACGGCTACGCGCGCTTTTTCCACGCCCAGGCCGGTGCCGGTCCGAAACCAATCCTGGGCGGAAAGTGCAACGGGATGGAAGAGCGGGAAAAAAAGAAGCAGAATCAAGCTACAGATCAAACTGTTTGTGTGTTTTCCCATATTCCCAAGTGAGCCGTATTGTTTTCCCATACTCCCCATTGCGGCGTAGGGGCGAGGCTTGCCTCGCCCTGGTCTGGACGGCCGCAGCCCAAAAGGGCGAGGCAAGCCTCGCCCCTACCTTCGAAACTCGAACCAGAATTCCACGGAAACATTGTTCCCGGAATACTCCGACGGCAACCGCTCGAACGGGCTGGAATCGCGCACCGCGCGGATTGCCGAGGTGTCCACGGAAGCGTTGGCGCTGCCGCGGGTGAGCTGGATATTGGCAGTGGAGCCATCGCGCAGAACCTGGAAGGTGACCACCACGCGCGGGGCAAATTGGATGCGCGGATCGATGGTGGACTGCAACCAGTTGCCGCTGATCCTTCGCCGCACCGCTTCTACATACCAGGGAAATCGTTTACCAAAATCACCGCCCGGCCCGCCAAACCCCATTCCGCCCTGCGTGCCGTTGCCCATGTTGAACTGCGTGTAGGGCAGGGAAGGCGATCCGCCCTGTCCGTAGGGGATGGCCCCGGTGGGAGGCGGGGTGTTGTCCTCGAGAACCTTGGAAGGATGGCTGATCTGCCGTTTGTTTTTCTCAAACTCGGGGAGCTTAGTCCCACTTCCATCCGGAGTTCTTGGCGCCGGCTCGTTCTTGTAGAGACCTTTGGTAGTGTCCACGGTGCGGCTGCGCGAGACGACCTCAGGGCGGGGCAGAGGGATGCCGGAAAGACCGGCAGCGAGCCCGATGGTCACGGCACCGCCCCCGGGGCCGGACCAGACTTCGCCGCTTGAGGAGTGAAAGGCGGAGAGAAGCGCAGACGAAGCCAGGAGCAGATGCAGGGCGGCGGACCACAGCAGGGTCTGCTTCAGGCTGGGGCCGCCGGCCATGGTCGCTGCGTGGGCCATTTTACCGTGTGCGCGGCCGGCTGTTGATCGGCTCGGTAACCACACTGATGTTTTGGATGCCGGATTGGCGCAGCTCGTCTACTACGGTGGCGAAGCTGCCGAAAGGGACGCTCTCATCGCAGCGGATGAATACGGCCTGCGCAGTCGCCGTGCCCGTGCGCTTGTGGATCAGCTCACCGACCTGGTGGATGTTCACCGGCTCATTGCCCAGGTAGACGCGCTGCGCGCGGTCAATGGTCACGACCAGGCGATCGTCGAAAATCTCTTTCACCGTTTTCGTTTTTGGCAGCTCGACTTCGATTCCGGATTGCAGGATGGGAGCGGTGATCATGAAGATGATCAGGAGGACAAGAACGACATCCACGAACGGCACGATGTTGATGTCCGAAAGAGATGTCCCGGTCTGGCGGGCAAACTGCGGCATTTTACCGGCCCCTTAGCCGTAATTCTTTTCCACCAGCGCGACGAATTCGCTGGAGAACATGTCCATCTGCGCGGCCAGGTCTTTGACCATGTGGAGAAAATGGTTGTAGGCCACCACCGCCGGGATGGCGGCAAATAATCCCGCGGCGGTGGTCACCAGCGCCTCAGCGATGCCTGGGGCTACGGCGCGCAGGCTGGCGGCGCCCGCGGTGCCCAGGCCGGAGAACGCTCCCATCACTCCCCACACGGTTCCGAATAGACCGATAAAGGGCGAGACCGAACCGGTAGTGGCCAGCCAGGGCATCCAGGTTTCCAGCTTGCGGACTTCTTCGGCGGCGGTCACCTGCATGGCTACGCCCACCGCGTTGTAACTTCTCACTTTGCCGGCGTGCGGATTGGAGGCGGCGAGCTGGCTGCTCAGCTCACGGAAGCCCGCTACGTAGACCGCTGCCAGCGGGAAAACCGGTCCGCCTCCCAGCAGGGCTTTGGGTTCGGCGACGTGCTGGTTGGCGCGAAATATGCGAAGAAAGGCCAGCGTCTGCCTATGGATTTGTGAGAACAGGCGGTATTTCTGGAAAATGATGGCCCACGAGAACAGGGAAAAACCGAGCAGGATGATCAGCACAGCGCGGGCGACCCAGCCGGTTTGCAGGAGCAGTGGCCCAAGCTGGTCCTGGAGCAGCAGAAACCCAAGTAGCGGTGTCAAATTCCTCCCTCAGCGCTCGTCGCAGGCAAAATTGGCTGGACACAAAAACCGTAGCACACGCGATAGAAGCGGTCAAACCGAACCGCGCCTGGGGTTGCGCATGCGGCATCAGGAGGCGATTACTTGGGGAGGCGGTCGAGACTCCAGAACCGAGCAATGCGCTGTCAGGCATGGGGTTCCCTGCCGGCCCGGGCGCGCAAACCTCTGTGGTACACTCGAAATACGATGGTGGACCAGCCGTTTGATATTCGTGTCGAGACCCTCCAGGCCCGTAGGGGCGAGGCTTGCCTCGCCCAGGAAGAGGGCGGGGCAAGCCCCGCCCCTACAGGTGAACCGACGAGCTGGAAATCGTTTTACATCGAGACTTTTGGCTGCCAGATGAACGTGCACGATTCGGAAAAGGTTTCAGGCGTGTTGACGTCGCGCGGGTATCGGATGGTGGACGACCCTGCTGCGGCGGACGTAGTGCTGTTCAACACGTGCAGCATTCGCGAGAAGGCGGCGCAAAAGGTTTTCTCGCGGCTGGGCCTTTTTAATCCCGCAAATGTGAGGGCAAACAGCGGCGCGACCGAGCCGGCAAGCGAGTCTGAGGCCAAGGCCCCAAACGGGAGCCGGCGGGGGATTGTTTACAGTGGTGGAAAGATCATCGGTGTTCTGGGCTGCGTAGCGCAGCAGGAAGGCGAGGAGATCTTCGAGCGCGCTCCCTGGGTCAGCCTGGTATGTGGATCGGCGAGCTATCGGAAGTTGCCGGAAATGCTCGAGCAGCTCGAATCCGGCAACCGCCGGGTGATGGGTCTGGACACCGATACGGACGAGACGTTTGAGACGGAGATCACCCGCCGCGACAACCCCTTCCGCGCCTATCTGACCATCATCGAGGGCTGCGACAAGGCCTGTTCGTATTGCGTGGTGCCGTTCACACGCGGGCCGGAACGCAGCCGGTCGAGCGACAGCATCCTGCGCGAAGTGCGCCAACTTGCCGAGATGGGTTATTCCGAGGTGCAGTTGCTGGGGCAGACGGTGAACTCCTATCGCGACTCGACGGCGCGGCGCATGACTTTCGCCGAGCTGCTGGTGGCCGTCGCCGGGGTCACCGGAATCCGCCGCGTGCGCTTCACCACCTCGCATCCTAGCGACTTTGGCGCTGACATCATCCAAGCCATCGAGTCGCATCCGGCGCTCTGCGACCACATCCATTTGCCGGTGCAATCGGGATCCACGCGCCTGCTCTCGAAGATGCTTCGAACCTATACGCGCGAGCAGTACCTGGAAAAGATCGCCATGATCCGCGGCGCGCGGCGCCCGATGAGCATCACCACGGACGTTATCCTGGGATTTCCCGGGGAGACCGAAGGGGATTTCGAAGAAACGCTCAGTCTGCTCGATGAGGCGCAATACGACGGCGTGTTCAGCTTCAAGTATTCACCGCGGCCCAATACCCTGGCGCGGAGCATGGACGACGCCATCCCCGAAGAGGAGAAAAGCCGGCGGCTGGCCGTCCTGCAGGAGCGCCAGCGGGCCATCCAGACGGCGCGCAACGAAGCGCTGGTCGGCGAGAATCACGAAGTGCTGGTGGACCACCGCGGCAATCGCGAAGGACAGTGGGCAGGTCGCACCACGAGCAACCGTGTGGTAAATTTCACTTCGCCCCGCGGCGAGCTTCTGGGAGAATATGTTCCAGTCCGCATCACCCGCGCCGGCCCCAATAGCCTGGTGGGGGAGCAGTTGGTCTGATCCTTCCAGGGGAGGCCATGATGGAAGTGGAGATGAAAATCCGGGGACTGATGATGGACCCGGTGACCAACATGCCCATCGTGGTCCTCAAAGATGCCCACGGCACGGCCATTCTGCCCATCTGGGTGGGAATCTATGAGGCCAATGCCATCGCTCTGGAAATTGAAAAGGTGCAGACCCCGCGGCCGATGACTCACGACCTGCTGAAGAATGTCCTGCTCGGACTGGATGTCAAAGTCAACAAAGTGGTGGTCAGCGACTTGAAGGAAGACACGTTTTACGCGCTGATCTGGATGGAGAAGGAAGGGCAGGTGATGTCCATGGACTCGCGCCCCAGCGACGCGCTGGCTTTGGCTCTGCGCCTCGATTGCCCGATCTTCGTGGATGATGAGGTGCTGCGGAATTCCAAAGTGGCCAGCGCGGTATCTGAAAAGAGCACCAACGAAGAGCTGCGCAAGTGGCTGGAAGGCCTTTCCGACGAAGACCTCGGCCGTTACAAGATGTAGACTTCTCCGCGATTCGAGCAGGGCGGCGTAAAGCCGCCCCTACGGAATCATCCAGATTGGCGTGGTAGGGGCGGGGCTTGCCCCGCCCTGTTGACGGGCAGGGATTGGCGCGCAGTCTTGCCGGGCGAGGCAGGCCTCGCCCCTACGAACCCTGTTGGGATCGATGCAAATGCCAAACGGCTCCGCATGGAGGCATTTCTAACCAGCTGCAAAACCTTCATCCTCGGTACCGTTTGCCTGCGATTTCGACTTTCCGCTTGCGCGCATGCCCTTGATTGGCTACAGTGGTGCCACGGCTGGTAGGGCCCAGGGCATACCCCCTAGATATAGGAGTATGCTTGCCAGGCCGGAAGGATCGGCACGCGTTGACCTGGATTGTGGCCATCGCCAATCAGAAGGGCGGCGTCGGGAAAACGACTACGGCCATCAACCTGGCCGCGGCTCTTGCTGAACGCAAGAAACGCACTCTGCTTATCGACCTCGACCCGCAAGCCAACTCCACGCTGACGTTTTTCAGCGTCGATGAGGTTCAGGCCACCATGCACGATGTGCTGGGCGATACCCGGGCCAGTATGGCCAGCGTGATCCGTCCCACCCGGGATAAGAATCTGCACGTCGCCCCCGCGAGACTTTCTCTGGCGCGGCTGGAGGTTCAACTCGCCGGGCAGTTCGACGCCCCCTTCAAGCTCAAAGACGCCTTGATACCGGTGCTCAAGGATTTCGACTACGTGGTGATGGACACGCCGCCCGCGCTGGGCATTCTGACCGTCAACTCGATGGTGGCATCCACGCACCTGCTGGTGCCCATCCAGGCGGCCTACTTCGCCATCGAGGGGACCGACGATCTGCTGGAGACCTACTCGCGGATTCGCTCGCGGCCCAACCCCGACCTGAAGATGCTCGGCGTGCTGATCACCCTGTACGACAAACGCACTAACATCTCGCGCGACACGCACGAACAGATCCGCGCGGTTTTCGGCCCCACGCTGTTCCGCACCCGCATCTCCAAGAATGTGCGCCTGGAGGAAAGCCCGGCGTACAAGGAAACGATTTTCAGTTTTGCGCCCAAATCAAGCGGTGCCACGGAGTACCGCAAACTTGCCCTGGAGGTGATCCACCGTGTCGAAGAGGATCGGTCTGCCCGTCACGCTGAAGATGCGGCATGATGCCCACTACGTAGAATCGTTGACCAGCTTCAGCGGCGCCGCCATCGGGCGGATGATCCCCATCAGCAAGATCCGGCCAAACCCGGACCAGCCGCGCAAGGCGCTGGGCGATTTGCGCGAGCTGACGGAGTCGGTGCGGGAAAAGGGCGTGCTCGAGCCGCTGCTGGTGCGGTTCGTCCCGCGCGAGGATGCCTACCACATCATCTCCGGCGAGCGGCGTTACCACGCCGCGCGCGCGGCTGGTCTTCGCGAGGTCCCCTGCATCGAAAAGATCGCCGACGATGCTGAGACCCTGGAACTCGCGCTGATCGAAAATCTGCAGCGCAAGGACCTGACCCCGTTCGAGGAAGCCGATGGCCTGACGCGTCTGGCGCAGCAGTTCGACTACACGCACGAAGACATCGCCCGCAAAATCAGCCGGGCACGCTCTTCGGTCACGGAAACGCTTACGCTGTGCAATATCACCGAGGCCGTGCGGCAGAAATGCCTCGAAAAGGGAATCCTCTCCAAATCACTGCTGCTGCAGATTGCCCGGCAGCCCGGCGAGAGGCGCATGCTGGAGATGGTCGAGCGAGTCATCCGCGAGGGTTTGACCCGCGACCAGGCGCGCGACCAGCGCCGCGAGGAACAGGCCGGCGCGCCGCGGCCGCAGCCGTTTGTCTTTCAGTTCGAGCCGGACACAAAAACTTTCCGGATGCGCCTGCAGTTCCAGAAGAGCCAGGTGTCACGAGCCGAGCTGGTCACCGCGCTGCGCGCCGTGCTCTCCGAGCTGGAAGCGGAGCTCGAAGCCGAAACGAACACCACCGCCGCATAGACCGGCGGGCCACTTCACTACGCGGGAAAATCCCCAACCCCGGTTTCCATCTTCCCGAGCAGGGAAATGCTGGAATTGAGCGCGCAACAGATCAGTCTGCTGGAGCGCCTGGCGGCGCAAGGTTTTGAAATCGTGGCCTACCCGCTCTACGCCAGCCGCGTCGCTGTGCGCAAAGGGAATTGCGCCGCGCTGCTCGATCCGGTCCCTGCTGGCGGCCTCAAGCTCTTCGGCGATCCGTGCTATGTTGTGGCCGGACAGCTCGGCGTGCCGGTTTTCCGCGGGGGACGCAAGTATTTCGTGTGGAAGAAGACGCAAATGGAAGCGACCGCAGAACGAGAGGGCGAGCTGGCGCGGTTTCGCAGCGAGCTGGCCGCCCATCTGGCAACGGAGTGACGCCCTGCGCATCGAATGCAGTGGAGATGAACTGGTTCTGGCGCTGCTGAGCTTGATCCAGCTCGCCAACCCGCGGTTGTTGCGCTCGGGGGCGGACGGATTCTCGGTGGATCTGGACCCGCTGGAAGGGAAGGACGCGCTGACCGCCGACGAGCGTCTTATTGTGAGGTTGCACGAGATCTTCGCCGCGGCGGTGGAGGGCGAAGCGATCGCCGTCGAGCTGAACGAAGCCGAGGCCGGGCGAGTTTCCGAAGCGCTCCAAATCCTGGAGCTGCGCAGTAAATGGCCGCCGGACGTGCAGGCGCTAAGCCGGGGCTTGCAGACGCGACTCAAAGCCGCAGGGTAAACCGCACGTCCGCGCCCTGGAAGGACACGCGAGAAAATGTATGACTTGATCTGCATCGGTGCCGGGCCCACCGGCCTGGCATGTGCCATGGAAGCGCGGCGAGCGGGAATGAAGCCCTTGGTGGTGGACAAGGGATGCCTGTGCAACTCCATCTACCACTACCCGACCAATATGTTTTTCTTCACCACCGCCGAACGCCTGGAGATCGGCGATCTCCCCATGACCATCTCCGGCGATAAGCCGACACGCTCCGAGGCGCTGCGCTACTACCGCCGCGCGGCTGAGCATTACGATCTCGATTTGCGGCTCTACGAGACGGTGGAGCGGGTGGAGAAAAACGCCCGCGGATTTACCGTGCACACGCGGGCGCCGAACGGCGTCAAACATGCGCACAGCGGGACGCGGGTAGTGATCGCCACCGGTTATTACGACCTGCCGCGCTTGCTTGGTGTTCCGGGCGAAGATTTGCCGCACGTGGCGCACTATTACCGCGAGGCGCATCCCTGCTGGCGGCGGGATGTGGTGGTCATCGGCGGGAAAAACTCCGCGGCGGAAGCGGCCCTCGATCTCTTTCGCAACGGTGCGCGAGTGACGCTGGTCTACCGCGGCGCCTCGCCGAGCAAGAAAATCAAGTACTGGGTCCGCCCGGACCTCGAAAACAGGATTGCCGCCGGCGAAATCCAGGCACTGTTTGAGACCGAGGTGCGGCGGATCGAGGCGGGACAGCTGTGGGTGAAGGGAACACGCGGACAGGAGCGGGCGGTGCCTGCCGAATATGTCTTTGCCATGACCGGCTATCAACCGGATTTCGATTTCTTGCGCGCCCAGGGAATTCATCTCGATCCGGAGACACAGAAGCCTTCGCTCGACACGGAAACGCTGGAGACCAATGTGCCCGGGCTCTATGTCGCCGGCGTGGTCATCGGCGGGCGGCAGACCGGAGAGATTTTCATCGAAAACGGCAGATACCACGGCAAGCAGATCGTGGCGTCGCTGAAGTAGGGGCGAGGCTTGCCTCGCCCGGGAAGTGGGCGGGGCAAGCCCCGCCCCTACAGGTGAAACGACAGGCCGCTCGGATGAGAACATCTATTCCCGCTTGCGCTTATTTGCCAGCCCTGGAACGCTTTGCTAACCTGAAAGAATGGCATCAATGATTATGGAGACAGCCCGGACGGTGAAAGCGCTGGCCAAAGGGTTCAGCGTCACCTTCCGCAACATGTTGCGGAAGACGACGACGGAGAACTATCCGGACGGGCCGGCGAGCATTATGCCGCGCTATCGCGGGATCCACGTACTGCACCGCGACGAGCAGGGTCTGGAGAAGTGTGTGGGATGCTTTTTGTGCTCGGCGGCTTGCCCGGCAAACTGCATTTACATCGAAGCCGGGGAGAACACCCAGCGCGATCGCATCTCCGCGGGCGAGCGTTACGCGCAGGTCTACAACATCGACTATTCGCGGTGCATTTTCTGCGGGTACTGTGTAGAAGCGTGCCCCACGGACGCCATCACCCACGGCCACGGATTTGAGCTGGCCACCTACGACATCAATTCACTGGTGTACCGCAAAGAGCAGTTGCTGGAGAGTTGGCCGCCGAAAAAGGCTGCCACGGCGTAAGGATTCTCTCGCTCCGGGAATTCCAAGGCCGCCGGGACGACAGGGCTACGCTGCCCAGGCTGCACGGTTTTTTCCCTTCGATATTCTCGCAGATGTTTTCCTGTGCCGGTCAGTCGCCGGCGGGCTTGGCCTTTTTGCGCGCGGCGTCTAGCGGCGGCGCCGGCTCGGTCATGCGGTAGGGATCGAGGATTTCGCGCATCAGTTTTTCGTCGAGCAGCTTGCGCTCGAGGGCGATCTCGGTGACCGTGCGTCCGGTCTTGACGCTCTCCTTGGCGATCTCCGCAGCGGCGGCATATCCGATATAGGGGTTGAGCGCCGCGGCGATGGAGAGAGTGGCGTTGGCGTAGAACTGGCAGCGCGCTTCGTTGACCTTGATGCCGTCCACGCACTTCTCGGCGAAGACGCGCAGCGTGTTCTTGAGAATTTCGGCGGTGTGGAGAACGTTCCAGGCCATGGCCGGCATCATCACGTTGAGTTCGAGCTGCCCGGCCTGCACGGCCATGGCTGTGGCCACGTCCGCGCCAATCGCCTGGAAACAGACCATGGCGGTGAGCTCGGCCATCACCGGGTTAATCTTTCCCGGCATGATCGAAGAGCCGGGTTGGAGCGCGGGAAGGACGATTTCGGCGAGCCCGGTGTTCGGCCCGCTGGAGAGCAGCCGAAGATCGTTGGAGATGCGGATCAATTCCAGCGCCAGATTGCGCAGCGCCGAGGCGGCAACGCTCATGGCCAGGTTGGATTGCATGGCGTAACGCAGATCGTCCGTGGGTACCAGCTTTTGGCCGGAGATCTTGCTGAGGTGGGTCACGGCCAGCTTCTGGTAACGCGGGTGCGTGTTGACTCCCGTGCCCACGGCAGAGCCGCCCAGACCAACCTCGCGCAACAGGCCCCGAGCATGTCGCACTACCCCTGCTGAACGGCGCATCGCCGTGGCGTACGCGGCGAACTCCTGGCCGAGCCGCACCGGCACGGCATCCATCATGTGCGTGCGGCCGGACTTGAGGATGTGGTCGAATTCTTTGCCCTTGCGCGCCAGGCTGCGCTCCAGCGCGGCCAGCGAGGTGAGCAACTCTTCGAGCAGCAAGATCGCCCCCAGGCGCATGGCCGTGGGGAATACATCGTTGGTGGACTGGCCGAAATTCACGTGGTCGTTGGGATGGCAAGTCTCGTACTGGCCGCGCTCGCCGCCCAGCAACTCGATGGCGCGGTTGGCGATCACCTCATTGGCGTTCATGTGGAAGGAGACGCCGGCGCCGGCCTGGTAGACGTCTACGACGAACTGGTCATCCAGCTTGCCGGCGATCACTTCATCGGAGGCGCGGACGATAGCCTGCGCGCGGGCTGACTCGATCAACTTGAGGTCGCGATTGGCGAGCGCCGCAGCCTTCTTGATCATGCCCATGGCGCGGATGAGCTTGGGATGAGCGCGGATGCCGCTGATGGGATAATTCTCCAGCGCCCGCAGCGTCTGGATGCCGTAATAGACCTCGGCGGGAACTTGCTTTTCCCCGAGGGAGTCTTTCTCGGTGCGAAAGTCCATTGCCATCACCCCTTACACAGGCTGGAGAAGAATACCACGCGTTGGTTCTCGCCTATAAGCTCTACTGCTTTTTAGAAACATAAGTGGGATGAACAACCATGAAAACACGGGTCGGGTCGGAGCAGGTCGGGCGCGGAGCGTACCCCCAACACCGTGCCTCCAGAAGCCAGACGGGCTCGAGCGGTCGCACACTCTGATACCGGGGATGGCGGCTGGTCTATTGCATGTTTTCAAAGAGGGGTGGCGCTGTGTTTAGTGCCGTTGGATGCCGCCCGGGGCTCCTTTGGGTTCTGCGCACCACTTCCCGTGTCGCTCCGGCCCTGCACGGCCGGCTCGCTTACCAGGACTGGGCGATGGGGTTGGGTCGGAAAAGTTTCTGTAGCGAGGGCGCCGGGCCGGTGAGGTTGAGCAGAGTCATAGAATTCGCCGGGCAGACCGACCTGCGAAAGAACCTCGCGGACGTTGACAGGGGCTGGGGCGGCGACACGGTGGCGCAGTGTACCGCGGTTGTCGATCATCCAACGGGCCAGAAGTGCCAGGGCCGATTCTTCGACCATCTTTTCCCACAGCGCAGACAGCTCGCGACGCAAATTGGCAACATGCTCCAGCTTGCTGACCTCGAAGTGACGAAGGGAGTTGTCGGAACACTCGCGGAGATACCTGACCGGCGGGTCCTGTCCACGGCTCATAAAAGCACCTCGAGAGAGAAAACCTTGAATCGCCCCTGCCCGCTACTGCCGTGCTACGTGGCTTGGGATATAACATGGTATCGAGGGTCAGGCAAGCCCAATTTGGTCCGGCAGGAGGGGTCAGAAGGGAATCGCAGGGAATTGGGACTTATGGAAGCGATGGAGTGTTCCAAAATGGAACACTTGTCACGTTCCGGGTTAATTCAGTCTAAGCCGACCAAATCGTCTCTTTCTCGGCTCCCAGGCCAGTCGGCTGCCTCGGATCCCGTCCCGTACCGAGCGGCTGATTTATCGGACCCGAACTCCCCGGCAGGGAGCCGATTTTGCAGCGGTTGCAGCGGGGATTACGAGGACCCCGAGCGCAGCGCGCCAGATCCCGATCCCCCAGGCACCGAGCAAGATGATGGATGCTCTGTAGCGGTGGATTGTGATCGCGTCACGATGCAGCTTGCACTTGGGGAGTAAGACCGGAATTTTCAAGATCGGTCGCCGCGGCGACCGATCTCGCCGCAACTGTAGTGTTCGCCGGCGGCGTAAAACTCAGCGGCGCATCCGAGAGCTACCCCTGCGCCCGGATGCGTGCGCCGCTGGATTCCTGCAATCGCCGCGTGGCCAAGCAAACCGCTGCTCTTGTCGCGAGGTGCATGCACATGGCTCGACGTAATTTTTGCCTGGTTCCTGCTTACTGGACGGCGCGGGAAGTGCAGAGCCACCGGTGCGACGACGGCAGCCACGGCCATATCACCCTGCGCGAGCGGAACGAGCTGCTCGCGGCGGAGGTGGCCGACTGGCTGGCCTTTCCGCGCGTGCTGCGCTTGAAGCGCACCGTGCCGCTGCGCGGCCTCTCCTGCAAAGTGGGGGAATACCTGGCTTCGCAGGCGGCTACGGGGCGCGCCTGGGCACGGGTGATGCTCGCGGAAATCCTGCACTAAGTACGCGGAATCACAGAATCATTTGAACGGGCTTCAGCCGGCCCACAGCAAACCTGCCAAGACCCGCCGCGGGCCTCGGGACGGGAGACCAATCCGTCCCGGGGCCCCTTCCCCTTTTGCCGGGGGAAAACGCGTCGCTCGCCGCGGCGAGCGGCGCGCGGCAGTCCAGGTGCGCGAGCCGGACAAGATCAGACGCGGAGGGAAGTGATGCCGAATTACAGTGCCACCACGCCGCCATTTGCTATTTATCCGGGTGACGTCGGAACGGCCTTCAACGCCGAGTCTCCCACGCCGCCACAGTCGAGCATTCAGTTCGCCCTGCCGCAGTTCACCGGCTCGCAGGTGGACCAGGGGCGGCAGATCTCCTGGCAGACGAGCTTCGGCGCTGTTCCAACGGCGGTGAACGCGGTATTGCAAGCCGCCGACCAGGACGCGGATGCCAATTACTCGACCGTGGACACCAGCACCAACTTGAACGGCGAGCGCCGGCAGATCCTGGTGCGCGCGCGGTTCGTCCGGGCGAGGCTGGTGAGCCAGACGGGTGCCGGGGCGATCACGGTGACGATCGGGGCGTAGCCGCCAGACATGGCCAAGACCGGCACAGTGACGTTTGACAACGTGTCATCGCACGATCCCTTTGTCGTGCCGATTGCCTGCCGCAGCATCACCATCCGCGAGCAGGGTGCGGCAGGGACGACGCGGTACCAGGTGTTTGCGCCGTCGGCCACCGACGGCGGTTTCACAAAGTTGCAGGGCGAGACCACGGTGTTGACGGCTTACCCGCCAGGGCAGCTCTACCAATCGGGCGACATCCCTGCTTATTTCACGGTGCTGGATGTCGCCAGCGCGAGCTTCAGCTTTATTTGCGAATAGGCTTCTACGATCCAAACCCACGGCGGTCCCGCCAAGCGGGACCGCACTCCAGGAGATCGCACTTCAAAGAGGGGAAGTGATACACGTCAACAACAGCGAGCAACTACAGAAGTGGCTGCTGGAGAGCGGTCATCTGGGGCGGCTGTGGGACCGGCCGCGCTTCCACTTTGACCCCGTGGCGTTTGAGCAAGAACTGCAAATCGTGAGCACGCAGTATCCGCGATTCAGTGCCGTGGAAGCGGAGGCGCGCGCGGCGTTGCGCCTGCTGGGCAAGGAGGAGGCCGAGGGGCGCAGACTGGCGCTGGTTGCCCGGCGCCGCGTCACCCGCGCGGAGAAATGGCTGATCGCGGCCATTGTGCTAATTCTCGTCTTGCTGTTCGTGGCACTGCGCGCCAGGGCCACTGATGGTGTTGAAGGCGCCGAGGGTTTTCGCAGCGAATTGGGACGCGCCCGCCCCGCCAGACTGATGGCGGGCTGGGCAAGTCCCCAAGGACAGCCCGGCGGCGTCATCATCCAGGTGTCCAACCAGGGCACCGTGCTCGCCACGCGGCCTGCGGGGCTGTTGAAGTTCGATTGCGGCGCGAACATGACCTGCTCGTTTTCTGGCGTGACGTTTTCCATGACTGCTGGCGCAGGTGGGGCAGTAGCGTGGTCGGGAATCAGCAATCCGATAGCGAATCTTGGCCTGACAATGGGGGCAAACACGTCACTGTTTACTTTCAACGCGGCCACAGGCGCGGGCGTGAACTTGTTCAATCTGACCGACACTTTGAACAACACCGGCTCTGGGTTCATGCTTAACGTGAACTTGGCTTCTGGCTCGGCAATGAAACCTGCGCAATTTGCCGTGAACAGCAACGGCGTGCAGGTCACGAACACCGGGCTGCTGACAAAGGTGGGGACCGGGGGCCTAGACTACCCATCACTTTTGAACTTCCCAGCGGCTTGTGGAGCCAACAACTTCGCCACGCAGATTGCCTCTACGCCTGGATGCGCTCAACCTGCGTTCTCGAACCTCTCTGGCAGCATCGCGCTCGGCCAGACCCCACTAACTACTCGCGGCGACATCCTAACGGTGAATGTGACCCCCGCATTGATTCGCTTGGCGCTCGGTGCCAGCAATTTGTATCCCAAGTCGAATGGAACGGACGTGGTGTACTCGACGCTTCCTGCCGTGGGACCGGGAGCCTGTACGAACCAGTTCTGGCGGGCAGGAAATGCTGACGCCGTACCCACTTGCAATCCTGTGTCGCTGACGGCGGACGTTTCAGGACTGCTCCCTATTGCCAACGCTGGCACTAACGCATCAACCGCGACCGCCGCGCGCTCCAATCTCGGGGTTCGCACCCAAATCATCTGCTCGACCCTGAACGCATTCAATCCGGCAGCAAGCACGACCATCTTTTTTTCCTGCCCTTACACGTCCGCACCGCCGACCACTCAAACCCGGGCTGAGGAAGTGATCGAAGCCGTCGCCGGAACGATGACGAACATCTGGGTGGGCGGCCAAGTGTCGGGCACGCTTGCCAGCGGTCAGAGCGTGACCTGCGGATTCAGGAAGATTCAAGCTACCGACAGCTTCACCGTCAGCACGACGTGGAACGCCACGCCCATCACGACAGCAACCGCCTCGGGTACTTTCACCCTGGCTGCCGGTGACACCATCGGCGTCAAGTGCACCCTGCCCGCCTGGACCACCACGCCAACCACGGTGAAGCTGCTTGTCTCCGGTTCGATTCTGGAGGACCAGTAATGCCTATCGCCGTGACCCAGCTTCAGGACATTGCTGAAGACCCTAGCAACCCTGGGAACCCCATCCTCTACGTGCAGGTGTTCATGGGGCAACCGGGGAGTGCCAAAAAGGTGTTGGTCAGCGTGCCGTTCCTTCTGAGCGACACCGCTGCGGTGATCGCCGGTAAGGTCACCACTGCCATTGTGACCGCCGCCGCGCCATTCGGATTTACTCTGGCGCGGACCGACGTGCTGCTGCCGTCGTTTGTGCGCGGGAGCTGAGATGGCCGCGCGCGGCGCTAAAAAAAGTTCCCGGGGCGCTGCGGAAAAGCGCAAGCAACTCGGGGACATCAAGCGCCTGGTGGACGCCATTTT
>JBGPJC010000079.1:0-18791 GCA_041485165.1 Terriglobia bacterium | reverse complement strand
GGCTAGCCGGCGAGCCACAAACTGCAGCCTTTCGTCCATCACCGAACACTCCTTCCACGGCATCACTCCCTCCCCCAAAAAGGGAAAAAGTGTAACCCATGTGTCCGGTACGATCTGTCACCTATGTGTCGGGTCGCTCAAAATGAAGATGCGAAGTCCCGCACCCTTCGCCGGCCGCGGGCAAGAGCGCCGAACACCGAGCCTAGAGTTCGGACCTAAAGGCGGGTGCCCGAGTCCCGGTCTGCGCGCCGCGAGCTACAAGGGGAGCTTCGTCGCAGAGCAATCTGGCCGCGGAAAAAGAGCCGCGCGATTATGCGATGATCTGAATGGCGGACGGGTCTGTAAGCCGGATTCTGTCCAGCGCGCGTCCAAACATCGGCCTGCGTGCCGGGACGATCATTCCTCTGGGTCACGGTTCGCACCGGGACTCATGCAGCCTACCCGAGGGTCAACCTCCGATCCTCTTGCGAAGACCGGATTTCGGGCCGGACAGACCCTCCCCTCCTATTTGGCCTTGCTCCGCGCGGGGTTTACCGTGCCTCGGCCGTTGCCGCCCGAGCGGTGGGCTCTTACCCCACCTTTTCACCCTTGCCAGACGCGTCCCACCGGTCGCGAGCGTTCCCAGGTTTGGCCTGGGTTCGCACACAGTTGGGGACGCGCCGGCGGTATCTTCTCTGTGGCACTTTCCGTAGCCGCACCCTCGCGAGTGCGGCCCCCTGGCGTTACCAGGCGCGCTGTCCTGCGGAGTCCGGACTTTCCTCCCGCCCTCCCGGTAAACCGGGACGGCCAGCGATCGTCCGACCCGCCCGCCAGTTCCAGTATACAGGGCGAGACTCGTGCGGCGAAGGGGGTTCGGGGCGATTGTTGGGAGAGGAGAATGGAGACGAAGATGCTCGGCTAAAGCCGAGCGCTACATGAAAATTACTGCGCGGCGACGACCAGCAGCGTCGCGTCATCGCGGAAGGGCCGCTCGCTGAATTCGTGGAAGGCTTGCACCAGCGCACGGCGAAGGTCCGCGGCCGGGATACTGCGATTTGCGGCCATCAGCTTGACCAGCCGCGGCTCCCCAAACTCATCCCCAGCATCGTTCCGCGACTCTGACACGCCATCGGTGAACAGCAACAGGCGGTCGCCGGGAGTGAACACCAACTCGCCCTGCTCGAAAGCCGCCTCCGGGAATTCGCCCAGCACCGGCCCTCCGGCATCGAGACGCTCCACCGTGCAGTCGCGCCGCTCGAGAATGGGATGGTTGTGGCCGGCGTTGCAGTAAGTGATGGTGCGGTTGCCGGTGTCCACCACGGCGTAGAAAAAGGTGATGAACCGCCCCACCAGATTATTGCCGCACAGCACCGCGTTCACTTTCTGGCAGAGAACACGCGGCGCCACCGCCTCGCCGGAAAGCGCGCGGACCGCGGCCTGGAGATTCGACATCAGCAGCGCCGCGGACATCCCTTTGCCGGCCACGTCGGCGATACAGATGCCCACCTTGCCGTTGCGGAAGGGCAGCACGTCGAAATAATCTCCGCCCACCCCGCGCGCCGGGAGCCAGTCCGCGGAGATTTCCAGCCCGGGGATGCGAGGGACTTCCGCGGGCAGCAGGCTGCGCTGGATCTGTTTGGCCTCGTCGTAATCCTCGCGCTCGCGCCGCTGAAGCTGATCTTCCTGCCGGGCGTGGCGGCCGGTCTCTATTTGCGCGCGCAGCACGGTGAGCAGGCGCGAATTGTCCCAGGGCTTCTGGATGAAGTCTCCCGCGCCGCGGCGCATCGCTTCCACCGCCAGGTCCACGGTGCTCCATGCGGTCATGACCACCAGGGGAAGCGTGGCGTCAATGGCGCGAAGACGTTGGATCAGCTCCAGGCCCTCCTCGCCAGACGTGGTATCCCGCGCATAATTCAAGTCCAGCAGAACTGCGTCGTAGACGTGCTGCTCGATTTCCGCCACAACCCGCGCCGGAGAGTTTGCCCAGACCGATTGGTAGCCCGCAGTCTTCAGCAACAGGCGCAATGCCTCGCTGACGTCGGGCTGGTCCTCGGCGATCAGGATGCGCGCCGCGACCGTTGGTTGGGCTGCTTTACCCGAAGAAGCCACGAGGGGTCTTTCCTCCAGAATACGCATACGGGCTACGGAGGTGCACTTGTTGTTCCAGCCAGACAGCCGATCTAAGACATTGTCGTAGTGAGGCTTAGCGACATACTGCCAAGTCTATCAATGAAAGAACCGCCCGGCTGTGGGACGCCTTGTCGCGGAACCGGACACTTGGAGCCTAACCCCTGAGAATGCCCGCAGAGAGATTAGAATAGCCGGCCAATTTCCCCCGAACAGGCTTCGTCCACCCACCCAACCGGAGAGCTGTAGGCCCGCCTCGGCCTGGTTCGCGTCCCTCGACCCTTGGAGCATTCTGCCATAAGCCATGCGCGTAACCGCAGGTTTGGGTTTAGAGGGCGCTTCTTTCGGCAGCTACTCACCCCTGTGTAGCTAGCTCTAAACACTGCGGAATGAATTCATTACCTTGGCAAAGTCAGTCCGCCGACGAGCAGACTGCCGACTTTGCCGACAACCCCGGCTAAAGCCTCCTCCCCGCCCGCGCACGACACGCCATAGAAAGCGCATCCCTATTGCGGGGGCCTCCCGGCGGCCATCGTTGCACTTAAGAAACCCCTAGCCAGCCGGGGCAAACTGTGGTATATTTTTGCAGTGTTTGTTGCTCTTGTAACACCTTTTGGATTCGTTCAACAGGGCTGCAAGGTCAACCTTGCAGCCCTTAGTTGTTTCAAACGGCTGGAAGCGTTCAAGAGACGGCAAATAAATTCAAACAGAAAAAGGAAACACAATCAGTGAGAGAACAAGGAACAGTGAAGTGGTTCAACGCTAGCAAGGGCTATGGATTCATCACCCGCCAGTCCGGCGAGGACGTCTTCGTGCATTTCTCGGCCATCCAGGCCGAGGGGTACAAGACCCTCAGCGAGGGCCAGGCGGTGGAATTCGAAGTCCGCAAGGGCCCCAAGGGCTTGCAGGCCGAGAACGTTACCAGCCTCTAGTCATACCGGGCGAGTCCGCTTAGGCGGGCTCGCCCTTTTTTCTGCACACTTACAGAGTCGGATTCTCAGCCAACACTCCAGCACGGGGAATCGGCGACAGGCCGTTACCAGGGTGTCAGATAGGGGTGCCAGCCCCGGCAGATCGGGCGCTCATGGTTAAGGAGGCTTCGATGAAGGCGATTCCCGCAGGACAATACATCAAGCACGGCATCTACGGTTTTGGCACCATCACCGAGAGCGACTCCGAGCGCACCACCATTGATTTCGATGACCACGGCGTCAAAAAGTTCGTCACCAGCATGATGGTGTGCGAGCCTGCTGGCGATGCTCCGGCGCGCCCTGCGCGCTCCCGCCGCCGCAAGAAGGCCGTCGCCGCCGTCGCGGGAAAGTAAGCGCCCCCGCCTTTAGCAGGTTGCCGAAGAACTCCTCTGCGGCCCTCTGCGCTCTCTGCGTCTCTGCGTTATCTTTGCGCTCTCCCCTGGACCTACCGCTCTTGATTTCTATTTCACCCCGCCTTCCGTTGCTCCCCACCTTGCATTTTGAAAGCCCAACGGTAGACTCTAGGCTCCTGGCCACGAATTGAGGGCATCTGCTGACCCCGCCGCGGGACGCAGCCGAGGGCGTTGGAGGATTTTGTTGAGGGTGTTCAAGATCATTTGTTTGTTGCCGCTCGTCGCCATGCCGGTGCTGGGACAGGAACAGACGCCGCTCTCCCTTCGTGAGGTGCTCGAGCTGGCCGAAAAGCAGAATCTCGACCTGGCTGTGGCCCGCGCGCGCCGCGCGGTGGCGCTCGCGGGCGTGCGCATTGCCGGGCAGCGCCCCAATCCCAACATAAACTTCAACACGTCGCGCGACGACCCACACCAGTCCCTTATGATCGTGCAGCCGCTCGAAGTGGGACCCAAGCGCTCGCGGCGCATCCAGGTGGCCGAAGAGCAGGGCTCGCTGATCGATATCGAGACCTCCAGCGTCGCGCGCCAGGTGCGTCGCCAGGTGCGCGACGCCTACTATGAAATTGCTCTCTCCCGCGCCGAGTCCAGGCGCATGGCGCAAATCCTCGAGCTGACCAAGCGGCTGCTCAAGATGGCGCAGGACCGCTTCGAAGCCGGCGATGTGGCCAATCTCGAGGTCAGCCGGGCCGAACTCGAGGTGGCGCGCGCGCAGGTGGACGCCACTCTTGCCCAGCAGCGTGAAAAAGTGGCCCAGGGCCGCTTGAGCGCGCTGCTCAATGTCCCCGCTTCGACCACCTGGGCTCTCGCGGGATCGCTCGAAGATCCCCTCCCCGCCATCGAGCTTGAGGACCTCACCCAGAAGGCCTACCAATCCAATTCCGACCTTGCTCGCCTGGCCCAGGAGTTGCGCGTCGAAGAGAGCCGGCAGAGTTTTCTGCGCGCCGACCGCGTTCCCAACATCGAGCTGGGATTTGGAGCGGACTTCAACTCGCCCGCTTTCCACGCCGGCCCGCGCGGTCAGATTGCTCTGAACATCCCGCTGTTCTCTCGCAACCAGGGTGAGCTGGCGCAGTCCGGCGCGCTGCAGCGCTTCCTGGCCGCAGAGATTGCCGCGTCGCGGCGCGCCGTCGCCGGGCGGGTCGAGGTGGCGTTCTTCGAATGGATGGCGCGGCAAGCCGAGGTCGAGCTTTATCGCCGCACGCTTCGCCCCGCGGCCAGTCGCGTGCAAGAAATGGCCGCAGAGAGTTACCGCGCCGGTAAAACCGGCATCCTGGTGGTGCTGGACGCGCAGCGCAGCGTCCAGGAGATCGAGAAAAATTATCTCGCCAGCCTGCAATCCTTACAGAGCGCATTCGCCGCTGTGGAGGAAACCGTGGGCGTAGGATTGAACTAGATGCCCAGCCATGATTGCAAGATGCGAACGCAGCTGCTCTCGGGCCTGCTCTGCTGCACGGCGGCTGCTCTGGCGCTGGGCCTGATCGCCTGCTCGCGCGGACCGGCGGCCGGCGAAGACAAGGAATCTGCCGGCGACACGGTGGCGGAAGTCACCGTAGTCAAGGTCGAGCGTGGCGAAATCAGCGAAACGCTTTCGGTGAGCGGCACCATCGCCGCGGTGCCCAACCAGGACGTGCGCGTCAGTTCGCTGGTGGCCGGCCGTGTGGCGCAGATGATGGTGGCCGAGGGCGACCACGTCGAGAAGGACCAGGTGCTGGCAAAGATTGACGACCGCCCCTACCGCGATCAGCTCCGCCAAGCCGAGGGCGCTGTCGAGCAGGCTCGCGCCACGCTGGAGAACGCCAAGTTGAGCCGCGCGCGGAACGAAACCCTTTTCGATCGCGGAATCGCCGCGCGCAAAGAGCTGGAAGACGCGCGCACCCTGCAGACGGTGGCCGAGGCAGCTTTGCGCCAGGCTGACGCCGTTCATGCGCTCTCGCGGCTACAGGTGAGCCGCACTGAGATTCGTTCTCCTCTTACGGGGACGGTAGTCAAACGCATGGTCAGCGTGGGCGAGCAGGTGGATGGCACCGCCGCTCAGCCCATTTTCCAGGTTGCCAACCTCGCGCAAGTCGAGCTGTTTGGCAGCGTCCCGGCGATCTACCTGGGAAGAATTCACGTGGGGCAAAGCTTGCCCGTCGCCACCGACGCCTTTCCGGACACAAAATTCAGCGGCCGCGTCGTGGCCATCTCCCCGGCGGTGGACCCGGCCACGAATCTGGGCCTGGTGCGCATCCGGATCGCCAACGCCGCTGGCAAGCTGCGCTGGGGAATGTTCCTGTTGGCGCAGATCCCCATCGAGACGCATTCCAACGCGCTGGTCGTGCCGCGCAAGGCCGTCTACCGCGACGAAAAAGGCGAGCCGCAAGTTTACAAAGTCCAGGGAAACACGGCCACCGCCTCGGATGTCAAGCTGGGCCTCGAGTTGCAGGACCGCGTCGAACTGCTCTCCGGAGTTGCCGCCGGTGACACCCTGATCCTCGAAGGCGGCTACGGGCTGGGCGACAAGGCGAAGATCAAGGTCAAACCATGAATATTGTCCGCCTGGTCCAGCGGAACAGCCGCGCCGTCCTGCTGCTCAGCGCTTTTCTTGTCGTCGGGGGGCTGATCGCGTACTTCCGCCTGCCCAGCAACATCTATCCCGAGCTCAGCTTCCCGCGCATCGTCATCCTGGTGCATTCTCCCGACCTGCCGCCGCAGAACGCCCTGCTGACCATCACGCGGCCGATCGAGGAGGCGGTGAGCACCGTGCTGGGCGTGCGCCGCGTGCGGTCGAAGACCATCCGCGGCGGCATTGAAATCTCCGTCCTCTTCCAGCCGGATATGGATATGCAGACCGCCCTGCAACTGGTGCAGGGCCGCGTCAGCGAGGTGCGCAGCTCGCTGCCGCTCAACACGGATATCGCCGTCGAGCGCCTTTCTCCGGCGGTTTTTCCCATCCTCAGCTTGATTCTGAACGGCAATGTTCCACCCGCCGATCTCCGCGACTACTCCTTTTACACCCTGCGTCCGATCTTCAGCCGCGTTCCCGGAGTCTCCCGCATCGAAGTGCAGGCCAGCGATACGCGGGAAGTTTCCGTCATTGTGGACCCACAGCGCGTGCTGGCCCACCGGCTGTCGCTCACCGAGGTCTCCGAACGGCTGCGCGCCACCAGCCAGACGACTGCGGTCGGCCGCCTGGATAAGGACTACTCGCGCTACATGGTCATCACCACCGGGCAGTTCACCAACCTCGAGCAGATCCGCAACACCGTGATCGCGCTGGAAAACAACACTCCCGTGCGCTTGCGCGATATCGCCGAGGTTCGCGATGGCGTCGAGGACCGCGCCACGCTGGTCACCGGCAACGGGCGTCCCGCCGCTCTTCTGAACATCGCCCGGCAGATCGGCGGCAACATCCTGCAGGTGTCCGGCGACGTCAAGGACATCGCCAACCATCTGGGCAGCGCCATTCCCTCGACGCTCCACCTCAGCGTGGTCTACGACCTGGGTGAATTCGTCACGGATGCCATCGGCAACGTCCGCGACGCCATCCTTCTCGGCGGCCTGCTCGCCATTCTGATTTTGTTCGGATTCCTGCGCGAGATTCGAAGCACCCTGGTTGCCGCCATCTCTCTTCCCCTCACGGTTGCGAGCACATTCTGTTTCGTGCGCCTGATGGGCGGCTCGCTGAATCTTATGTCGCTAGGCGGCCTGGCCATCTCCATCGGGCTGGTGATTGACGACGCGGTGGTGGTAATCGAAAACATTTACCGTCACCTCGGCTCCGGCGAATCACCCGAACGCGCCGCCGAGGCCGGCACGCAGGAATTGTTCGGTGCGGTGGTGGGTTCGACGGTCACCACGGTGGTGGTGTTCCTCCCGCTGGGCCTGCTCAAGGGCTATGTGGGCGATTTTTTCTCCGCGCTGAGCTCCACGCTGGCGGTTTCTGTCCTGCTCTCCCTGGTTTTCGCCATTACCCTGATTCCGCTGCTCTCCCAGCGCTATCTTTCTGCAGAAAGATTCAGCCATTCCTCGGCAAAATTCATGGAGCCCATTGCGCGGGCTTACGGCAAGGCGGTCCGCTGGGCCCTTAAGCGGCGGCTGCTGGTCGCCGGCGCCGCGGCGCTTTCGCTGGTCCTGGGAATCTTTCTTTACACCCGGCTGGCCACCGGCTTCCTGCCGGAAATGGATGAAGGCGGCTTCGTAGTGGATTACCTCACCCCGCCCGGAACTTCGCTGGATGAAACCGATCGCCTGGTCCGCCTCATCGAGGCCCGCGTCGCCCGCTTGCCGGAGACCGCGGCATTTTCCCGGCGCACTGGGGCAGAGATGGGATTGTTTGCCACGCAACAGAACAAGGGCGACATCCTGGTCAAACTCAAGCCGCAAGGGAAGCGCTCGCGCCGCATTGACGAAATCATCAGCGACCTGCGCCAGCAGATCGCCCGCGACATCCCCGGCTTTGACTCCGTCGAGTTCGTGCAAATACTCCAGGATATGCTCGGCGACCTGGAAGGCTCACCTGAGCCTGTCGAGGTGAAACTCTTCGGCGACGATCCCGCCAAACTCGAGCAGGTGGCCGGCGAGCTGGGGCCAAAACTGCAAAAGATTCCCGGGCTGGTGGACTTCAAGGGCATCCAGAAGGGCAATCCCGAGATGGTGATTCAGTTGGACCCGGTACAAGCCGGCAGGCTGGGGCTGACCGTTGAGCAGGTAACCCAGCAGACCCAGGCCGGGCTGCTGGGAATCTCGCAGAGCGATCTGCGCCTGCCCGACCGCGCTATTGGCATCCGCGTCCGCTTCCCGGATTCCTTCCGCTTCGACTACAACGCCGTCCGGCAGTTTCCGGTAGTGACCCCGGCGCGGCAGATCGTTCCACTATCGACTCTAGGGAGCGTCGAGCAGGTGCGCGGACAGAATCAATTGCTGAGGGAAAACCAGCGGCTGATGGTCGTGCTGACTGCCCGCCTCGCGAAGCGAGACTTGGGCAGCGCCATCCAGGAAGTTCGCAAGGCGATCAGCGAAATCAAGTTTCCGCTGGGCGTCACCCATGAGATTGGCGGCCAGTATGAGAGCCAGCAAAGCTCCTTCAGCGACTTGCTCGGTGTGCTGGGCCTGGCCCTGGCCGCGGTGTTCACCGTATTGGTGATCCAGTTTCGTTCCTTCCGCCCCTCGTTGATCATTCTTTCCGCGGCGCCGCTCTCCATGCTCGGCGTCTTCGGCGCACTGACCATCACCGGCACCGCGCTCAACGTCTCCTCGTTCATGGGCATCATCCTGATGGTGGGGCTGGTGGTGAAGAACGGCATCATCCTGATGCAGTACGTGCTCACTCTGCGCGAAGAGCAGGGCATGCCGCTCGAGGAGGCGTTGGTCACCGCCGGCGCCATCCGCCTGCGCCCCATCCTGATGACCACGCTGTGCACGCTGTTCGGACTTCTTCCATTGGCGCTGGGCCTGGGCGCCGGCGCCGAGCTGCAGAAGCCCCTGGCCATCGCCGTGATCGGCGGCCTGACGCTCTCGACATTCATCACCCTGCTCGTCCTGCCGGTGTTTTACTCGTTCACAGAACCACGCTGAGGAAATCACTGCGGCGCTGGCAGGCTGCTCTATTGCAACTTGGCGTATTCGGCTTTGACTTCGCGCAGCACGGAGAGGTCCGGGTCTGCGTCCTTCCAGATAGCCAGGAGATCTTGATACGTCTTGCGGGCGCTCACCTTGTCCCCGGAAAGCGCCTGGGCCCGCGCCAGCCCAAGGACTGCGAGCGGATGATAGAAGCTCACCGACCAGCCACCGGGAGTGTCGATTATCTTGTGAAATTCCACCGCCGCTGCAGCTCCATTTCGGAGGCGGAGGTAAGCCACCCCGCGCGCATATGGAATGGGGATAAAGAAAAGCTCGTAGGCCGCGGCGGGTTTGAGCAACTCGACAGCTTTGGCTGGGTTGCCGCGCTGTAGCTCAATCAATGCGGCAATCGACGGAACGGAAGTCAGATTCGGATTTGCATCCTGTGGAAGGCCGCCGGCTAGTTCGTGCATCGCTTGCTGGGCTTGCGCAAGGTCCCCAGTCTGGCTCAGGACGATTCCAGCCCACATAAGCGCGAAACGCTGCCGAGCGATGGCCAAAGCTCGCAGGGCTTCCTCGCGGGCCTGTGCCAGGTTCCCGAAACCTGCATCCACCATTGCCATCAGGCTCGCCTCCCTCGAGGCGGCCCCTTTGCGACCGCCGCGCAGGAAGATCTCTATCGCCTGCCGGTTTAGTTCTCGGGCCTGGCGGAGTTTTCCCAGATAGGCAGCCGTCTCCGTCTCCAGACTGAGCATTGATGCGGGAGCAGCTCCGCCGCGTCCTGCCGCGGCGTGCCTTTCCATCGCCGCCACGTCACCCTGCAAGAATGCAACCGTGTACAGGGTGCCGACCAGTTCGGAGTCATTGGGAAACCGCTCCAGGCCTTGTCGGGCTAGCGTGCTTGCTTCGTCGAGCCGGTTCAAGGCGATGAACCCTTCGACGAGATTTGCATAGGGGTAACTGTTGTTTGGCTCGATCCGCAACGCTTCCCGCGCGTTTTCAATGGTCTTTTCATACTGCCCGGACAACCAGTATTGAACTGCTAGATTATTGAACGCCTGGAAGTCGCGGGGATATACCTGCTTCCATTGCTCGTAGACATCGATGGCCTTATCTCGTTCCAGGGTCACGGTGTCGAAGTAATGGGACATGATGTAGAAGCGTTCCCTTTCGCTGACCCGGTCGCGCAATTCGTAGGCCTTTTTCGTGTTTTCGTCGGAGAGCTGTTGTTCAAACAGGTTGCGGTAGGCGGTTCCCAACTGCGCGTAGGCCATGGCGAAATTCGGGTCAAGTTCTATGGCGCGCTTCAGGAAAGGTATGCTCTTGCGTTCTCCATCCGCTTGGTCGCGTAAGGCGCTCCCCAGGCTATAGGCCTTCAGGGCTTCGAGAGAGGAGGTGGTGGCTTCTTCGATGGGCTTGTCATGCTTCTGGATGGAGGCCAGCGTTTCTCCCAGCTTGCTGCGCAGTCGCGTGCCTGCCTTGCCCAGCGCGCCCAGCACCTCCTCCTTCTGGCTGACCTCAATCTGGTCTTTGGCAAGGGACTCGCCGCTCTCGCAGTTCACCGCGTCAATGGCCATCACGTAGTGGCTGCCGAGCTGTGAAATTGTGCCGGCAATCATGGCCTTGACCTGTTGGCGCTGGCACACCTCGCGGGCCAAGGCTGCGGTCAGACGATCGCTCTCCGGCCGCCCCATTTGGCGCAGGGTCTTGCGGACCTTCTCGTCGGGCACGATGTTGAGGAACGGCGACTCCTCCAGCTTGACCGCCAGCGCCTGCTTGAGCGTGCCGTCAAAAACCGCATCGCCGGTGGCATTGGCGAAATCGGCCAGCAGGATGCGGTCCTGTTGGTTGAGCGCGTGGGTCGGCCTGAAGTAAAACAATGCCCCGGCGACGACGGCCGCTACACACAACGCCGTGCCCAGAAGGACTTTCAAGCGTTTCCGCCCGCCGGATGGTTTCCCCACCGCGGGCGCAACGCTTGTTGCACTTGGCGCGACTGGCAGGGCGCCACTCGGCGCACTCTGCGCAGCCGTCCAGGCCGTCGAGCGCCCCGAATCGGTGTCCCGGCGCATGCGCTTGAGGTCGCTGCGCACATCGGCGGCGCTCTGGTGGCGCAGCTCGGGATCCTTCTCCAGCAGCTTGTTGATGGTGCGCTCGAGTTCGGCGGGCAGTTCGGGGTTCAGCCGCACCGGCGCAGTAGGTAGCTTATGGAGGATGGCGCTGAAGACCGCGGCCGAGGTGGTGCCGGTGAAGGGAATCGCACCGGTAGCCATCTGGTAGAGCACTACGCCAAATGAGAACAGATCGCTTCGCGCGTCGAGTGCCTTGCCGAGCGTTTGCTCGGGGGACATATAAGCCACCGTCCCCACCGTCGCCCCGGTCTCGGTGAGATGGTCGGACTGGGCGGCGTCCGCGGTGTCCCGGGTCAGCGAATTTCCGGCAGATTCGCCAGGCCGGTTCACTTTCGCCAGGCCGAAATCGAGCAACTTGGCTTGATGGCGCGTGGTGATGAAGATGTTCGCCGGCTTGATGTCGCGGTGCAGGATGCCTTTGGCGTGCGCCGCGTCCAGCGCATCGGCAATCTGGATTCCCACGTCCAGCAGCAAATCCAGTTCGAGAGGTTTTTCACCGATGTAATGCTTCAGGGTCTGGCCCTCGAGGAATTCCATCACCAGGAAGGGCTGCCCCTCCTGGTCGCCGATCTCGTGGATGGTACAAATGTTGGGATGGTTTAGCGCCGAGGCGGCGCGCGCTTCCCGCCGAAAACGCTCCAGGGCTTGCGCGTCTTTGGCCAGGTCTTCAGGCAGGAACTTGATGGCGACCGGGCGGCCGAGGCTGGTGTCTTCAGCTTTGTACACCACGCCCATGCCACCGCCGCCGAGCTTCTCCAGAATGCGATAGTGGGAGACTGTTTTTCCGGGAGTGGGGTTGAAACCAAGCATCGCGCAGGAATCTTACGCCAGCCCAGTCGCGCAAGGCAATTAAGTGACTCGCCCGCCCGCTAATCGTTAGGAATATTCTCCCGGCCGTGGCGCAGAGTTCTCGCCATCCAAATCAATTCCTTCAGGAACTTCTCGGTGCGGCGGACGTAAGCGGGATCCAGCAGCTTGCCGGTTTCATCGAACACTTTAGCGACGTTGCCGAAGTTTACGTCCCAAAATATCGCCACCAGCCCCAGTTCGCGCAGGACAGGGAGCAGATTTTCGATCATCCGTGCGCCGCCAAACGGCCCCGCGGAGACTCCCACCACACCCACCGCCTTGTGGATGTATTCCTTCAAACAGCTATCGAGCACGTGTTTGAGCAGGCCGGGGATGCTGTGGTTGTACTCCGGCGCGACGATCACCAGCGCATCCGCTGCAATCATCTTCGTTGAGAAGCCGGGGTCTTTAGTGGCCTCGCCGGCGTCATCGGTCCGCAGCGGCAGCTTGGCAATTTCGATCAGCTCAGTGGCTACACCGGGCCACTGGCGCACTTGCCCGGCAATGAACCGGGCGGCATGCGCGCTCCTGCACCCCTTCCGCGCCGTGCCGAGAATTACGGGGATGTTGAGCGGGCGGGTGTCAGCCATGAGCACTCTCCTCCCGGCGTCCCGCGGGCTTCAGGGGAGGCCGAGGACGAGCCATTGTAGCTTCTGAGATGCCTGCCCTTCACTGCAATATCTCCCAGGTGTGGGAACAATCGTTTTGTATTCGGAGTCTAAGTGGGCGTGACCTTTGCTGACCAATTTCCCGCAACAGCCTGGATTTGGCGGCAGATTACTTCTCGCTGGGCCCGAAGAATCCTGCTGTCAGTTGCTACAGCGTTGTTTGTGACTACGGTTGCTCTGCGCGTATACGCTGCCATGTGGGAACATCGTGTAAACGGAATCCTCTCCCGGATGAGTCAATTGCAATTGGACCAGACCACCGAAGCTGAATTGCTGACGCGCCTGCCTGAGCTGCGCGCCGAAAAGCCAAGTGGAGAATCACGCGCTCACGAGGACTGCTATACGATCAATCTTTCGAACTGGCCTGATGGTCTGCTGTCTCGGCTATTTAATAAAGTCCAGAGCAAATCCACGTACAAGATGGGACACTGGCTCGGCCTGCGTTTCTGGGTTTTCTCTGCAGATATCCGGCTTCGGCAGAAAAGAGTGCACAATCTTTCCTACAATCTTGTGGTTGATGACGGCACTTATGATTATCCCGACTTCGTAAATGTGTGGGTTCGGAGCGTGCGCGGTTATGGCTCCCGAAACGTCTCCTCGATCGAAGATCAGAGCCCTGATTATCGCGTCAGGAGCTACTTCAAATGGCCGAGACTCACTCTGCGTGTGGAATTCACTCCCCATGCTCCCCCTGAGCTCGCTCATCACGCTTTTGATATTCGACTAAACTGCATCTGGTCCTTACGTGGCTGCCAAACAGCCCGGGACCTTCTGCCGCTCTCCTGGCAGGACAAAGAAGACATCAAGAACGCCGCGCTGGCCCGCCTGCGCAGCTCTAATCCTTGCCCGGATACGCTCTTGCTGAGAATGGCGCGCGACGTTGCCAACATCCTCCTGGTTGAAGTTGTGCGCGTTCGTCCGGAATTGAAGCAATACGAGGATCAACAGACTCGAACTGTGGACTACCGGCTGCTGGACGTCTTGAAGGGGAAAGTAGATCGGCCACTGGCGGGCGTCGATCATCCTGTCACGATCTCTATGATTTCCTGGGCAGATTCTGACTTCTCCATGCCGAATCCCGCATTGAAATTGCTCACTCCGGGCACGCGCGTTCTGCTGTTTTCTGGTAGCGGTACTGGCGTTGGTGCTCCATGTGAGGTTATGGCCGCCACCCCTGCGGCCCGACAAACTTTAAAGCTGGCACTAGAGTCAAAATCCTCCCAAGTTGAGGAGAATGAGCGCTCGCGCTGGTAAGCAATTCCAGCCCGCCCATCCAATTTCAGGTGAACATCAGCGCCAGACTTGTTTGTTTTTTGCGACTCCAAAGTAGTCAGTTCGCGCTGCGGTGCGCGTCTTGCGCCGCGGCCTCGTGGGTTTCGCCGTCGTGGTTGCGGCAGTGGCCTCTGCTATCGGTAGAGTCTCGCTCAGCGCCCCGGCGTTACGCTCGGCGGCGATGGCCGTCCAGGCGCGAAGCACTTCTGCCACGGTCCAGGCCTGGGCCGTGCAACCCCGCGGCGTGAAGGGGGCGTCGCCGTCGAAAACCTCGCTGGCGGTGCCCAGCCCGGCGATGGTCAGTTGGTGCGCCATCGGTTCGAGGAACGATGCTGCGTGCGCCGGGTCATGATGCACACGCAGGTGTGCCAGGGCGAAAGGTCCCAGAAGCCATCCCCAAGCGGTGCCCTGGTGGTAGACCGCATCGCGCTCGGCAGGTCCGCCCGCATAGCGTCCGGCGTATCCCTCACTGCCCGGCGCGAGACTCCGCAAACCGAACGACGTCAGGAGTTGCCGCCCGCAGACGTCCAGTACTTCGGCCTGCTGCTCAGTGGTCAGCGGACTTTCTGGCAGTCCAACCGCGAAGATTTGATTGGGCCGCACCGCGGCCTCGTTGCCTTGCGGGCCGTCAATCACGTCGAAGCAGCAGCCCGCGGATGCGTTCCAGAATTTCTGGAAGCTGGATTTGGCGCGCTTGGCCAGAAAGTCGTAGCTGGCCGGGGCGCGGTCGAGCGCGCGAGAGATCTGCGCCATGGTCACCAGAGCGCTGTACCACAGCGCGTTTACCTCCACCGGCTTGCCGATCCGCGGAGTGATCACGCGGTCGCCTACGCGCGCGTCCATCCAGGTGAGCTGTACGCCCGGCGCGCCGGCGGCGAGCAGCCCGTCGTTGGTATCCACGTGGATATTGTGGCGCGTGCCGCGCAGGTGCCATTGCACCATGTCCGCGAGCAGTGGGAAGATTTCCCGCAGGAATTCTTTGTCCTGTGTGGTTGCGAAATACTGGCGCACCGCCTGGAAATACCACAATGTAGCGTCCACCGTGTTGTACTCCGGCTCGCTGCCGGCATCGGGGAAATAGTTGGGCAGCATGCCTTCGCTGGCGAAGCGCGCGAAAGTGCGCAGCACATTTTTCGCCACGTCGGGGCGGCCCGTGGTCAGCGTCAGGCCGGGCAGCGCGATCATGGTGTCGCGGCCCCAGTCGCCAAACCAGGGATACCCGGCAATCACCGACTGCGCTCTCGGATCACCCTCCAGCGGGCGGCTGACGATGAATTGACCGGCGGCAAGGACGAGCTGGCGGATCCAATCCGGCGCCGCCGCCGACGCCGCGGGCCGCGACGCCCACCACATACCCAGGAGCTCGTGCTCATGGACCAGGTGCGCGGCGTAGGCTGTGGGCGCGTCGAGCTCCGGCTGTTCCTGCGTGCTCAACACCAGCGTCAGCGATTCGCCTTCTTTGATCGTTGCCTGGAACGTGCCGGCGTGCAGGTGGTCTTCGTGGTCGCTCAATCCGCGCGCCCGCTCGGCCGCCAGGTCGAAATCGCGATACCACTGATGGGCCGGCTCGGCGGCCGCCGAAGAAGAGAGCAGGTAGAATGGCGCGGCGCCATCGAAAGCGCGGACACGCAGTCCGTGTTCAACGTGCTCGATGGCCATGCGCCAGTCGCTGGCGTTGGTGCCGGAGTGGTAGTCGCGGTAGTTGACCAATGCTTTGACTGCCAGCCGCAAAGGCTGGCTTCCCCGCACCATGCTGTAGGTGATGTACGTGGTGTTGGAGCCCTGCTCCATCCACACGCGTTTCTCGAGCAAGGCGTCGGATATGGCGTAGGTCCACACTGGGGTGGTGCCTTCCAGGCGAAAACGCTCGATGTTCCGGTATCCATCCGGTGCAACTGTTCCGCCCTTCCAACGGGTCGTCGCCAGCGGATAAGGTTGCCCATCGTAATCGGCGGTTTCGTCCAGGCTGGCGACCAGCAGCGTGCGGCCCAGCGGCGGCTTGAGCGCGGCAACCAGCAGGCCGTGGTAGCGCCGCGTTGGCAGACCGCTGACGGTCCCGGAGGCAAAGCCGCCGATCCCGTTGCTCACCAGCCATTCGCGCTGTTCCCCGGCGGCGAGATCGCCGCAGATTTCCCGGCCAAAATCAATCATCGCCGGCAGGGGCACCACGCGGCTGACTGTGCTTTCACCTTCCATTGCTACTCTCCGCTCTGTTCGATCAGTTTAGCGACCAGGCCGGTCCAGCCGGTCTGATGGCTGGCGCCAATGCCGGCACCGTTGTCGCCGTGGAAATACTCGTGGAAGGGAATCAGGTCGCGCCAGTGCGGATCCTGCTGGAATTTTTCCGAGCCCCCGAACACCGGCCGGCGGCCATGTTCGTCACGCAGAAAGATGCGGTTGAGGCGGCGGGAAATCTCGGTGGCCACTTCCCACAGATTGGCCATGTTGCCCGAACCCACCGGACATTCCACCTTCATTTCGTCGCCGAAGTAGTTGTGGAACTTCTGCAGCGCTTCGATCAGCAGGTAATTCACCGGAAACCAGATCGGCCCGCGCCAGTTCGAGTTGCCGCCGAACAGCCCGGTGGAGGACTCCGCCGGCTCGTAGTCCACGCGGTGGACCTGGCCGTCCACGGTCAGTTCGTAGGGGTGCTTCTGATGGACCTTGGACAGCGCGCGGATGCCGTGCGGCGAGAGGAACTCGGTCTCATCAAGCAGGTAGCGGGCCACGCGTTCCAGGCGCGTGCGGTTGGCCAGCGATAGCAGCCGCCGGACGCCGTGACCTGAAGAGCGCGTACCCTCAATGTGCTCGGGCACGTCCGGATGATTGTCCAGGAACCACTGCATGCGGCGCTTGAAACCGGGGAGCCGGTCAATGATCTGCGGTTCGAGCGCCTGCACGGCGAACAGCGGGATCAGGCCGACCATCGAGCGGACCTTGAGCGGGTATCGCTCGCCGTTGGGCAGGTGCAGCACGTCGTAGTAAAAGCCGTCCTGGTCGTCCCACAGGGCCAGGCCTTCTCCGCCCATATCGTGCATGGCGTGGGCGATGTAGACAAAGTGCTCGAAGAACTTGCTGGCTACATCTTCGTAGGCGTGATCTTCTTTGGCCAGCTCCAGTGCGATAGCCAGCATGTTCAGGCTGTACATGCCCATCCAGCTGGTGCCGTCGGATTGCTCGATGTGTCCGCCGGTGGGCAGCGGCGCGGAACGGTCGAACACGCCGATGTTGTCCAGTCCCAGGAAGCCGCCCTCAAAGACGTTCATGCCTTCGGGGTCTTTGCGGTTGACCCACCAAGTGAAGTTGAGCAGCAGCTTGTGAAAGACTTTCTCGAGGAACGAGCGGTCGGCCTTGCCGCGCAGACGGCGCTCGATCTGGTAGACGCGCAGCGCCGCCCAGGCGTGCACCGGCGGGTTGACGTCGCCAAAAGCCCATTCGTATGCCGGCAACTGTCCGTTGGGGTGCATAAACCACTCGCGCAGCAGCAGGATGAGCTGTTCTTTCGCGAAGTCGGGGTCCACTAGCGCCAGCGGGATGCAGTGGAAGGCCAGGTCCCACGCCGCATACCAGGGATATTCCCACTTGTCGGGCATGGAGATGACATCGGCGTTAAATAGATGCTGCCATTGATTGTTTCTCCCGCGCCAGCGATCGGCCGGGGGAGCCGGACCGGAGGGATCGCCCTCCAGCCAGGCGTGAACGTCATAGTGATAAAACTGCTTGGACCACAGCAGCCCGGCAAAGGCCTGGCGCTGCACCGAGCAGGCGTCATCGGTCCTGCTGCTCCCGATGCGCTGCTTGTAGAACGTGTCGGCTTCGGCCATGCGCATGCCAAACGTGGCGTCGAAGCTCGATCCGAACTGCGCAGGGAATTTCGGCGACTCGGGGTTTTGATCGGTCAGGCGGAGTTGGCAGCGGGCTGTGCCGCCGGGCGCAACGATGGTGTGATAGTGCGCCGACGCCTTGGTGCCGGTCTTCTCCGGGTTGACCGCCCTGGTATCACCGCGCACGATGAAGTCGTTGATGCCGTCTTTGAGGTAAGGAGAGTGGTTCTCCGCGCCGAAAAGGCGGCGGACATTGGATTCGTTGTCTGTGTACAAGACCTCTGGGGCGCTTTCGCATAACAGCCAGCGACGCCCGTAGTAGGAGTGCTCGGCCTCGATTACCGCCGCTCCCGGCACGTTGTTGCCGCCGCGGAGCATCGGTTTTGCCGTCGCATACTGCACTTCTTTCGCCTTGCGTCCCCACGACCAGGTGTTGCGGAACCACAGCGTGGGCAACAGGTGCAGCTCGGCGGGCTCGAGCCCGCGGTTCACCGCAGTAATCCGAATCAGGATGTCTTCCGAGGTGTTCTTGGCATACTCGACAAAGACGTCAAAGTAGCGGTCTTCGTCGAACACGCCGGTGTCGAACAGTTCAAACTCCGGATTATTCCTTCCGCGGCTGCGGTTTTCTTCCACCAAACGCTGGTAGGGGAACTCCGCCTGCGGGTATTTGTAGAGATACTTCATGTAGGAGTGCGTCGGCGTCGAATCCAGGTAGTAGTAGTACTCCTTGACGTCCTCGCCGTGGTTGCCCTCGTTCCCGGTGAGGCCGAACAGACGCTCTTTGAGGATCGGATCGCGGCCGTTCCACAGGGCCAACGAGAAACAGATAAACTGCCGGCGGTCGGAAATCCCGCCCAAGCCGTCTTCACCCCAGCGATAGGCGCGTGAGCGCGCGTGGTCATGGGGGAAGGATTCCCAGGCGGTTCCGCCGGGGCTGTAGTCCTCGCGCACGGTGCCCCACTGCCGCTCGGAGAGATAAGGCCCCCAGCGCTTCCAGTGCGACGTCTGCTGC
>JBGPJC010000078.1:0-19201 GCA_041485165.1 Terriglobia bacterium | reverse complement strand
TCGTTGCGGTCCAGCAGCGCGGGCTTGAGCGCGTCGGCGTTGGGCACCATGGTGCGGAATTTGTAACCGGTGAAAGGCTTCAGGTTGGTGCCCACCACGTTCCAGCGGTACAGCGCCGGAGCGCCTGGCGAGGTCAGCTTGATCATCGCGGCAATCAGCACCAGCAGCGGGGAGAGCAGCAGAACCGCGCACGAGGAAAGCACCAGATCCAGGGCGCGTTTTGCGGCGCGGTAGCCCAGCGACGGCCGCACGTTGGCCAGCACGGCCACCGGTTGGCCGAGGAAGGCCTCTACGCTGACTTCGGGATGCTCGAGCGCGTAGCCCAGACGCTCGAGACCATAGTCAGGCAGCACCACCACGCCCAGGCCCAGTGCCATGGCCGCCTGGGCCATCTCTTCGGCGCGCGGAACGCATTCCACCGGCAGAGCGAACACCACCATATCCACTGGGTTCTCGAAAATGTAACGCTCGAACATTTCCGTGGTGCCCAGCACCACGGCGCCCTCCACTTGTCCTGCGGCACGCGCCGCATCGGGTTCCAGGCAGCCTACGATCCGGTAACTCGCGCCCTCGGCCCGCCGCGCGCGGCGAAGAAATTCCCGCGCCCGTTCGCCGGTGCCGATCACCAGAACCCGCGGGATGTTGTAAATGTGTGCGCGGTGCGCCGCCAGCGCTCGCAGCACCGCGGCGCGGGTCAGCAGCGCAACCGGGAGGTAGAGCGCGGCAAAGCTGAAGGTGATCAGGCGGCTGACGGCCTGCAGCTTCAGCGCGAAAATCAGTATGCCCAGCGCGCCCAGCCCCAGCGCCTGCACCTTGATGCTGCGGCGCAGCACTTGTTCCCAGCCCAGCGGGGTGCGCGGGTATAGCCCGTAGCGCTGGCCCAGCAGCAGCCACACCGGAACAATCCACACCAGCAGCCAGGCGTGCGCGGAAAATGGTTCCGGCCGGACAGACACGCCGGTCAGAATGCGGTGAAGCCAGGGCAATAGCCGGCAGGCCAGAGCGAAGCTTGCGGCCAGGGAGAGCGTGTCGCTGGCCAGCAGGATGCGCCGCGCGGTCAGGCCAGTCGAGGATAGGAAAGATGCTTGCACGGTGCGGTTTTCGGCGGCCTCCGCGTGGTCTCAGTCCGCGGCCGCGGTTCGCGCGGCCTGGGCCAGGGCCCGCGCGGCATCGCGGTTGAACTGCCGCACCGTCTCCCGGCTGTATTTGTGGTCCACCATCTTGGGCAGGAACGCCGGGGGAATGGTGATGATGTGCGCTCCGGCCAGCGCGGCCTGCTGGATGTCCATCACCGTGCGGATGCTGCCAACGATGATTTGCGCGGGATGCCGCCACATGTCCAGCCAGCGGCGCACGCGGGTGATGGTTTCCACCGGATCATTGCCCTCGTCGGCGATGCGCCCGGCAAACAAGCTGATATAAGTGGCGCCGGCTTTGGCCGCCAGGATGCCCTGGTTGAAGGACAGCAGCGCGGTGCAATTCACGCGCACGCCTTCGCTGGAGAGCTGATGCACCACGCCCAGGCAGGATTCGCCTTCTTCAGTGATCACGGGAATCTTGACCGCGACGTTCGAGGCCCAGCGCGCGTAGCTGCGGCCCTGGCGCAGCATTTCTTCGCGGTCGTTGCTGGTGACTTCGAGACTCAAGGGGCGGTCGCCCAACAGCGCGCACAGTGATGCGGCGCCCTCGGCGGGGTCGCCCACCCCGGCCTGGAGCAGGATGCTGGGATTGGTGGTAACTCCGTCCACGATCCCCTGCGCCATCCAGCGCTTCACTTCCTGGGTGTCGGCGGTATCGAGAAAAATCTGCATTTTGCTTCTCCTGCTTGCGCGGTCTAACTGGACGTTTCGGTTTCGGCGTCTCGCTTGCGATCGTCGTAGTGGTAATAGCCGTAGTAGTAGTCGCCCTCGGAGCGGACATCAAGGTTGTTGAGCACCACGCCAATTACCGAGGCACCGACGTGCCGCGCGTAGGCCTGGGCGCGCTGCACCATTTCGCGGGGTGTCCCAGCGCCGTCGACCACCAGGATCACACCTTCGACCATGGTCGCCAGGATGCGCGCGTCGGCTACCTGCAGCACCGGCGGGGAGTCCACAATCACGCAGCGGTACTCGCGCGCGGCCTCGCGCATCAGTTGCCGCATGCGCTCGGCGCTGAGCAGTTCGGCGGGATTGGGCGGCATGGGCCCGGAAACAATTACGTCCAGGCCGGCCAGCGGTGTGGGCGATACCACACTGCGCCAGTCCTGGCCTCCGGTCAGGTAGCGCACCAGTCCGGCGCTGTTCTCCAGGCCAAACGCGCGGTGAATCGACGGTCGCCGCAAGTCGCCTTCCACCAGCAGTACGCCCGGGCCGAGCTGCGCCAGGGAAATGGCCAGATTGATCGACACCGTGGTCTTACCCTCGCCGGCGCGCGCGCTGGTGACCAGCAGGGTGCGCGGGGCGCGCTCGGCGGTGGAGAGCAGCACCGAAGTGCGCAGGCCGCGGAAGGCTTCGGTAAATGTGCTGTGCTGCCCCTCGGTGTCAATGCGCTGCCAGCGCGGCGGCCCATTGCCGTTGCTGCCCGCGTGGGCCGCAGCGAGCTGCTTGCGCGCCGGCAAACCGTAAACGCCGCGGGCTTTCCCGTTGAGTGACGCGGCCGCGGGGATCAGCGCCAGCGCGGGAACCTGCAGGAAGCGCTCGACGTCGGCGGAGGTCTTCAGAGTGTTGTCCAGGTGCTCCATCAGGAACGCCGCGCCCACGCCAAAGCCCAGACCCAGCACCAGACCGAGGCTGAGATTGAGAAGCAGATTGGGTTTGGCGGGCTTCTTGGGTGGCTCGGCGGCATCCACAATGCGCACGTTGCTGGCTTTCAGTCCGGCAGAGACCCCCGCTTCTTTCAGCCGTTGCAGCAGGCCGTCGTAGAGCTGCCGGTTGGTGTCCACCTCGCGGCGCAGGATGGTGTATTGCACCGAGAGCTCGGCCACGTCATGGGCCTGGCGCTGCTGCACTTCAAACGCCGCGCGCACCAGGTTCTCCCGGCGCACCGCGGCGCCGTATTCATTGCGCACGCGTTGCGCGGCGCGGCGGCGTTCGCGGTTGAGAACGTCCTGGATCTCATCGATCTGGCTCTGCACCTGGCGGACCTTGGGATACTCCGGTGTAAACACGGTGACCAGTTGCGCGCGCTCGCGCTCCAGTTCGGCCAGGCGCACGGTCAGGTCTTGCAGCAGCTTGTTGTCGGCCAGCCCCGGCAGCGCTGCTGCGTCGCCGGAATCGGCCATGCGCGCCAGCGACTCCTTTTCGTAGCGCAGCGCCTGCGCTTTGGTCAGTTCCTCCTGCAGTTGCCGCAGCCGTTCGTTGACGATGTTTTCCGAAACGCCCTTGTCGCTCTCGAGGTACAGCAAGCCGTTGCTGCGCACGTAGCCCTGCAGTTCATCCTCGGACTTCTCCAGCTTGCCTTTCATCCCCCCCAGCTGCTGGGAGAGCCATTCGCTGGCCTTCTGCGTAGCTTCCCAGCGGTTTTCCAGGTTCTGCTGGATGTAGCTCTCGGCGACTTCGTTCACCACCTGCGCGGCAAGCTGCGGGTTGTAGCTGTCGAAGGTCACTTCCACCAGCCGGCTGCGCTTGACCGGATCAATGGACAGGCGCGTCTGGAATCGTGCCAGGACTACCTGCTCGTTGCCTGCCGCCTGGCGCGAATTGGCCTGGGGATTGAATTCTTCGACGCCCTCCAGCTTCAGCCGGCGGATCACCCGCCGCGCCAGGGTGTCGCTCTTGAAGATCTTGTACTGCGTTTCCAGGTAGGTATCGGTGACCGTTTCCAGCTCGAACATCTCTTTGAGTGTCAAGATGTTGGGGTTTTCTTTCTGGATTTCCAGCAGGGCGCCGGCGCGGTATACCGGGCGCTGCTTGAGCGTGCCCAGCAGCACCACCGTGAACAGCACGAAAAAAACGCTCAGCACCGTCCAGCGGCGCTTGCGCAGCACGCCCCAGTAAGCCACCAGCTCCGGGGCGCGCTCCATCTCCACCGTTTCCCCGTACGCCGCCGGGCTCCGGCGTGATTCCAGGCGTGCCGGCTCGTACCGCTCGATCTGCGTTTCTTCTTTCATGTTCACGCTACATGCGGAAGACCAGGAATCCGGTCACCACCGTCAGCGCCGCTTCCACGCCGCGGATCACGGCCGCTTTGCCGCCGCTGTTGGGCACGAACAGGACGTCGCGCGGATGCATGATCGGATCGGGGGCTTTGCCCGCCAGCACCTGACCGAGCTGCACCGGCACTTCGCTGCGCTGGCCGGTTTCCGCGTCGGTGCGGATGATGCGCACGCTGTCCTTGGCCGAGGTCCGCGTCAGCCCTTCGGCCAGCGCCAGCGCCTGCAGCACGGAAATGTTTTCGTTGGTCCGCAGCGGGAATCCGCCCGGCTTCCGCACCTCGCCTACCACGTAGACCATTCCGGCGCGGGTGACCTTGACGATGTCGCCCGGCCGCACGCGCACATTCGCTGCCGGGCCGGGATCGCCCAGCAGGCGCTTCAGGCTGATCTGTTGGGTGGCTACCCCGCCCGATCCGTCCGGCGCGCCGCTGCGCTCCACCAACACCGTGTCTCCGGCGTCATCGGCCAAACCTTCCGCCAGGGCCAGCACTTCGATCAGCGTCTTTTCCCCGCGGATCTGGAACACCCCGGGCTTGCGCACCGCGCCAAAGACCGACACCGGATGGCTCTGCATCTCGCGCACAAACACACTGACATGTGGCTCGCGCACGTAACTCCGGCGCAGCAACTCTTCCAGCACCGACTCCAGCCCGCGCGGAGATAGTCCCGCCGCGCGCACCAGGCCCACCAGGGGCAGAGAGATTTCCCCGCCGGCCGACACCCGCACGATGCGGTTCAACTCACTCGATTCAAAAACGGTGATCTCGACCAGGTCTTCCGCCCCGATGCGGTACTCCTCGATAGCGCCGCTCCCGGCCGACCCCGGCATCACGCGCTCGATCTGCGCCAGCCGGCGGTTCAACTCTTCACTGCTCTCGAGCGGTGCAGCCGGAGGCGCAGGCTTCTGCTGGATGGGACTTTGCCCCTGCGCTGCCGCCGCCAGCAGCAGCACCGCGGCTCCCGCCAGCGCGCCACCGCGAAGCGTGAATCGAAATGCCTGGGCGTGCGATGACGGTCCTAATTCCTTACGCGGAGCATTCATGCCCAGTCTCCTCGGCTACTTCCGGGCGCCGATTCCGGGGGCTTCTCAGGCCGCACTCGAGACGACTCACCCGGCAATTGCCTTGCTGCGGCGATGGGAAAGCCCGCGCGTGCCGGGAGCGGGCCGCCGCTAAAAATACTTTTGCCCGCGCTACGGGCAGACCAAGGTGGCTGGTGACGAGTTGGAGATGGTGCAGTTTTTGGGGTTCGGACGCGTGACCGCGGCGATGCCCAGCCCGAGGCCGGTAATCCCTGCGGCCAACCCGACCACGATGGCCGTAGTTTGCAGCCACGACAGTCCGGAAGCGGCAGCGGCGGCCGGGGCGGTTGGCGGGACCGCCGCAGTGGTCGCCTCCATTGTCTTTCCTTCCGGGACCTCCACGGTCTTGTTCGCCCCTGTGACCCGCACCGAACCCAGGCGCGCAAAAACCTTCAGAGCTGTGCCATTGAGGGCAACTTCAAAAGCCGCGGGAGTATTCCCGCTGGCCTCGATGCGTACTCCGCCGGCCATAACCACAGGAAGATTTGTGGACCGGCGGATGGCCGCCAGCGCCCCGAAATCGAGTGCTAGGCGCGTTCCTGCGCCGGCGCGCTCGATCCGCGCACGGCTCAGTTCCGGAAGGAAAATCTGGTCGCCGCCGCCGAAGGACAGGGCCACCGCCGATTCCTTGCGTGTCGAGATCTGGTCGCCGGAAAATAGCGTCGCTTCACCCGGCAGGGCGGTGCCATTTACTTCCGCCATCCCGCGTCCGGAAATCTTTCCCAGCGCTGCCGAGGGTTCGGCGGGCAAAATCGGCGCACTCACCAGCATCAGAGTGAGAAACATCGCCAAACACATCTTGGTTCCGATCTGCGTCTTCATAGCTTCTCCTTAGATTTGTTTTGCACTTCACAACAGGAAAATGTCCCTGGGCTTGCTGCCGTGCCTCACCAAATGCGGAGACCATTCAGGAATGGGAAATAATCTCGGTGGGGCGATTGCCGATTGCGGACCATTTCGAATCCGCAATCCCATTCTGATAACTCTCTTGTTTTCTCTTTCCTCGCCCTTGATGGGCTTTCCACAGCCCATCCCCGCTGTGGATTTGGTTCGGAAACGGAACGCCGAGGGTCTTGATTGCCTTCGGCAATGGTTAATGGAGCACGAAGCCTGCCAATCGCGTTGCAAGGCAGGCTGGTGTTTCTGGTGGTCGCAGGTTCTTATGGAGTGCGCGAGCTTACTCCCGCCTTGCTTGCCCGGAGCTTGCTCCGGGAGTTAGCCACTGACTCCAGGTTCTACGTTGTCGGCTTCCGCTCTGCGGGGTATCCTGACCGGACATGGTGGACATTCACTGCCACATCCTGCCGGGCGTGGACGATGGTCCCGAAACCATGGAAGATTCCGTGCGCATGGCCCAAGCGGCGATCTCCGAGGGGGTCACACACCTCGTGGCCACGCCGCACGCCAACGACACCTACGTTTTCGACCCTGAGCGCATACGCCGTTTCCGCGACGAGCTGCAGCAAAAGATCGGAGCGGGGCTGCAGATCTCTACCGGATGCGATTTCCACCTGAGTTATGAAAACCTTCAGGCGGTGCATCGGGATCCCCAGCGCTTTACCCTCAATCAGAAGAACTACCTGTTGATCGAGTTTGCCGATTTTGCTCTGCCCCCCTTCCTTGACGAAGCCATGCATAAGCTACAGCTCGCCGGGCTGCACCTGATCATCACCCATCCGGAGCGCAACCCGCTGGTGCGCGCGCGGCCGGAGCGGCTGTACGGCTGGGTCACGCGGGGTTTTTTTGTGCAGGTGACCGCGCTCTCCCTGCTGGGACGCTTCGGGCCCCAGGCCCGGCAGGCGGCGACGCAGTATCTGGATTGCAACCTGGTCCACTTCATCGCCAGCGACGCGCACAACCTGCGCGGCCGCCCGCCCAAACTTCGTGAGGCCTACGATTGGGTGGCCCAGCGCCGCGGGGCGGCGGTGGCGCAGGCGCTGTTCCGCGACAATCCCCAGGCGGCCTGTGAAGGCCGTCCGCTGCCCTACGTCCCTGAGCCTGCCGAACCCGGCTCCCCGCCTGCGGGCGGCCGCAAGCGCCGCTTCTGGTTCTTCTGAGCTGTGGCCACGCTCAGGCAGCCTCGTGTCATCCTGGTCGCCGGCGCGCGGCCGAATTTTGTGAAGGCGGCGGCCATGGTCGCGGCGCTCGCGCCCGCCGGGTCGCCGCCGCTGGCTGAACTTCTGCTGGTTCACACCGGGCAGCACTATGACCAGGCGCTCTCCCGATTGTTTTTCGACCAGCTCGGCATTCCGCGCCCGGACCACAATCTCGAGGTGGGCTCGGGCGCGCACGGCGCGCAGACCGGGTTGATCCTGGAGCGCTTCGAGCCGGTGGTCGTGGACTGGAAACCGGACGCGGTGATCGTCGTCGGCGATGTGAATTCCACTCTGGCCTGCGCGCTGGTGGCCGCCAAGCTGCATGTCCCGGTGGCCCATGTCGAGGCCGGGCTGCGCAGCTTCGACCGCACCATGCCGGAAGAGATCAACCGCGTGCTCACCGACGATCTGGCGGAGTGGCTGTTTGCCAGCGAACCTGCCGGCGCGGTCAATCTGCGTTTCGAGGGCCACGCGGAAGAGAAGATTCATCTGGTCGGGAATGTGATGATCGATTCGTTGCAGCGTTTTCTGCCCGCGGCGCGTAATTCTCCGGCGCTCGAACAGTTTGGATTGCTTCAGGACAGCGGGTCCAAGAGCCGCGCGCGGCCGTTCGTTTTGCTTACGCTCCACCGGCCGTCAAATGTGGACCATCCTGCGCGGTTGCGCGCATTGGCCGACGCGCTCAGCGAGATCGGCGGCCAGGCGCCGGTATTGTTCCCCGCGCACCCGCGCACCGCCGCACGCCTCGAACGCTTTGGTCTGGCCTCGCGGTTTTCAGACCACTGGGACGCGCAAGGCCGCGGCGTGCGGCTGGTGGCGCCGCTCGGCTACCTGGAATTCCTCCACCTGCTGAGCGAGGCGGCCTGTGTGCTGACCGATTCCGGGGGTATTCAGGAAGAGACCACCGCTCTCGGCGTGCCCTGTCTCACGCTGCGCGATTCCACCGAGCGTCCCATTACCGTTGAAGAAGGCACCAACACGCTGGTTGGTTCCGAACCCTCACGAATTGTGGAAGAAACCCGCCGGGCGCTCAGCGGTAAAGGGAAGCGCGGCCGCATTCCCCCGCTGTGGGACGGCCGCGCAGCTTCGCGGATCGCAGTCATTCTGCTGCGAGACCTTGCCGCGCGGCGCTAAGAGAAGATTTCCAGGACTTCTTCGTAGCGCTTGAACGGCGGGATCAAGTATGCGCCAGCCAGCTCGGTGCGCGCCCAATCGAGCATCCGCCGGGCGATGGCGAAGCCGTGCTCGCGCGCGGACGTGCCTGCGGCATCGAGCTCCTTCAACACCATTTCCGGGATGACGATTCCCGGTACTTCGTTGTTCAGCCGCATGGCCTGTTTGGCGCTGGTCAGCGGCCACACGCCGGCCATCACCGGGATGGGGCACTTCCCGCCGAGGCGCTTCAGAAATGCGTGCCACTGCTCGGGGTCGAACAACGGCTGGGTCAGAGCCAAGTGCGCGCCGGCCTCGACCTTTTGGTGGAACCGTTCGATTTCGTGATCGAGGTCGGAAGCCACCGGATCGAGCGCGACGGCGATGGTAAAGTTGGTCGCCCCGCCAAGAGTTTTTCCGGCCCAGTCCATGCCCTGATTCAGCCGCGCCAGGATTTTCACCAAGCCGATCGAATCCACTTCGTAGACGCCGCTGGTCTCAGGATGGTCGCCGAGTGAGGGCGGATCACCGGTTATGGCCAGGACGTTGCGCACGCCGCCGACGGCCCAAGCGCCGAGTAGCATGGCCTGCAAACCAATAACATTCAGGTCGCGCGTGGTCAGGTGTGGCAGTGTCTCGACGCCGCGGGCTTCCAGCGCCCCGGCCAGCACCAGCGCGTCCATGCCCACGCGCGCCAGCGTGCCGCTGTTGATGTCAATCGCGTGGACCTGGCCTGAGGCCATCACGCGGTCCACTTGCTCGAAAACGCGGTCGAGCGAAATGCCCTTGGGCGGATCAATCTCCACGCTGACTACGAACTCGCCTTTCTGCACCTTGCGCCAGATGCCGCTTTCCGGTTCGCGCGCCGGGATGGGGCGCATGTCCGTGCGCGGCTCGACCACAACCGTCCTGGCCGCGGCCTCGCGTTGCGGGTGCAGGCTCTTCACCGCCTCGGCCAGCGCGCGGATGTGCTCCGGCGTGGTGCCGCAGCAGCCGCCCAGAATGCGCACGCCCATCTCGGCGGCCTCGCGCGCGAACAGCGCAAAATACTCCGGCGAAGATTTTGGATAAGTGATGCGGTCGCCCATGCGCTTGGGGAAACCCACGTTGGGCATGGCGGAAAAAGGAACGCCGCCGCCGAGCGAGGCCAGCTCCTCGATCACCGGCAACAAAAGTTGCGGGCCGACGGTGCAGTTTGCGCCCACAGCTTGCACGTTCTTCTCCCGCAGGGCTAGACGGAAATCGCGCGGACGCAGGCCGCTGACCGTGGATACCTCTTCGGAAAAAGTCATTTGGGCGATGATGGGCAGGCTCGAAAAGCTGCGCACCGCGTCGATGGCCAGCAACAGCTCGTCCAGATCGCCGAAGGTTTCCAGCACGAACAGGTCCACGCCGCGCTCTTCGAGCGCCTGCGCCTGTTCGTGGAAGATTTCGCGGATTTCCTCCGGCGCCAGCGGCCGCATCTGGCGTACGCCCAGCGGCCCGATCGAGCCGGCGATCAGGACATCGCGCGCGGCGGCCTCTCGCGCTTCGCGGGCGATTTTCACCGCGCGGTGGTTGAAGCGGACCACGCTCTCCGCCAGGCCCATCTGCGCCAACTTGTGCCGGTTGGCGCCAAACGTGTTGGTCTCGATGATGTTCGCCCCGGCCGCGATATAGGTCTGGTGAACGCGGAAGACGGCCTCGGGCTGGGCGACGTTGACCTCTTCAAAGCAGCGCTGCGGGCCCAGCTCTTCGTAGAGCAGCGAGCCCATGGCGCCGTCGGCCACCAGAATCGAGTCGCGCAGCCGCGCGTTGAAGTCTTCGATCTTCACTGCATCTCCCAGAGCACAGCGCTACTGCCGCCCGAAACCGCCAGTATAACATCCCGGCGCCACAGCCCCGCGAAGCAAGCTTCTGGGGCCGGGGCAGGAGCTATCTCTCGCACTCCATATCCGGCGTGTAGCATCAAGTGAGGTTTTATTCGGACTAACGGACCTGTTCGACCAGCCCGGCGACGGCGCTTACCAGGTCGAACTTGGTGAGGATTTCCAACCGGCCGTCCTCGCGTTCGATCAGCACGGCGGGGCTTTCGTGGCTCAGGATGACGGCCAGGCGCTCGACCGGCGCCTCGCGCGGGACCTGTGGCAGGGGCGCGCCCATCACTTCGCGGATCACCAGCTTGCGCAGGTCTTTGCCCTGCAGCGCCAGGTTCAGGATTTGGTCTTCGGAGACTGCGCCCACCGGACCGGAGTCTTCAAACACCGGCAAATGGGAGATGTCCTCGGCCTGCATGGTCTTCAGCGCGTGGAATACGGTCTGGAAGGGCCGGACGGTGATCAACTCGCGCCCCTTTCCCGACGCGTTTCTGCCGCGGAGGATGTCCCCGGCACGCAGCGGCACTGCCTGTTCCGTATAGCCGTGGTCGCGCATCCAGGCGTCGTTGAAGACGTTGCTCAGGTAGCGCATCCCGGTGTCGGGGAGAAAGGCGACCACGAAATCGCTGGCGGAAAGCTCCCGCGCCACGCGCAGCGCCGCGGAGACGCAGCCGCCGCAGGAGCCGCCCGCAAAAATGCCCTCCATCCGCGCCATGCGCCGCGCGGTGACAAAACATTCCTCGTCGTTGATCTGGACGATGTCGTCCAGCACGGGAAAATCCATGGCCAGAGGAACAATGTCCTCCCCGATGCCCTGGACGACGTAGGTGGCATGCTTGCCGATCTTGCCGGTCTTGAAATACTCGTAGTAGATCGAGCCGATGGGGTCCGCGCCAATCACTTTGATATTCGGGTTTTGTTCTTTCAGGAATTTCCCCGCGCCGCTGATGGTGCCTCCCGTGCCCATGCCGCAAACGAAGTGGGTGATTTTCCCTTCGCTATCTTTCCAGATTTCCGGGCCGGTGGTGGCGTAGTGCGCGGCGGTATTGTCCGGGTTGTCGTACTGGTTGGGATAAAAAGAATTGGGGATCTCCCGCGCCAGCTTTTTGGCCACGGAATAGTAACTGCGCGGGTCGGTGGACTCGACCGCGGTGGGGCAGACAATCACTTCCGCGCCCATGGCCTTGAGCAGGTCGATCTTTTCCTTGGATTGCTTATCGGTGATGGTGAAAACCACTTTGTAGCCGCGCACCGCGGCCACCAGCGCCAGGCCCATCCCGGTGTTGCCCGAAGTGCCCTCGATAATCGTGCCGCCGGGTTTGAGCAGGCCTTTGCGCTCCGCCTCGTCAATCATGGTGATGCCGATGCGGTCCTTCACCGACCCGCCCGGGTTCAGGTAGTCTGCTTTCACCCACACCGGGCAGGCAATGTCCTTGGTGATGCGGTTCAGGCGGATCAGGGGAGTGTTCCCCACCGCTTCGAGAATGTTATTGCACTTCATCCATCAGCTCCGTGAGAAGGTCAACCCATCAGATTAGGATGTTCCCGCGCGGCTGTCCAGACGCAGTTGCCGCGCGTGTTTCAGGTCCATCATTTTGTCACCTCGCTAAGCGCGAGCCGTTGGCGATGGGTCAACAGGAATTTCGGGAGTCGAGGCGATTTCCAGTACTTCTCAGGGGCACCGGAGGGCTGAGTCCGCGACGCCTATGCGATGCAGCGCGCGGAGAGACCCGCCCGGGAAGGGAATGTGTTCCTGAGCTACTTCCCCAGGTTGTACCGCAGGATAAACCACACGGCCTGGAGACCATCCTTCCAGGTGATCTTTTTTCCTTCTTCGTACGTGCGCCCGGCGTAGGAAATGGGGACTTCGTAGATGCGCCATTTGCCCTTGGCGATCTTGGCGGTGACCTCCGGCTCGAAGCCAAAACGCGCGGACTGCAGCCGGAAGCTGGAGAGCACTTCGCGACGGAACACCTTATAGCCAGTCTCCATGTCCGAGAGCTTCAGGTTGGTTAACACGTTGGAAAGCAGAGTCAAAAATTTGTTGCCCACGTAGTGCCAAAAAAAGTGCACGCGCTGGGGACCGCCCAGAAAGCGCGAGCCGTATACCACGTCGGCGCGCCCGTCCAGGATGGGCTCGAGCAGCTTGGGATAATCCCGCGGGTCGTACTCCAGATCGGCGTCCTGGATGAGGATGATGTCCCCCGTGGCTTCCGCGAACCCGCGGTGCAGGGCCGCCCCTTTGCCTTTATTCTTCTCCTGGAAGAACAGCCGCAGATTATCCAAGCGCAGGACTGCCCCGCCGGAGAGCATGGGCACTTCGTGTTTCCCGGCGGCTTGATTTTCCTGCAACGACTGGAGCCACTCCCGCGTCCCGTCGCTGGAGAAGTCATCCACCACAACGATTTCCTTGTCGCCGCCGGCATCCTGAACGCGGCGCAACACCTGTTCGATGTACGCCTTCTCGTTGAAGACGGGAATGACGACGGATAGTTTCATGGCCACAGTTGGAGAGCTTCCCTTTCCCTCCCGCTGTGCGTTATCCCGGCGAGGGTGAGACGCACAGGACTCTCGAATGACCGCCGGCGAGAGAGAGGCAGCACCTGCACCGCGAGGCAGCACATTAACCTGAGCCTGCCGCGGGCGTCAATACATCCCCTTCTCCATGATATTCTTCCGGCTTTACTCGCGGTTCTCCCCCCGGGGAGGAATAAGGATACTTCGGTGACACACAGGAGAAACATCTCCAGCGGGCGCCCATGGGAACCGATTGTGGGCTATTCCCGCGCGGTGCGCTGCGGTCGGCACGTCCACGTCGCCGGGACCACGGCGACCGACGCCGAGGGAAAGGTCATCGGGCGCGGTGATCCGTACGCGCAGACCATCCAGACTCTCAAGAATATCGCCTGGGCGCTCGAACAGGCTGGGGCACGGCTGGAGGACGTTGTCCGCACGCGCATGTACGTCACCAACATCACCGCCTGGGAGCAGGTGGGCCGCGCTCACGGCGAGTACTTCCGCAACATCCGCCCGGCAACCAGCATGGTCGAGGTCAGCCGCCTGATTGATCCGGAGATGCTGGTCGAAATTGAGGCCGAAGCCATCCTGCCGGAAGGGCGGCGGCCCGCGGCGAAAAAGAAACCGAAGAAAAAAGCGCGGCAGGCACGGAAATAGTCGCTGTACCCGGCCGGGGTCCCGTTACGCCATCTAGAAGGATGTGGTCGATCTGCTCCGCGCCCGGGGCGGAAGAATGTAACGCCGGCGTCCCGCCGGCGCTACGGGATATTGTCTCTAACTGGAATCTTTACTCTTACTCTGGAGCTCCAAGCCGTAGCCGTGGGAGAATCGGTGTTGCATTTTCCCGAGGCCGACCGATGCCACTCGACAGTGTTTACGACTCCGCGGGTTTTGTCGCCGAATTTTACGATCACGTTGCCATCTACGCCAATCGTCCCGACGCGGATTACTATGTCGCCGAGGCGCGTGCCACCCGCGGGCCGGCGCTGGAGCTGGGCTGCGGCACCGGCCGCATCCTGATCCCCACGGCCCGCGCCGGCGCCGAAATTACCGGCCTCGATCTTTCCACGAGCATGCTGGCGCGCTGCCGAGAGAAGCTGGCTGGCGAGCCGGCCGAAGTTTGCGACCGCGTCAAGCTGGTTCGCGCCAGCATGACGCGGTTTGATCTCGGCCGCGAGTTTGCGCTCATCACCATCCCTTTCCGCGGTTTCCAACATCTGCTCGAGGTTGAAGATCAGCTCGCCTGCCTGGGCGCCATTCGCAAGCATCTGGCCCCCGGTGGGAGGATGGTGGTCGACTTTTTTCAGGTGAACCCGGCCGCGATGCATGACCCGGCCTGGAGCGAGGAAAAGGAAGACACACCGGAGACTGCTCTGCCCGACGGAAGAAAAATTCGCCGCACCACGCGTATAGCCGCATTCCACCGCGCGCGCCAGGTGAACGATATCGAATTCATCTGGTACGTCACCCACCCTGACGGGCGTGCCGAGCGCCTGGTGTGGCAGACTCCCCTGCGGTATTTTTTCCGCTACGAGGTGGAACACCTCTTGGCTCGCGCCGGGCTGCACCTGGTGGAGTTGCGCGGCGATTTTGCCGGCGCGGTGTTCAGTGACGATTCGCCGGACATGATCTTCGTCGCGGAGAAGGCTGAGCAGTCGTGAGGGAAGGACATCCATGATGATCAGAATGAAAAAATTCGGACTTTCGGCAGGTTTGCTGTTGTGCGTCGCGATGGTGGTAGGCCGCGCCGCGGCCCGGCCACACCAGCCGAATGAGGAATACGCCGCGCGCCGCGCCCGCCTGCTGGCCCAGGTGGATGCTCCGGTGGTCCTCTTCGGTTACACCGGCAAGGAAAATCTTCTGGAATTCCTTCGCTTCCAGCAGGAGGAGAGTTTTTATTATTTGACCGGGCATAACGAGGAAGGAGCGGCACTGTTGCTGGTTCCCGCCCCTCCCAACGGCCGGAGTTATGACGGGCCGCGGGAGATCCTGTTCCTCCCGCCGCGCGACGCCAAGTTCGAGCAATGGAACGGCCCGCGCCTCGCGCCCACTGACGCCGGCATCAGCGAGCGTACCGGCTTTTCCGTGGTGCGGCCATTTCCGGAATTGCGCGATGTTCTGGAGAAGCTGCGCCCGGCATTTGAAAAGGTGTACACGCTGCTCCCGGGAAAGGCCGATCTGGGATACCCCCACGCCAAGGTTTGGAACGATTGGCTCTCCACAGCGCTCCCGCAGGTTCGCCTGGAGAGCGTGGCGGAGAAGATCGGTGCGCTTCGGCAGATCAAGTCACCGGGCGAGATTGCTTTGCTTACCCGGGCCATCGAAGTGTCGGTGGACGCTCAACTCGAAGCGATGAAAATGATGCGGCCCGGCATCTATGAATACCAGGTGGCGGCGCGCATGCAATTTGTGCACAGCAGCGCCGGGTGCCAGGAAGAAGGCTACGCCCCGATTGTCGGCGCGGGATTCTTTTCCACCGTGCTGCATTACGACACGCTGAGCAACCAGATCCGGGACGGGGACATTGTCGTGCTCGACGTGGCCTGCGCCCAGGACCGCTACTCCGCCGATATTACGCGCACGCTCCCGGCCAACGGACGGTTCACCCCGCGCCAGCGCGAGATTTACGAGATCGTCCTCGCCGCGCAGAATGCCGCGCTGGCCGCTGCCCGGCCGGGCGCTTCGCTATCGCGCACCGGGCCGGCAAGCCTCTACCGCATCGCCTTTGACTACATCGATTCGCACGGCACGGACCGCCAAGGCCGCTCGCTGGGCCGCTACTTTATCCACGGTCTCAGCCATCCTATCGGCCTCAACGTCCACGACGCGGGCGACTTCAACCGTCTGCTCGAGCCCGGCATGGTCATCACCATCGAGCCGGGGATTTATATCCCCGAGGAAAATCTCGGCGTGCGCATCGAGGACGACATTCTCATCACCGAGGATGGAGCGAAGCTGCTCAGCGCGCGCCTGCCGCGCACTATCGCCGAGATCGAAGCGCTGATGGCCAAGGCCCGCGCCGAGCGCGAGGGCAACCCCACCGGAGTGACGCCGGCGAAAGGGAACTGATCCTTCAACAGGGGCAGCGTGGCGGGAGACGGTGCTTTCCGATTCTGACGCTGGAACTCTCGAGCAGGTTCGGGACCTCAGCCTTCACCCTTCTGGGCAGGCATCGCCTGGAAGGAGGGGACACCGGCCACGCCGAAGATCCCTTAACTGAATTGCGGGGTGAGCTAACCCGGTGGTCGATTCTGTTTTTGCGCCTCACGAAGAGAAGCAAACCTCAGGATAATCAGCGGGCATTTACTCCTGCCTCGCCGCTCGCCCGAGGAAGAGTGCGGGCGCCTATCAACGAGCATAGGGCATAGCAGCCCAGCAGGACCAGCAGGGGCTCGATCGGATGGCGGTAGCGGTTGTTGACGTGCACGATGTAATAGGGCAGCGGATAGATCGCCAGCACGATCAGAAAGGGCATCCAGGCCCGATTCTTCTGCGCCATGCACAGCCGCATCCCCGCATACGCCAGCAAGGAAACCAGGAGGTAGAACACGAAACGGTAGGGCAGGGCCAGATGGCCCTGCAGCAGGGATTCGACCGCGGCCGTCCACCAACCTGCCCACCAGAACAGGAAGCGCGTGGCCGTCAGTTCCAGAAAAACTCCCGGGTGGCTGGTGATGAAGCGGATCGCTTTTTCCTGGCGATCTGCCACGTAGGCGATCTCGCCCATCCGGCGGTAGCTCTCCCTCTCGTAGAGGTTTGTTGCGGGGTGCAGGTACTTCGCACTGAGTCCCTCTGATCCTTCCTGGTTCCCGACGTAGAGTTCCGCGCCGGCATTTGAGCGCAGTGGAATGAACTTTCCGAACATGCGATAGTTGCGTACCGTCCACGGCGTCAGCACCACCAGGAAGAGGAGGCCGGCGACGGCCACCCACCGCGTCGAGGGCATTCCACGCCGCCGTTGTCTTGCGTACACCCAGGCGGCCAGACCGATCAGCACGAGGAGTGTCTCCGGAGCGAAAAGCACCAGCAAACCGGCGAACAGGCCGAAAACGGCCCACTCTCGGAGCGGCGCTTCTTCTTCCAGCCGCAACACGAACAAAAGCAGCAGGATCAAGAAAAACGCAGTGAATGGGGCTTCAGAAATGGGAACCAGCGAGTATTCAAATGCCGGCGGGAAAAAAGCCCAAGCCCACGCCGCACATACCCCCGACCGCGGGCTAAACACGCGTGTGCCCAGGCGCTGCAATGCAGCGCAGGTCGCCGCGGAGGCGATGGCCTGCAACGCGATTACAATCACTGCCGAACTCTTCGTGTAAATCCCGAAAGCCTTGAAGATGACTGCCAGCAAAGCGGGGAATAGCGGCCCGGACCACGCTGTCGGGCCACTCGAACCGCCAAAGGGATTGGCAAAACCCTCTCCCATGGCCAGCGAACGTGCGATCCGGCCGCGCTCCCATGCGAAAACGAAATGGTCGTTCCCCGCGGAAATTAAATACGTGTGCCATGCCGCGCTGAACGCTGCTCGCAGCACCAATGCCGCGCCGGCGATCAGCCACGGCGATGTCCAATCGAAACGCCGAAAATTCTCAGACCGTGCGCGTTTCATCCAAGACCCTTTTGGTCATGCGGTGATTATCTAACGGCACCCGCTCCCGATTGCAAGTGGGCTCTCGCCCGGCGGGTGACAAAGCCTAACGCTGTGGATTCTGGCGTGCCCCCATCTTCGCTTGTAAAGGTTGGGCCGGTCTTATTCCGTGCGTGAATTTACAGGCGATCAATTCGCGTCAAGCCCCGATCACCGTGGATATAGAATGACTAGCTGCTCCCCGGCAAATCTCTGGGGTGGCCGACGAGGCCGCGCTATTGAGCTGAGTTAGCGATGGCATGACATGCTCACTTATTTGTTCAAGAACGACGGAATCATAGAGCTCTAATCTGAACAAGTACTTGGGCTGGCCAGGAATGCCATCGGCGGGCTATAATACTTCAGTTCCGCTGGGAGCTTTAGTCCTTCCTGAGGGCAGAGTGCCGCCGGTGCGGGCCTCCGGCGAGACGCATCCACGAGAACTTGAGGAGCAATCCATGGTCAGGGCGACCCAACTACGCCCCGGGATGATTATCCGGCACGAGGGAGAACTCTACACCATCTTCGCTGTCGAGCACCGCACGCCCGGCAACAAGCGCGCCGCGATGCAATGCCGCCTGCGCAACCTGCGCACCGGGGCCATTGCGGATCACCGGTTCCGCGCGGAAGAAACTCTCGAACGCGCCATCCTGGACGAAATCGAATTCGAATACCTCTACGCCGACAAGGATGGCTATCACTTCATGAACGTGCTGGACTGCGATCAGATCCATCTGACTCGGGATACCCTGGGCGATGCGGTGGACTACATCCTGCCCGGCGCGCACGTCAAGCTGGAATATTACGAGGGCAAGCCCATGGGCGTGATCCTGCCGGACACCGTTGACCTGACTGTGGTGGACACCGAACCGAGCATACAGAAAGCCACGGCCAGCGCGGTGATGAAGCCGGCCAAGCTCGAGACCGGGCTGGTGATTAACGTACCGCCGTTCATCGGCACCGGCGACAAAGTGCGCGTGGATACTTCCGAAGGGCGCTACATCCAGCGCGCGCAGTAAACTTCACTCTCCCAGCGATTTTAGAATCAGCGGCAACAGGAATTCCTGCAGACGCTCGCTTTCGGCACGGGAGACTCCATCCAGCAGGATTCCCATCTTGGTTTCCCCCATCACGCGGACCACCTGCCCGGCGGCCACTAAAGGCTTTTCCCCGGAGCGTAACACCAGCTGTATTTCCACCCGGGTGCCCTGTGGGAGCACTGTGAGGGCGTCCACCAGCAACCCCTGCAGGCTTACATCCACAGTCGTGCCCCGAACCTGCTGCCCGTTGGCGATAAGTATTACCGGGCAGGCGACCATCACCCGCTGGAAGCGGCGCCGCTCCTGCTGCATGGTGCCCTGCGCGGCGCGGACCACACGCATCAGCCGGCCGCGGTCGAACGGTTTGAAGAGAAAGAAACTGGCGCCGGCCTCAAAACCGCGGGCGAGTACTTCGGGGCTTTCGTCCCCGGTGACCATGATGATGGGTGTCTTGCGGTTGATGCCATCTCCCCGGATCAGTTTGCTCAGCGCGTACCCATCGGGCGCGGGCATGTGGATGTCGACGAAGATGGCGTCATATTTTTCTTTGCGCAAGAACTCTGCGGCGCGGCTGCTGCTGGTTTCGGCCACCGCATCGAGGCCCGCAGCGGTCATCGCCGACTGGATCATCTCGCAGCAGGCTTTGTCATCGTCTACGATCAATACGCGCAATCGCATCTACTTTTTCCTATCGGCAATC
>JBGPJC010000077.1:0-19317 GCA_041485165.1 Terriglobia bacterium | reverse complement strand
GGTGGTGTTCTCGAGGTTTGACATCTTGCCGGGACCATCATTTAACCAGGTGTCCCAACTGGTGTCTTCGATGCTGCGCTCGGCGCGCCCCGGCATCAATTCGAAGTTGGTGATGACCTGCGACATGCCGCTCAGATACGCTTCGCGGCCTTGCACGCCGGCGCGCACCAGAGCCAACTCGGCGTAATAGCTGGTCACTCCCTCGCTAATCCACAGTGAAGGCGTGTAGGCCTCGCGGCTGTAGTCGAAGGGCCCCAGCGGACGCGGCCGCAGGCGTTTTACGTTCCAGGCATGGAAGAACTCATGCGCGGTGATGAACAGCTTCTCCTCGTAGTCGGAGGACCAGTGTCCCGCCGGCTCGCGATAGTCCCAGTCGTGCGAGAAGCCGATCTCCGTCGAGTTCAGGTGCTCCACCCCGCCCTCTCCTGCGGGGAAGATGTGCATCAGAAACCAATAATCCCGGAAGGGAGCGGCGGTCGAGGCGTCGCCGGCCACCGGCGAAAACACCGGCAGCAGGGCCTCGACCAGCTTGCGGGTGTCCTGGACGAACGGTTGGAAGTCTTTGTGGCCCATCAGGTCGTCCACCACGAAATGATAGGTGGTGCCGGAGACGGTGAAGGTGGCCTCGGACCAATTCGAGAGCTCGATGGGTGCATCCGCGAACCAATCGTAATCCGCCGCCGTAAAACTGCCGTCAGCGGCGCTTTCGAGTCCGGTGGCCGCGCGCCACGCGCCGGGAAAGGCCATGGTCAGGCGCACCGGGCGCTCCTTGCCGCCTACCAGATACATCCAGACCGCCGGGCCGGCGAGGATGGCATGATGCTCGTTGTACTGCGCCCAGTTGTTCGAGGTGTTGTTGGCGAAAAGCTTGTAGCGGATAACCGCAGCGTGGGAACCCGCCAGGTCCACGCGCCAGGTCTGCTTGTCGGTCTTGCGCCAGCTCAAACGCTTGCCCTCGGGCGTCTGGGCTTCGAAGGCCTGCACGTTTTTCGCATAATTGCTGATGGTGTAGGCTCCGGGCGCCCAGGCGGGCATGGCGAACTCCGCCGCGGGGCCGCGCAGCCCGTCGGCGCGGATGGTGATGTCCAGCAGGTGAGTGGAGGGGCGCCCCAGGCGCAGTTCGTATTGCACCGGGTCCGCGGCGCGCCCCGCGCCCGGCGCCAGGAGCATCGCTGCGATTGCCAAAGCGGCTTTGAGTTTGGGACGGCGCGCCATCTTTCCTCCCTGCAAATTTCGTCGAGCCCCTTCTTTTCCGTCCACCGCTGCGCGGTTCATTCCGGACTTTGCCGCCTGGGCCACAGCCACGCCAGCACCTGAGCCGCTGCGGCGCCACAGGTGTCCAGCAAGACGTCAAACGCCGAAGGCCCGCGCGAGGGCACAAAGGCCTGGTGCACCTCGTCCAGCGCCGCGTAGCACGCCGCGATGGCCACCGCCGCCAGCGCCCAGGTGATCCGCCATCCCGCACGCCCTCCGCGGATCCCCCGGTAGAGCAGCAGGCTGAAGATAGAGTATTCAATGATGTGCCCGGACTTGCGAACGTAGAGATGGATTTGGTGCAGGGTGTGCGCGCTCGCGCCAGGGAAAAGCCAGCGGAGAAAAGGGATCAGGAAGCGCGAAGTTTGCGCACCGGAAAAAAGGTCGGTGGAGAAGAAGAAGATCAGGCCGGCCCAGGCGATTACCGGGCCCCAGTCGCGGAGGAATTTCATCGCGCCGGGTGAACCATCTCATCGCGGGCGGAAGCGGGCAGGCGATTACTCCAGGCTGTAATTGGGGGCTTCACGCGTGATGATGACGTCATGGACGTGGCTCTCACGCAGGCCGGCGGAAGTGATGCGCACAAACCGCGAGCGCTCCTGCAAGTCGCGGATGGTCCCCACGCCGACATAACCCATCCCGCTGCGCAGCCCGCCGACAAGCTGCTCGACCAGCGCGGAGAGCGGCCCCTTGTAAGGCACGCGCCCTTCGACGCCTTCGGGCACGGACTTGCCGCGCTCGGCGCCCTCTTGCGCGTAGCGATCGGCCGAGCCGGACTCCATGGCGCCGATGGAGCCCATGCCGCGGTAAGACTTGAAGGTGCGCCCCTGGAACAGAATCGTCTCGCCGGGAGATTCTTCGGTGCCGGCGAACAGGCTGCCGATCATCACCGAGGAGGCCCCGGCGCCGATGGCCTTGGTGATATCGCCGGAAAACTTGATTCCGCCATCGGCGATTACCGGGACGCCGGTGCCTTTGGCCGCGCGCGCCGCTTCGAGGATGGCGGTAATCTGCGGCATGCCGGCGCCGGTGACCACGCGCGTGGTGCAAATCGAGCCCGGGCCGATGCCCACTTTCAGGCCGTCAATCCCCAGAGCGATCAGGTCGCGCGCGCCTTCGAATGTGCCCACGTTGCCGGCCAGCAGCGGGAAGTCAGGGAGGCGCTGCTTGACCGCGCGGATGGCTTCCATCACCCGCGTGGTGTGGCCGTGGGCGGTGTCGATGGTCAGCGCGTCGAGCTTCATCCGCGCCAGCTCGACCGCGCGCTCCAGGAAATCTCCGGTCGCGCCGATGGCTGCGCCCACGCGCAGCCGGCCCTGGTCGTCCTTGGTGGCCAGGGGATATTGCTGCTTCTTCTGGATGTCCTTGACGGTGATCAGGCCCTTGAGGTTGAACTCGTCGTCCACCACCAGCAGTTTTTCGATGCGGTGCTGCTGTAGCTCGCGCTCGGCCTGATCGAGCGTGGTGCCCACCGATACGGTGACCAGGTTGCGCGAAGTCATCACCGCGCTGACCGGCTGGTCGAGGTTGCGCTCGAAGCGCAGGTCGCGGTTGGTGAGGATGCCGACCAGGCGCGGGCCGCGCGTCACCGGCAGGCCGGAGACGCGATACTTCATCATGATGTCCAGCGCCTCGCGGATGGAAATTTCCGGCGAGATGGTTACCGGGTCCACGATCATCCCGCTCTCCGAGCGCTTCACACGGTCCACTTCCTCGCGCTGGCGCTCGATGCTCATGTTGCGGTGGATAAAGCCGATGCCGCCCTGGCGGGCGATAGCGATGGCCAGCCGCGATTCGGTCACCGTGTCCATGGCGGAAGAGCAAATGGGCACGTTGAGAGCGATCTGCTTGGTCAGGCAGGTGCGCGTCTCCACTTCGGTGGGGAGAACTTCGGAGTGGCCGGGGACCAGCAGCACGTCGTCAAACGTCAGCCCTTCCGGAATGGGTCCATCCATGGTCATATTTCTCTGCCCCGCAATCTGGCCGGCAAAATCGGCCCTAAAAACGCCGCAGCCCAGCGATGCCCGCTGGGCGCGTGGTCGTATTCCCCTGTGCGGCAAAAGTGCATTGGAGTATCCAGCTAGTTTAGGCTGCCGGTCGGCGGGCGTCAAGGCACGCCGGGGCGTCATCCTACCCGCCGTCATTCCGAACGCAGAGAGGAATCTCTCTTCTCTTCTGTTGGGCGGGCCGTCATTCCGAACCCGCAAGGCGGGTGAGGAATCTCTCTTCGCTCCCGTGCCCGCCAGTAGCACAGCCACTCTTGGCTGTGCGCGTCTCCCTCATTCTTGCCTGTGCGCCTTTCCTCGACCGCCCGCCGCCTTCCTTCCCACAGCCTGCCCGCTTGCTCAGCGATTGGCAAGTGCCCTCAGGGTCGCGCGAAGGTCTTTCATCAGCAGCATGAGTTGTCTGGGGTCGAGCGGGGAAGGGTCAAAGCCGAACTTCCTGTAGAAAGTGACCGCATCCTCATCAAGGGCATGGACCAGGATGGCGCGGGCACCGATGGTGTCGGCCGCATCAAGCGCGCGCGAGAGAGCGTCAACCAGGAGTGCCTTGCCGAGTCCGCTTCCATGTTCACTCCGGTCGACCGCTAATCGCGCCAGCAGGATCACTCCGATGGGGTGATTCGCCAATCCCTTGGCGACGCGCGCCGGCGACTCGTCCTTGCGGACCGAGCCGGAGGAGAGTGAGTAATAGCCCACCACTCTGCCGGAGCGAATAACAACATAAGTTCGGGCGGAATCATTCTGCTGGTTGATGAGGGCGAAACGCTTCAGCCAGTCGTTGAGCGGTGGTTTGCCGCAGTCGAATGAGGAAACGTCGTGGTGCTTGGCCAGCTTTTCTACTGCGGACAGCGAATTGCGCGGGAGGCCGGGTGCATCATCTTTCACTTCTGAGTCTCACGCTCAGCAAGTCCTGATTCCGAGAAAAGGCGCGCCAGCTCCGGTTTCACCCGGGCAGGTCTGTCCAGGGCATCGATAAAGGACTGCCACTGCTTGGGCGAGGCCACGAAATCGCGCTGATCGGCAAGGACGTGCTCGGCCTGCAAACACGCGCTATCGAGAATAAAATCCGTCACATTGGCGCCGCTGGTCTGCGCGCCGGTGCGAATCAGTTTCTCCTGGCGCGCGGTGACCCGAAGATTGAGACGCCTGCTCCTGTTCATTTTGCGTTGACTGGTAGTTGGCATGATTGCCCCTCACCGTGCAATGTACGTACATTGTATGTCAGTTGAGTAGGATCGTCAAGGGAGTTTGGCCAAGAGGCTCGAAGAAGACCTGTTTGGGGGTTATGAAAAACGGGAGGGGAGAACAGGCAGGGAGGGGCGGAGAGTTGCAGATTTTGACGGAAAAGGAATCAAGAGTTTAAGACGGAGGGCGCGGAGGCATGGGGGCACAGAGGAAAGTACAGCGGGGGGGGGGGGCGGCGGGCAAGACCCGCACAGGGGCTCCGCAGAACGGCCAAAACGAGCCGCACTGCCACCCCAAAGAGGCCAGGGCGACTGGTGGTTGACACGACCGAGCAGGAGGGCTAGTTTTTGGGGGCAAGGGGAAGCTCAAAACGGAAATTCCCGTTAAGATGGCCACACAATCTCAGACGGAAACCACGAAGGCGGTACTGAAGGAACTTTTCGACCTGTGGGATTCGAAAGCTGCCTTATATCGGGAGGTCATGTATTCCTCCGCGCTTCTATGCGGACACGATAACGTCTGGCGCAATGTTTTCACGTTCTTTCAGCCCCTGCACAAGTGCGAACAGCTGAGCACGAGTTTGGAAGCTGACTACGGCGCTTTCAGGCTTGCTCAGGGTTTGCTCTCCCTCGAAGACGTGAAGAAGACGCTTGCAGAAGTGGCAGAGAAAGAGCAACTATCGCTGCCCAACCAGCCCGTTGTCGGCCTCAAGGCATCTTTGCATCCGGGCTCTTCGCGATATTTCTCGCGTGGTGACGCAAAGAACTATCCCGTTTACTTTCCCTTGTTTGAATATCGTTTTGGGGTCGAGCAATCGGATAAGGCCGGTCCTCCGCAAGGCACGGTGTGGGCACCGAGTTTGCCACTTTATCCTTCCGGGCACGTGGCCATCGAAGAGTTGTTTTTGACACACCTAGGGAACAACAACGCATACGAGGGTGTTCTTTCTGTTCTTGTTCCCGACTACCGCGGAAGAATCGCCGAAATTCGGCTATTGAATGAGGGCGCAGCGATCCGGGTCGAATGCCTTGCCGGTGCGGATATGAAGGATCTGGCAGGGAAATTCTACTGCGAAGGCTATCACGGAATTCGATTCACCGAAGACCTGGAGTTTGATGGCGCGGGCAAGGCATTCGCGTCAACGAAGGGATTTCCGCGCCATTTCGTCGTCGCACTCTTCTCGAAGTCTTCTCACGACCTGATCGATGAGAGAGCTTTCGACGCTAGCAGCCCCTACCTGCCGGGCGATTTGACAATCGAGGAAGTCGAAAAGGACATCGAAAATCTCGTAAAGGGCGGAGAGTCCGATACGATTGAATTCAAGAGTCAGATTCCGAAGAACCAGGAAGCAATCGCAATTGCAGCCGTAGCTTTTGCCAACCAAAAGGGCGGAACAATTTTCCTGGGAGTCGAGGATGAAGGTCAAATCGTGGGTTCCTTTGCCGAGAAAGCGAAAGAGACCCTGACAAACATTCTGAGAGATCGTTGTGAACCTCCCCTGGAATTCACGATCCAAGAAGCCACAGTTCAGGGGAAACCAATTTTCGTCGTGACTGTGCCCCAAGGGAAAGACAAACCCTACCAAGTCAAAGAAAACGGCTTCTACTTGCGCATGGGAGCGACGAACCGCCTCGTTACCCGCTACGAATTAGACGAAATCTATGGCTCCAAATCCAGCAACCTTACTTTGGGGTCTTCGTCGATGTTCGGTCAGTATTGAAAGCTTTCAAATTCGCTTTTTGTTCGCCTATACTCTCACCGTCGGCGTTCGCAGAAAGAAGGAGCCTCCGTGATCCGGTATTATTGGCTTTTGCTGGCCGAAGGACATCTGAGTCGGAGGCTGTTCGGCAGCATGCTGAGAATGATCGTGGCGTTGCCGCTGCCGGACGGTTAACGAACCAGGACTTAGAGCAAACGAGCGCTCGGAAGCAATCCAGCGGGAAGTGTCACCTGTGAGGCGGACTGGGGCGGGCAAGACCAGCACAGCGGCTCCGCAGAACGGCCAAAACGGGCCGCACTATTACCACAAAGGGCCCAGCGCCGTTTGCGGTTGACACGACGGGGCAGGAGGGCTAGGTTTTGGGGGCAAGGGGAAGCTCAAAACAGAAGTTCTCGTTCAGATTGTATGCTATATGGTTATAATTACTCTCTTTATAAGAAAATCTCAAAACCAGGTTCCGAAGTGAGCGACTTACATAAGAGCGAAGGAGAATTTGCGAAACTCCTCATCGGAGACAACACGCGCTATCCGGCAGAAGAAAGGAAATAAGGAATGCGCAAACTGGCGCGAGAAGCAACTATCTTCGCGTTGCTCGGTTTTCTTGTGGCTATGGTCGGCTGTTTTGTGATCCTCGAAAAAGACAGTAAGGCCACTGCGAAACTGGAGGCCGCCAGAGCGGTCCACGCAGCCATTCCAGAGCAACTTAACCCTTCGCAGATTTCACGCTTGCCACCCGGCGCGGTTGTTGTTCCGATTAACAGTGTTGCAGTGCCGCTGACGAACGGGACTGTTTTGCACGTCCGGCAGTGCGAGTCATCACCTCCCCGCCGATTTGTTCCACTCGATTCTCCTGATTGTAGGTATTTCTACGATCCGTTTGGGAACGTTGGTGGGCGTTTGGTTGCCTTACCATTGGGCGACAAACAGCAGATTGCACTCGAAAAAGAATATTGGATTGCTTACAGCGAATCGAAGCGTCAGAGCCTGGTTGGGAGTGGATTGAAGTCGTTAGTATTAGGCTTGTGGGGCTTCGCCGCAGGAATCGCTCTTTGGCTTTTCTATCGACTTGTACGTTTCGCAATCAAAGGGTAGGCAGACTGTTCAATCCTTGTCACTCGCGCCCATTTTGAAACCTAGTTCGCGGCTATGATTTAGGTTCAATCGAGGTACGTCGGCATGTCAGTCGCGTCGAGAACACGGATCGTCACACTAACCAAATGGTTTCCACCGAACGATCCTCTGGCTGCGAAGATCGCCAGGCTATGTATCTTGAGGGAGGACTTTCTCTTGGAGATGAATGGCGTTTACACGGCAGAGATCAAAGAACTAGATGGTCTTTCCAAAGAGTGGCGCAGACTGTATTTCATTCGGAATCTGATTCGAACACTCCGCGAGATCGAAAGCGGAATCCAAAGGCTCCTTTCAGCCCCAGAATTCAAAGTTCTCCTCGCCGGACAAAAACCTGATAGACAAAGAGAGTTTGAAGATCATACGAAGGCGATGGCGAAAGGAATAAAAGTAGTAAACGAAGTAAGAAATGACATCTGTGGTCATGTTCGAGAGGCCGTCGTCCAGGAAACCCTCGATGAGCTGGCTGGCAGTGACGTGTTCGGATTCTTGGAGATCGGTCCGACCATGCAGCGCACTTACTTCAAATTTGCTGGAGAATTGGTTGTCCAGATTCTTGTCCGGGGTGTTCCCGATGCAGACAAGCACAGGGTATTTATGGAGAAGATTAAGAAGATAGCAGACCTGTTTCAAGCATTTGGGCTCATCGAAGGGGCGTTGGATATCTATATGGAAGGCCGCAACCTGCTGCAACGGCAGCAGAGATGAGGCCGGAGAAGCCCTCGCTCCACGGGCTGCCTTGCGGGCGGGTGGCGCATTGGAATTCGTCTGAATTCTTTCTTGAGGGCAACGCACGACGAGAGTATACCACCGCTGTGATTACTCCCAGAGTGATGAGATGAGGGTGCGGCCCCCAAGACCTCAGCCCTGTCTCAAGAAAAGCGCCACCTGCCCGTCGAGTACCTGGGCCAGACATTTGGCCATTCCCCCCTGCTACGAAACATCCGGTGGCTCGGCAGAGGGCAGAAAAGCCATCTCCGCCTTATTCTGAAGGTTTACATCATCGGTGACCAGAACCACAGTGGCGGAAGGGCTCTTGAATTGAATCTCTAGGACACTGCCAATGATCCTGTCGTCCTGATTGCCGGGGTCAAGCCATGAGGGGAGGCCTTGAAATCGGGGTTCCGTGGGAATCATCCTCACTTGTATCGTCTTTGCCACGATTACTCCGTCGAGCACCGAGCCTTGCGCTCGAAGGCCTTTCAATATTCGAATAGCTTTTGCAGCCTTCTCCCCTAGTGCCTGGTCTCGCCTGCTGCGCTTTAGCTCGTCTAACTCGGCCAATACCGTCGGAACGATGGCAAACGTGAAAGACTTGGAGTCGATAGTGCTCGCGTAATCGTTTGGTTTCGCTGACTTGAGCATGGCGTTGGTGTCTGGCACGAGAATAAGTTCGGGCTCCGGACCTTGGGAACAGAGGAGTCGCCGAAAGAAGTCCAGTTCCTTTGACAGGTACGCTTGGTTTTCATCGATCGTGGGTTCAGTTTGCCATGAAGTATCGAGCTCGATGGCGGCGATCACGTACTTGTTTCTGTCCTCGATTTCGCGTTGAACATCCGAAGCATGCATTGAATGAGAACGTTGAAAGACCTCATACCAGCAGCGATACCTCTCCATTGCCCGCGCTTGCGCAGCGCGGTGCTCATCCGGCAAGGATTTCCAGGAATAACTTGGTCTACCAATAATGACAATACCGCTATCGGGGTCATTCCGAAATTCTTCAATTTCGCTATTTGTCCAGAGGCCGATGATTCCGGCCTCAATCTTCTGCAACTCGAGGGCTAATCGTTCGCGAAACGATTGTAGAGGAATCAAGGTTGAAGCGACCCTTTCCGGGGCGGGTGGCCCGGAGACGATTTTTCTTGACGACGCCGCACGGTGGGAGGATATCACTTCTGTCATTCATCGGAGAGTGAGGGAACGCGGGTGCCCCACCCCTCGGGGGCAGGGGTGGGGACCTTGGTCCTGTACTGTGCCCAAGAAATTGAAACGCTACTACGGCCGGGGCGGGAAGAAATTGGTGAAGGTGGATCCGGTCGAATAGAGAAGCGCATGGCCCGCCAAATAAGAAGACTGGCAGGCCCGCCAGACGGCAAGACGGCGGGCAGTCTCCGGCGACAGCAAAGTCAAAAGCCCCACGCGCAAAATGGAAAAGTGAGGTACTCGGCAGAGTCCTTAATCGAAGAGCCAGAGAGTGCCTGGTCGGCGAGATTTCACTTGGGTGTGATTGCTTGGTCCGGCGCTGCGGGGCGTTCCAGGATTGCGCAGAGCCTGTTGGCACATCGAGCCAGCCCTCTCGCTTCGTACCCTTGTTTCGTGGCCTCGTTGATCTTGTCTTGCAGACCGGTGTCTGTCGTATCGCTCAGGGTCAGGTATTCGTAACGCAGAACGGCCTCTCCTGATTTTTCCATCACGGCGAACATTTGCCTGCTCCCCCAAAAACCCGGCACCTCCACCATGCTGACGGAAACGAACCGGAAGCCCGGATCCGAGCTCAATTGTTTTTCCAGGGCGGCGTCGTTCTTTGCAAAAAAGAATTTGTGCTCCCTTGGAGAAGCAGGGGGCACCGCCTTTTCCAGAGTTAGGATCGGGCCGTTTGCCGCCAGAACGCGATAACCGTGGGATACCTCGTCATTCAAATGTTTTCGATCCCTTTCTCGGTTGCCGAGCACCAAAACCCGAAAGCGATCAGTAGTATTGGCCCCAGCGTGTTCCGGCAAGGAAAGGTTCTCTCCAGGAGTTGCTGCCGCACAGCTTTCCATGATCACCCAAGCGCCCACGTCCCCCGCGATACGGTATCCCGCTTCCAAACCGGGGGCATAGAGTTGATGTTTTTGGGGTTGGCTCAGCGTGGTCACGCGGTACCTGCAAGGCATCACCGCATCATTGCGTTTCTCCATCAAAGCGTAGCTGTGAGTGTTGTCAAACCTTTGATGGTTGACGTGTTTTTCCCCGAAAATGGCCGAGGAAAAGAGGTCTCCCCAAAAGTCGTGAGTGGTTCGCTGAAATGCTGAGTTCGGGATCAGCCGAAACCCTGCCCATGCGCCGCTGTTGAGCTGCGAATCCAGAGAAGCGTGTTCATCATCGGCCAGCCAGTATTGGGGTGCGGGTGCTCCTTCGGGGAGCCTTTCCAGAAGAACAGTTTGTCCCGCGGTCAGAAGAGTGCCGGACTTGGGGGCGACGGCAACCACCTGATACCCCTGCATCACCGTTAGAGTGAGCTCGGTCTTGAAGGTTGAGAGTCTTCGCGTGCTAATCACGATGTAACGGGGCCCCGGGGGCGGGTGAGGAATGATCGTTTGCGCGTACGCCCAGGGGGCCAGCCAGAACAGTGCCAGTACAATCCCTGGCTGGAATCTGCTTCTCACTTTGGCCTCCCGTTGCGGTCGAAATGAGCCGCAACACCTGGAAGAGGGGCCCGGTTCCCTGGGTAGGTGCTGTTTCGTGCAGATGCCTTTTGCCCGAGTCAGGGTTGCTCGCCGGGTTCCCCATCTTTCCCGACACGGTCGGGAAAGGTGGGGTTTCCGGTCCCTCTCGTGCCCCAGGACTATGGTTGAGGCCAGTGGCACAGCCTTTCAGGCTGTGCGCCTCTGGTGGCTGTGGCAGAGCAGGGAAGCAGCGCACAGCCTGAAAGGCTGTGCCACTTTGAAACAGACCTACCTCTTGCCACAGATAACTCCTTTCTTTGCTTCTCCCTTCCCAAATCCATTCTTTTCCCTTGACTTTTGATTACCAGTAAGGTATCATCAATTAGGTGACGCATCGATGGCACATGCGATTTTGACCCTCGGTCCCCGCTATCCCCTATCCACTAACCACTATCCCCTGAGCACTGTCCCTATCTCCTTTATTGGCCACTCTTACGAGCCCCCTCACCCTAACTCCTTTCCTGGCCACTCTTACGAAAAACACCCCCGGGGGGGTACCCAGGACAGACAAATGCTTCCAGAATCCATGCTCCCGTGAGGCTCTAGACCATGCCCAAACCAAATTCTGAGAATCGTTGCCAGCAGATCAACGCGCATGGACGGCAATGCCGCTCGCTTCGTGGCGCTGACCATCCATCACTCTGCTCCTACCATGCCCTCCAGGAACAGCGCAATGTAGCGCTGGCTTTTAAGCCAGCAGATCCCGCCCTCGCCCTGGATCTTCTCGGCCCTATCCACGACTTCCGCACCGCCGCTTCCATAAATCACGTCCTGGGAAATCTCGTGGTCCTCCTGGCCGCTGACCGCATTCCCACGCGCAACGCCGCCGTCCTCGCCTACGCCTGCCAACTGCTTCTGCAGTCTCTGAGGGAGGTCAAGAGTGAACTCTGGGACCTCAAGGACTCGCCCGAAATGCAGAAAGCACTCAAGCAGATCCTCAAAGCCCCCTCGCCGGGCACTGCCGCCTCCAAATTCGTGGACGATGTTTGCAAATTCACCTTGAGCAAGGGCCGGACCGAGGGGCCCGCTCTCGTCAAATCCAATGGTTCCGCCACTACTTGAACCTATGATCGCTTCCTTACACCGGCCCCGTCTCTTCTCCACGCCCTCTGTGACCTCTGCGTTCTCTGTGGCCTCTGGGTTGAAATCCCCTCCCCGCCGCGCCCGATTGTACTTTCAAGACGTGCCGCCCCGACTACATTTTGTGCTCACAGCCATGCGTCAGCGTGGGATGGAGAAAGATGGCGGCGTGAAGCCGCCGCTACGGTGCTTGCGGGGTAGGGCGCGGATTCGTTACATTCAAGGTGTGATCCCATTTGAGCCGCATGCTTACCTGAAGAATCCCCATGCCATGACGCTTGCCGGGCAGTACTGGCCGCGCAGCCTGCAAAACCTGGGCGAGGCGACCGAGCGCTATTTCGATGTCGAGCCGGGAACCAAAATCCTGGCGCACTGCCACTGGCAAGCCGAGCCGCGGCGGCATCCGACGCTGGTGATTGTGCACGGCCTGGAAGGCTCGAGCAGTTCGCGCTACGTCCTGGGGACGGCGGAGAGGGCCTGGGTGGCCGGGTTCAACGTCCTGCGCATGAACCAGCGCAACTGCGGCGGCACTGATGGGCTGACGCCGACGCTCTACAATTCCGGCCGCTCCGGCGATTTTCGTTTCGTCATGCGGGAGCTGGCCGAACTCGATGCCCAGCCAGAGATTTTTTTGGCGGGTTTTTCAATGGGCGGAAACCTGTTGCTGAAAGCCGCGGGCGAGCTGGGCGATGCCACTTTCGGGTTATCGATCGATGCGTTCCGCGGCGTCACCGTGGTTTGCCCGGCGTTGGATCTGGCCGCCTGCGCCGACGCGATTCACGCGCGGCAGAATGTGATCTACGAGTGGAACTTCGTCCACAACCTGAAGATCCGCTACCGCCAGAAGGTGGCGTTGTTTCCGGAGATTTATTCGGTGAACGGGCTGGACCGGGTGCATTCGGTTCGCGATTTCGACGAGGTGGTCACCGCGCCGCACTGCGGTTACGGAAATGCCGTCAACTACTACGACCGCGCCAGCGCCATGCACGTGGTCGGAAAAATCAAGGTGCCGGCACTGGTAATCACCGCGCAGGATGACACCATGGTGCCGTACGAATCGGTGCGCAAGCCGGCGCTGCTGGGCAATCCGAACGTCACATTTGTTGCTCCTGAGCACGGCGGGCACTGCGCGTTCATCTCGCGCCATGGAGGCGATGAGCGCTTCTGGGCGGAGAAGAGGATTGTGGAGTTTTGTGCGGAGCGGTCGGAGCTGCTGAAAAAATAATGTAGGGGCACGGCATGCCGTGCCCCTACCTCACCCGCAGGGGTTTTCCAACGACTGGCTGAAGCCTGGGGTCAGCAGCCGCGCTGGGCCGTTTTCTTCCACCACCATGACGTCTTCCAGGCGCAGGCCGAAATCTCCGGGCAAATAAATTCCCGGCTCGTCGGAAAAGGTCATCCCACTTTCGAGGACGGTGCGGCTGCCGCGGACCAGATAGGGATGTTCGTGGCCGTCGAGGCCGATGCCATGGCCCACGCGATGGGTGAAAACCTCGTAGTCTTTGCCGTAACCCGCAGCGGTGACGACGCCGCGCGCGGCGTCGTCCACCGAGCCGGTCAATTTGCCGCGCTGGGCCGCGGCGAGTGCGGCGTCCTGCGCTTTGCGCACGGTATCAAATGCCCGGCGATGCTTGTCGGCGGGCTTGCCGAAAAAGCCGGTGCGCGTGCAGTCCGCGGGGTAACCCTCGACCGAGGTGCCGTCGTCCATCAGCACGATATCGCCCTCGCGCAGCCGCTGCGGCACGGTGGTGCCGTGGGGCCGCGCGGCCCATTGTCCGAAGAGCACAAAGACGTCTCCGCTCAGCCCCATCTTTTGAAAGCCGCGCTCGACCAGGCTGGCAACTTCGGTCTCGGTCATGCCCTCGCGCAGCGAAGCAAAGGTCGCGCGGTAGCAATCCACGGTGGCGTGGTTGGCCAGGCGCATCAATTCGATCTCCGCGGAGGATTTCCGCGCGCGGCAGCCGATGGTGACCGGGCTGGCGCTGATGTATTCCAGACCCGGCGCCGCGGCGCGCAGATCGTCGAAAAAGACGAAGCGCGTGGTTTCTTCGATGCCGATTTTTCCCGCGCGGACGCCACGATCTGCGAACGTGCGCGCGGCGAGCGCGTGCGGATTCTCGTCTTCCTGCCAAACGCGGACTTCCATGGGCCAGTGGAGCTGTTCGCGGAGGCGGTCGGCTTCAAACGCGGGACAGATCAGCGCGGGCTCTCCCAGGCGCGGAAGCACCAGAGCAAGCAGGCGCTCGCTGGGCCACCAGCGAATGCCGGTGAAGTAGTAGAGCGACGTGCCCGGGGTGACATAGAGGCCGTCGAATGCCGGGCTGACGTCGGTCATCAATTTCCGCGCCCGAGTCATGCGCGATTGGAACTCCTCGGTGCGGATGGGATGGACGCGGTCGCCCAGCGGCGCAAGTTTATCGAACGCCGGGGGGAGCGGACTGTGAGCCCCTTCCGCCGAAGCCGCCAGCGGCGTAGCCAGGCCCGCTGCCAGCGCGCCCAGAGCGCCGGCCTGTGTTCCCGCAGCAAGCAATCTGCGGCGCGAAATGTTTGTCACTTGAGTCTCCTTGCGCTGCATCTCCCGCATCGCGCTGGAATGCAGCGTTGTACTGGCTGGCGTAGTGGAAGTCAAGACCAGTGGCGAATGCTGGGCGAAAAGGCGAGGTTTGGGAGAGGATTATTCCGAGCGGCTGGCGACGATGTTGCTTTGGTCGACTTCGATCTCCACTGCCAGAGGCGGGCGGAGGCCGGCCCCGGCCACCACTTGCCCTCGAATCCACGAGCCGTGGTCGCTGCCATACCCGAGTGGGTCGTAGACCGACTGGTTGCAAGGATCCACAACCATGGGATGCCGGGCGCGATAGCCGTACTCCTTCGCCAGTTTGGTCAGGTCCGATTCCAACTCCAGCTCACACCGCCCGTAGGCGCCGATTCCGAGGAATGCCCAGTAGGCTCCCGCACCGGTTCCAGTGGGGAGGCGGAGCAGGCGGGCCGGGACCACTTCTCCACTCGGCTTGCGGAACTGAAACTTAATAAAGGACCAAGGCGTGGCAGTGTCCAGCGTGGAAGCGATTGTCCCGGGAGCGACGGGCAAGATCTGGGTGAGGACCGATTCTTGCGAGGGCGAGGAACCCTCCGAGGTTTGCGGACGGGGTTCGAGTCCGATGGCCCGCGGCGGGGACGCGGGGCGAATCAACCAGGCAGCGATGACCGCCAGGAACAAGAACGCCACCACCAGCCCTGCGCCGATTTGCACTTTGCGATCGGTCCAGATGGGAGGCCCGGCAGGCGCGGCCGGCTGTTTCTTCTCGGGCGCCGGAGCAGGCACACCCGGGATTTGCGGCATGGCCGGCTTTAAAGGATCGAGCTTGGAGTTGGCGTCGGACATGGTTCGCTACTGGCCGATCCAAACGGCGGCTAATATTTCCTCATGCGGATCTCCGTGCCGCCATTTTCGAACTGCACCTCATCCATCAACTGGTTGATCAGAAAGACTCCCCGGCCGTGAGTGGAGTAGACGTTTTGGCCATTCAAGCAACTGGGGAGCGCGGCGGGGTCGAATCCGGTGCCTGGGTCGCGGACGACCACGAGCATGCCGCGGTTTTCATCGCAAGCCACCAGGCATTCCACCTGCTTCCCGGGGTCCGCCTGACAACCGTGCATCACGGCATTGGCCAGGGCCTCGCGCAGGGCCAGTTCCACATCGAAGTCTTTGCCCGACTCGACCCCCATCTCCCGCACCAGAACCATGGCCTGGTCGGTGAACAGGGAGATGGCCTCGACATCCGCAGCGATGACCGCGTGGAGGCGCAGTTTCAGCTCGCGGGGGTCAAATTCGCCAAGTATGGTGGGCTGGTGAGTCATCCTTAAGATCCTCGGCGCAGGGCTGCGACGTGCACGGGTTGCGGGACATTTCAAATCATACCCCGCGCCATCCGCCGCAGACAACGACCACGGCTCGCAACGGTAGCCAATATGTTATCGGGAGCGCGCTCCGCTTCTGCGGGATTAGCGCCGCGTAGAAGCAAACGCCGGGGTCAGCGCGAGAACTCGCGCAGGAGAATGCGGGCGAGGAGGGAGAAGCTAGCCGCTGCGCGCGACTCCGGCTGGGAGTTGCGCTTCGGCGACGCGAGGAGCCTCTTGCAGGACCGGCTCTGCCTGGCGAGCTTCCGCCGACACTCTGGCGGTGTGGCAGCGCACAAACTCATGCAGGTTGGCCAGCGAAATCATCAGTTCGGAAACTTTCTCACGGTAGGGCTGTTCGATGTCCCGTACCACAGCCATGATCGCAAATTTGGCGTCCTCAAACATCCACTCGACGGCATCCAGGCGGAAAGGCAGGTCGGCCTGATAGTTCTCGACCGCGCGACGCGCGCGCGCGTAGGTGTGCTCGACAAAGTGATCCAGACACATCTGGTCCTCGGCCAGAGGCACGGGCACGGCCTCTCCGCAGCCATCGACACAGCAGACGTTCTTTCTCCGGGTCGTCATCGAGATTCTCCGTAAGACGCGATACCAACCCTATAGGGGGCAAATTGCGTACCGCACGTGGACCCCAGATATGTAGTTGAAAATAAACTATTTATTTCTATCGGCTGAGAAATGTGTGCTTCGACGTGGAGGGAAGAGGGGTGGAAACGTGCCCGAATGGGAAGCCGCCTGGCCAAGCCCCGCGTGCTATCCAGAGCGTACGGGCCGGCGCCGGGGGGAGGGGAAAATCCCCGGCGCCAACCCGCTTCCTAGCAGGGCAAAAAAGATGTCGCTGCGCTTTACTCGATGCGTATTGAACCGGAGGACGTGCTGACCTCCAGCATCGGTCCGCCGGCGCCGACTTTCCCGCGGATTTCGTGGCGGCCGATCGTTCCCTGTACGGTGACCGAATGTTCGGTATGGATGCTGCCCGAACTGGTGCGCGCATCGAGCTCGAAAGCGGCGTTGGCCGGCAGCCGGACGGTCACCGAGCCCGAGCCGCTGTGCAAGTGCCAGTCGCCGGTCTGTTCGCCGCGCGCCTCTATGCTGCCGCTGCCGGTGCGGGCGCGGAGCGAGCCCTTGACGCCGGAAATCTCGATGTCTCCGGAACCGGTGCGGGCTTCTACATCGCCTGCGGAGTTCTGCTCGAAGCGGATGCTTCCGCTTCCAGTTGAGGCGTTGACGCCGCCGGAGATGCCGCTGCCGGTGATGTTGCCGCTGCCGGTGTTGGTGCGCACTGCGGCGCGGACGTTGTGCAGCCCGATGCTTCCGGAGCCGGTTGAGGCGGTCACTTCGGCGTTCACATCCTCTGCGGAGATGTTGCCGGAGCCGGTAGAGAGCTCCAGCGGGCCGCGGATGCCGGTGACATTGATGCTGCCCGAGCCGGTCTGCGAACGGGCGGTGGAATCTTCCGGCAGAGTGATCTCATAGCTGATGGAGATGTTGCGCATCAGGTCGTGGTCTGTGCCGTGGCCGATGCGGATGGTATTGCCATCTTGCTCGATGGGCGGGTGCTGCTCGATGGCGCGAATGCGGCTCTCGACGTCGGCATCGCTCCCGCGCCAACTGTTGCTGGCGCGGATGTTGCCGTGGATGGCCACGCTCCCCGCCGCTCCGCGGTGGATGGTGATGCTGCCCGAACCCGTCTCTACGTCCAGCGACACGCGGCCGCTGACGGTGAGTGACTTGTCGAAGCGTCCCTCGCGCGAGTCGCTGGCCTGGATGTTTCCGGCCGTGGCAGCGATGACCGCCGCGACGGCAAATGCGCCGATGATGCTGATTGTTCTGCCTGACATTCCACTCCCTCCCCTTATTTACCGGCGAGCGGCGGGTGATTTGCCGCACCCCTCTGTGTTCCTAGATACGACCCAGGGCGGCGAAAGGTTCCTCTTGGAAATACCCCGGAACTGACCGTCAAACGCCCTCAAACGGCCTTACGACAGCCTCTACTTGGGAAGTTAGACGCACGCGGGCGGCGCGGGGGAGCAGGGATTGCGGCAGGATTCGGCGGCGCTTAAGCCGCTTTGCCGTGGCACTTCTTGTACTTCTTGCCGGAGCCGCAGGGGCAGGGGTCGTTGCGGCCGATCTTGCCTGCGGCCCGGACCGGCTTGGGCGGCTCGGCCTGCGCCGGGCCGGTTTGGAACTGGAGGTCCTGCTGCTGGCGCTTCTGCCGCCGCTCGATCTCCTTGGCCTCTTCCTCGGGGCGGGCCGGCTGCATCAGGAACAGGAAGCGGACCGTCTCGATGTCGATGCGGTCCATCATTTCCTCGAACAGGGTGAAAGCCTCTTTCTTGAACTCAACCAGGGGATCTTTCTGGCCATAGCCGCGGAGGCCGATGCCTTCCTTCAAGTGGTCGAGGGAGAGCAGGTGGTCCTTCCACTGCGTGTCCACGATGTCGAGAATGATGCGGCGCTCGAGGAAGCGCATCATTTCCGGCGTGAACGCTTTCTCGCGTTCCTCATAGCGCGCCTTGGCGCGCTCGGTGAGCGCAGCAGCCAGCTCGTCGTGGTTCACTTTCTTGAAGTCCAGCCCCGCGTTCTTCATGTCTAGCCCGAACTGGCCGTGCGCTTCAGCGAAGAATTGGGTGAGGTTCCAGGCATCGGGATGCTGGTCGCGCGGGCAATAGATTTCCACCAACTGGAGCGCCAGGTCCTCGGCGATGCTGAGCACGTAGTCCTTCTGCTCCTTGCCCTCGAGGATGGAGCGGCGGATGGAGTAGATGGTCTCGCGCTGCTTGTTCATCACATCGTCGTACTCGAGCAGGTGCTTGCGGGCCTCGAAGTTCTGCCCCTCAACGGCCTTCTGGGCGTTCTCGATGCGGCTGGAAATCAGCTTGGACTCAATGGGCACGCCTTCGGTCATCCCCAGCCGGTACATCAGTGACTGGATGCGCTCGCCGCCGAAGACGCGCAGCAGGTCGTCCTCGAGCGAGAGGAAGAAGCGCGAAGAGCCGGGGTCACCCTGGCGGCCGGCGCGGCCGCGGAGCTGGTTGTCAATGCGGCGGGCTTCATGCCGCTCGGTGCCGAGCACGTGCAGCCCGCCAAGAGCGACCACCGCGTCATGCTCGGCTCGGCATTCCTCGGTGTACTGGTCGTAGATCGGTTTCCAGGTATCCGTGGGCACCTGGAAGACGCGCCCCTCTTGCTGGAACAGCGTCATGTTGGGGGTCTCGGGGCCTTGGTTGTCAATCACTGAGCGCGCGGCAGAGTAGGGAAGCGCCAGCTTGTTTTTCAGGCAAAGCTCGCGCGTGAGGTAGTCGGGGTTGCCGCCCAGAAGAATGTCCGTGCCGCGGCCGGCCATGTTGGTGGAGACGGTGACCGCGCCTTTGCGGCCCGCCTGGGCGATGGTTTTGGCCTCGCGCTCGTGAGCTTTGGCGTTGAGCACCTGGTGCGGGATGCCGCCCTTCTTGAGCAATGTGCTAATCAACTCAGATTTCTCGATGCTGATGGTGCCGAGCAGCACGGGCTGGCCGCGTTCGTGGAGCTGGCGGATGCCGTGGGCCACGGTCCCGTCTTCCTGCAGGATGCCGCTGACCACCGCTTCGTATTTTTC
>JBGPJC010000076.1:0-19458 GCA_041485165.1 Terriglobia bacterium | reverse complement strand
TATCTACAGGCAGCATGGTGTCGGGGTTCTGCGGCCATACCCCGGCCAGCGGGGCGACGGTCCACAGCAAGGCGGCGCACGCCGCCAGCCTCATCACCCTCGCTATCCGCACAGGACTGATCCTCCATTCACATTCAGGATTTCGCCGTTGATGAAGGTGGCCAGGTCCGACGCCAGGAAAAGGACCGGTCCGGCGCACTCCTCCGCCGTCGCCACGCGGCCCAGCGGGATGGACTTGGTCGCGAACTGCCAGCCTTTCTTAGTGCCCAGCACCGGCTTGGACATGTCCGTGTCCACCCATCCCGGCGCGACGCAATTGACCAGGATGTTGTGCCGGGCCAGCTCGGTGGAGAGGCCTTTGACGAAGCTGATGATCGCGCCCTTGGACGCGCCGTAATGGGTGTGAAATGCTTCCCCGCGCTGCCCCGCGGTCGAGCTGACGGCGATGATCCGCCCGGACTTCTGCGCAATCATGTGCGGGACGGCAAAGTGGATCACGCTGTACACGCTCTTCGCGTTGACGTCCATCATCTGGTCCCAATCCCGCTCGCTCATTTTTTCCACGGGAAGGTCATCGAGATTCCAGATGCCTGCGTTGGCCACCAGGATGTCCAACCGGCCGAGGCGCTCGACGGTGAACTTGACCAGTTTTTCCGCCGGGCGCATCTTGCCCAGGTCGGCTTTGAACGATTCCACGCGCGTGCCGTGCTTGCGCGCTTCCTGCTCGACCTGCTTGGCCGCTTCGGCGCGCGAATGGTAATTGAACACCACGTCCGCGCCGGCTTGCGCGAACATCCTGACCGCGGCCGCGCCGATGCCGCGCGAGCCTCCGGTGATGAGCGCCGCCTTTCCTGCGAGTGAAATCATCGAGCCCCCGTGAGAGATGAAAGAACAAAACTCGCCAATGCGCGGTTTCAGCGCCGTGCACAAACCGCGCGCGTTGCTTGAACCAGTGCACGGAATAAGGCCACGGCTAGCGCGTCGCCGGCCATGCGCTCCGGATGCCATTGCACGCCGACCACCCAGTGTTTATGCGGAGCATGTTCCACCGCTTCGATCACTCCGTCCGGAGCGCGCGCCGCAATGCGAAATCCACTCCCCAGGTCGCGGATGGCCTGATGGTGCGACGTATTCACCCGGGCCTGGAAGCTGCCAGCGGAATTCTCGAGGCGGCATGCCGCCGCAAGCTGTGCGATCTCCCCGCCAGGTTCGATCCTTGCGGGGTGAACGGGATCTGCCGTGCCCGCCGGCAGCCCGTCTTTACTGTGCCGGATCGGCGTGGTGAACTCGCTCGCAATGTCCTGGTAGAGCGAACCGCCCAAACAAACGTTCAAGAGTTGCGTCCCGTAGCAGATGGCCAGCACCGGCTTGCCGGCGGCGAAGGCGTGTTCGAGCACGGCAAAATCCGTGCTCTCGCGCGCCGCGTCCGGCGGGTGCGTTTCCCGATGAATCTGCGCGCGGTAGCGCGCCGGGTCCACATCACAAGGGCTGCCGGGAAGAACGAAACCGTCAAGAGAAGCGGCAAGCCGCGCAAGCTCAGCCGCCGGGAGTTGCAGAGAGATGTCCACCGCTTCCGCCCCGGCCGCCTCCACGGCATCATGGTAATACTTGATTTTGTGGCGCTTGCTCTCGCCGGCGGCTTCTTCGGCGGACGTGCGGAACGGCACGCCGATACGCACTCGTTGATGGTTCATTTGTGTCATACGCCAATCTGAAATCGTAGCATCCGGCGCGCCACGCCAGCAACGTTGCGGTCCCAATGGTTTGGGGGTGGGTTTGCGGCTCAGCTCGTCTTGCGGGGGTCGGGCCGCGCCAGGACGGCTTGCACCTGCTGCTTACGGAAGCGGGCCACGGCCGCGCGGATGGCGGGATATTTGTTGCCCAGGATGTGGGCGGCAAACAGCGCGGCATTGATGGCGCCGGGCTTGCCTATGGCCAGAGTGCCCACCGGAATTCCCGCCGGCATCTGCACGGTGGACAAGAGTGAATCCAGACCATGCAGCGCTTTCGACTCCATGGGTACGCCCAGTACAGGCAAGAGGGTTTTCGCTGCGGTGATACCGGCCAGGTGCGCTGCGCCCCCCGCTGCGGCGATGATCACTTCCAGCCCCCGCCGCTCGGCCGCGGCGGCGTATTTGAAAAGCTGGTTCGGCGTGCGATGCGCGGAGAGAATTCGCACTTCGTACGGCACGCCGAGCGCATCCAGCGCATGCGCCGCGTGCTCGAGCGTCTCCCAATCGGACTTGGAGCCCATGATGATGCCCACCAGGGGCGGCTTCAGCGATTTGTCCGCTGCGGGCTTGGCCATAAAGGTCAGCATCCTAACATCGCGTTTTGCTTGCAGCAATCACAGGCGCATCGCCGGTCATCGTGCTGACAGCGCGGAGGCCTCGTCAAAATCCTTGACGATGATGCCGCGGACGCGCGCGCAAAGCTCAGCCGCCGATTGCGAAGTCATCCCCGCGGTTTCGATGGGCGCGTGCAGGACCAGCTCGACGCGTCCGGGCCGCAGGTGCCAGGAATGCATGCGCAGGACGGCGCGCGTGCCGTTAAGCGTCACCGGCACGACTGGGGCCCCGGACTTGATGGCCAGCAGAAATGTTCCGGCCTTGAACTCCTGGATGCGCCCGTCCGGGGTGCGGCCGCCCTCGGGAAAGATGAACACCGGCGTACCCTTGCGCACATGGCTGGCAGCTTCCAGCAGGCTGCGCGCGGCGCGCACCGGGTTGCCCTTGGCCACGGACATATGACCGGAGCGGCGCAAGTGCCAGCCGAGAAACGGCAGGTGGAACAGACTAGCCTTGGCCATGATGCGGAAATTCGCCGGCAAATACGCGAACACCAGGGGGATATCGAGATAGCTCTGATGGTTGCTGGCAAAGACGCAAGTGCGCCCGGGCGGCAGGTGCTCGCGCCCGCGGACGCGCACGGATATGCCGGAAACAAACAACAGGCAGCGCGACCACCAGCGCGCGCAGGAATGCTGTGCGCTGCCGGTGGAATCGAACAACGCCGCGAACATCGAGAGCGTGCCCCAGAAAACGGTGAGCAGGTAAATCAGCGGGATGGTGACCACCAGCGAGCGCAGGTAACCGAGCGCGTCGAGGAGCGCGATCATCGGGCTGCGCCCCCGCGCGATTCGCGCACGGCCTGGGGAGCCGGCAACTCGCCGCGCGCCTCCCAGTGCCGCAGGAGATCACCCACCAGGTAGAGCGAGCCGGTAGCGAAAACCGCATCGTCGGCAGCGGCAAGTTCTATGGCGCGCTCCAAAGCGTCCCCCGGCGCGGGCACGACTTCAAGGCGTCGCGCCAGGTGCCCGGTCATTTCCGCGAGTAACTCCGGTGAGATGCCGCGCGATTGCCCCGGCGCAGTGACGATGACGGTTTCCGCCTCGGGATAGAGCAACCCGGCAATTTCGTCCACCGCCTTGTCGCGCAGCGCGCCAAAAACCAGATGAATCTTTCGCCCGGCAAACTGTTCCTTCCAGAACGCGACGAGTTCTCTTGCGCCGGCGGGATTGTGGGTGCCGTCGAGGAACACCGCGGGGTGTTCCTGTATCAACTGGAGCCGTCCGGGCCAACGCGCCGCGGCGATGCCGGCGGCGATGGCCCCATCGTCCACCGAGAAGCCGCGAGAGGCGAGTAAACGCGCCGCGGCCACCGCGGCGACGGCGTTACGCAGCTGGTAGCGTCCGGCGAGGGTGATGTGAAGTTCGAGACGCCAGTTGTCGCGGGGGCAGCGGAGCGTGAAGCGCGTGCCACGCACATCCGCCCTGACATCCTCGACGCGGTATTCCGTAGACGTTTCTACGACGTGGGCATTCTGTTCGCCGGCGCGCCGGCGGATTACCGCAGTGGCGGCGGGGTGTTCGGCCGCGCTCACCACCCGCACGCCCGGCTTGATGATTCCCGCTTTTTCCGCGGCGATCTGCTCGATGGAGTGGCCCAGGTATTCTTCGTGGTCGAAATCCACCTGGGTGATGACGGCGACTTCCGGCTCGACGATGTTCGTGGAGTCCAGACGCCCGCCCATACCCACTTCATAAACGGCGAAGCCTGCCCCGGCGCGGGCAAAGTGGTCAAACGCCATGGCCGTGACGCATTCGAAGTAGGTGGGATGCGCCGCAAGACCTCCCGAAGCCAGCAGTTCCTCGATGAGCGCATGGACACGCGTAAACGCTGCGGCGAACTCCGCGTCGGATATCTCCTCGCCACTCACGCGGATGCGCTCGTTGATGCGCATCAGGTGCGGCGAAGTGTAAAGGCCGGTACGGAAGCCGGCGGCGCGGAGGATGGATTCGAGCAGCGCGGCGGTGGAGCCCTTGCCGTTGGTGCCGGCGACGTGCGCGCAGGGCGAGGCGCGATGCGGATTGGCGAGACGGCTCGAAAGGCGCGTGATATTTTGCAGGTCGAATTTCTGGACGCGCGCCTGACGTGGCGCCGCCAACTCGCGCCCGAGTGACAGCAGAACGCGCACTGCCTCGTCGTAGGTCATCCGCGGGCTATTTCATCCCTGACCAAAACTCATCACGATGGGCCGCGCCTGCGCCGATCCTAATGTAACACCCCGGCTCTCATGAAGCTTGTTGTGCTGCTTCAACCATCCCGCGGCAGGACAATTCTGCGCAACACCCGAGAGGAAGTCTGGACCAGGTGCCGGAGAGAGGCAGCTACGCTTTCTGTTGCCGCATGCTCACCGCTAAGGGGAGCAGGAGTAATACTGATAACCCAAGATTTCTCCAGGATCGAGGCGCCCTGCCAGACCCAGCCCAGGCCACGGCTCGGTCCGAATCTCGAAATGGAGATGCGGGGATGTGCCCCCCGCGTTTCCGGAAATTCCGGTGTAACCGAGAATCTCTCCTTCAGAAATCACCTTCATTCGGGCCACGGAAGCCAGGGACAAATGCGCGTAGAAGGCATAGAGGGGGGCGGAATAAATCGGGCGATTGAATTTGAGAAGGATCTGGAGACCGTAGTCACCCCAGTTTTGAACTCCATCGATCATGCCGGAGGCAATCGCAAAAACAGGAGTCCCTACGTCAGCCAAAATGTCCCACCCTTGATGTGACTTTTGGCCAGAACTTCTCACCGGGCCGAACGAGCCGCCCATGGGGCTCGTTTTCATACTCAGCGTGTCGTCGATGTCAGCAGCTCTCAACTTCATTACCAACAGCGGTGTTCTCATTGCAAGTCCTCCGTGTGGTCATCGTAACGGATGAAGTTTCTTAAGGTTTGGCCCGTTCCAACGACCGCGGAATCTGCGAATGCGGCCCACAGTAGCTGGTCAATGGATTATTACGCAAGAAAAAAATTGAAGGCCTGGGCGAGGTAGGACTTCAAGTCCTTGCGATGGACGATGGCGTCCAGGAAGCCGTGTTGCAGGAGGAACTCGGAGCGCTGGAACCCTTCCGGCAACTTCTGGCGAATGGTCTGCTCGATCACGCGCGGCCCGGCAAAACCGATCAGCGCGCCGGGCTCAGCGATGTTCAGGTCGCCGAGCATGGCATAGCTGGCGGTGACCCCACCAGTGGTGGGGTCGGTGAGGATGGAGATGTAGGGCAGCCGCGCGTCGTCCAGCCGCGACAGCGCGCCGGAGACCTTCGCCAGCTGCAACAGGCTGATGGTCCCCTCCATCATCCGCGCGCCGCCGGAACAGGAGACCACCACCAGCGGATTGCGTCGCTCGATGGCCAGGTCAATCGCCCGCGTCACTTTTTCGCCCACCACCGCGCCCATTGAGCCGCCGATAAAGGCGAACTCCATCGCGCAGCAGATCACCGGGCGCCCGGCAAGCTTGCCATCGACGCAGCGGATGGCGTCGAGCATACCCAGTTTTTTCTGCGCCTCCTTCAGGCGCTGCCGATAGGGGCGCGTGTCGGTAAAGTTCAGCGGGTCGGTGGAAGAAAGCCCGGCGTCGTGCTCGGTCCATTCGCCGCCGTCCATCAGCAGCTCAAGGCGCCGCAGCGAGTTGATCCTGAAATGGTGGTCGCAGCGCGGGCAAACCTGCCAGTTGGCTTCCAGGTCCTTCTTCCAAATGATCTTGCGGCAGGAGGCGCACTTCTCCCACATCCCCTCGGTGCGCACGCGGCGCTCCTCGGGCGGGACCGGGTCGCGGATGGCTTCTTTATCGCGTTTGAACCAGCTCATGGGTAAGTCAAAAGACGAAACTCGAAATTCGAAAAGCGAAACTCGAAAATGGAAACTCGGATGCACGCCGCGAAGTCCGCGGCTGCTTCAGTAATCAATCCCCCGCTGCGCGAGGATGCCTTTTGTGTACGGGTGCTTGACCTCTTTCATTTCCGTTACCAGGTCGGCCAGCTCGACCAGTTTGGGGTGCGCACTCCGCCCGGTGCAGATTACGTGCACGCGCTCCGGGCGGCGCGCCAGTGCGTCCACCACTTTTTCCGGATCGAGCATCTTGTAGGTGATCACGTAGTTGATCTCGTCGAGCACCACCAGGTCGTACTTTCCGCTGTAAATCTGCTCGCGGCCGTATTCCCAGGCCTGCTCGCAGAGGCGGATGTCCTCGGGATCGGTTTCCGCCCCGCCCACCTTGACGAATCCGCGCCCCATGGGGCGAATTTCGAATTTGTCGTCGCCCAGCATCTTGGCCGCGTCCAGCTCGCCGTAGTGCCAGGAGCCCTTGATGAATTGCACCATCAGGACGCGCAGCCCCTGTCCCACGGCACGAAAGGATGTCCCCAGGGCGCAGGTGGTCTTGCCCTTGCCCGGGCCGGTGTAGACGATGAGCAGTCCTTTTCCTTCCGGCATGGCGGCGCTCTCAGTGAACCCCTGCCCCTCAGGGGTAATCTCGGAGTGTGCGGCGAGTGCCGCGAAACGTCAAGCCCGGCCGCCCGCCAATGGACATCGGCGCTCACTTTGTATATAAGAGTGCAGCGCCCCTGGGGCAAATCCACCGCGGGAGAAAATCCAATGGCGAAGAAGAAAGCCAAGACTAAGCATTTGAAGAAGGGTAAGAAATTGTCGGCGACAAAATCACCCGCCGTCAACGCCTACCTGAGGATTGAGTAGCTGTCGTCGTTCCGGCGTGCCTTCTCAGGGCACGCCAAAGCGCCGAGATTCGATTGCCGGGAGAGCCAAGGGCGGCCAGCGGCTCTCCTGGCAGACCAGCCACTATTATTCAGGACGATGTCGCTGCCATGAGCGCCCGCCGCGGGCCGGCACAGAATGATCATCGTCCATGGCATCTACCACTTCCGGCGTAAACGCATTGCATTTCGCAATGACCATTGCCTGTCGTGCAGGCAGGCACTTAGGTCGGTGCAGATGCGGAGCTTCGACGCGTTGCACATCTTTTGGATCCCGTTCCTGCCACTCGGATTTTGGAAACGCTGGCTGTGCACGGTATGCGGTCAACAGCCGCATGTAGCTCCCGGGACGCGTCGCTCCTTTAAGTGGGCCGGATTGTTTGTGCTGCTCTTCTTCTCGGCAGTTTTCTGGGCCATGCCAGTTGAGCCGGACTTCGTTGTCGGCAGTTGGATCTTCCGCATCGGCGGACCAATCGGAGCAATCCTGGTATTCGCGCACCTTCTCCGCACACCGAAGGATCCCTCTTTGACGCAAATATTGGCCACTATTCCCCCGGCGTCCGATACCGTGTGCCCATTTTGCAGGACACCATTGTTGGTAGCGGCTTCGGGATGCTCGTGTCCAGCCTGCGGGATTGTCAGATTATGACTGCGAATGTAGATATGATACTGGATTACCTGGGTCTGCTGGCTCGTCGGCCCCCGGGTGCCCCATCCGCCCTGCACCCCAAGGGGCAATCGAATGAAAGGAGAGATTCAATGAAAGCGAAGAAAACGCGCAAGGGACTGAAGAAGGGCAAGAAGCTCCAAGCGATCAGACCACTCAGCCAATTTCAGCCACCTGCTGAGATTCCGGGCAAAGGTTATACCCCTCCACCTAACCTTCCACCTCGGTAACCCAAATTTGGTTGCGGCCGCTGCGCGTCAACAGTGCTCAAGCACCGACCGGCACGGAAAATAGTGATTCTCCCTTCTGGTCGCCTGACGGCCGCTCGCTGGCATTTTTCGCTGACCGTCAGCTCAAGTAGCTCGCGCTGGCAAGCGGGCTGGTCAGCACCAGGAATGCCGACCCAAACGACAGAGGGTCGCGCGGGCTCACCTTGTAGAGCATGTACCCCCGCAGCCGTGTCAACCCCAGCGCCGCCGCACTCCAGGAAGGCCCGCCGTCACTTCGCATATGGGTGACCGGACAAAATCGCGAAGGCGCGATAAATCTGCTCGGCAAGGACGACGCGTGCCAGCTCGTGCGGCATGGTGAGCGTTGACAGCGAAATTTTCTCCTGCGCGCGGGCGCGGATGGAATCGGGAAAACCGGCGTCGTCTCCGCAAAGAAAGACGATTTCGCGCGTTCCGCGATCGCGCAGGGCGCCCAGCCAGCGGGCAAACTGCTGCGAGCTGAGCTGTTTTCCTCCGGCATCGAGTAAGACCCAATGCGCGGCAGTGTCCGTCTTCACGCGGGCGAGTGACTGCTCGGCTGGTGCGCGCAGCTCGTGGACGGAGACCGTACAGGACCGGCCGATGCGTTCCACGTAATCCGCGAGCAGCGCGCGCAGCTCCGCACGGCGCGTCTTGCCAAGAAAAATCAGGCGGATGTTCATGGCCGGAGCATGGAGAGCGGTCTCAATGCAGGCCGTACTTCTTGCGTTTTTCGAGCAGGGTCTTGCGGCTGATCCCTAGGATTTCCGCGCTGCGGGTGATTTTGTAGTGCGTGGCTTCCAGCGTCGCAGCGATGCATTCGCGCTCCATGTCTTCGAGCGAGCGCATCCCCTGGCCGGCGGCCCCTGCGGCGCCCGAGGCGCGCACGGCATCAGGCAGATCCTCGGGGCCAAGCAAATCCTGCTTAGCAAACACCAGCGCGCGCTCGATCACGTTTTTCAGCTCACGGACATTCCCGGGCCAGGCATAGGCTTCGAGCAAGCTTTCGGCCTGCGCGCTGAGGCTCGCCGCCGGGCGGCCATGGACCAGCGCCAGCCGCGCCAGGAGATGCCGCGCAATCGGGAGGATGTCTTCGCGGCGCTCGCGCAGCGGCGGGATGGTGATGCCCAAAACGTTTAAGCGAAAATAGAGGTCTTCGCGGAAGCGGCCCTCCGCCACCGCGCGCACCAGGTCGGTGTTGGTCAGGGCAATCAACCGGCCGTCCATGCGCAGCGTTTCCGTCCCTCCCAGCCGCTCGAAGACGCGCTCTTCGAGCACGCGCAAGAGCTTGGACTGCACCGCGGGCGCCAGCGCCGCCACTTCATCCAGGACGATTGTGCCGCCGCGGGCCATCTCCAAGCGGCCCAGCTTGCGGTCCGTGGCGCCGGTAAACGCGCCGCGCTCGTGGCCGAACAGTTCGGATTCCACCAACTCGGGCGGGAGGCTGGCGCAATCAATTTTCAGAAACGGCGCGTCGCGCCGCGGCCCCAAATCGTGCATGAGCCGCGCGAGTTGGTCCTTCCCCGTGCCGGTTTCGCCGAAGATCAGGACTGTAGTCGAGGCTGGAGCCACCTTCTCCGCCAGAACCAGGACCTGGCGGGAGGACGGAGCGGCCGCGATCCATTCGCAGAGCGCTGCGGTCATGCCTTGGCGGCTCCGTGAAAATCCACATCGGGGATGTTGGTGCGCTTGGCGGCGCGCCACAGGCGCTCGATGTCGTAGAACAGCCGCGCGGTTTCGCTGAACACGTGCACCACAAAGCTGCCGTAGTCGAGCAAGACCCACGCCGCGGAGTTGTACCCTTCGCGGTGGAGCAGCAGATGGCCAAAGAGTTTCAGCCGCTCATCCACGGCGTCACTGATGGCCTGTACCTGAGGCGAACTGTAACCCGTGCACAGGACGAAGGCGCTGGTAAAGGCGCCAAGGCCTTCGAGGTCGAGCACGGTCACCGCCGCGGCCTTCTTGCTCTGGGCCGCCTCGATGGCCAGGCGAATTTCGGGACGAATCGAGTTGGGGATCAACGGTAAAGGCCTAGTTTGCAAATGTAGTCCTCCACCGCCGCGGGCACAAGTCCGCGGATGGAAAGCCCGCGGGTCACCCGGTTGCGGATGGCACTCGAAGAGCACGGGCTGTTGACGCCGGGAAGCACGTGCACACCCGTGCGGCTCATGGCCTCGGGCAGAGCGCGCCGCAGTTCGGCGGAGGTCACACCGGGGCGCGTGGCCACCAGGAATTCGCAGGCCTCCAGCAACGCCACCGACTCCTTCCACGAGCCAATGGTCAAAAATGCATCCGCGCCGACCAGAAAATAGAGACGCTCGCCGCGCCGGAGTTGCCGGCGGAAGGCGCGCACCACGTCAATCGAGTAGTGCGTCCCCCGGCCGGAGAGGTCGTCGCCCGCCTCGGCGAGCGACGGCACGAAGCGCGGCTCTCCCGCGCAGGCCAGCGCCACCATGGCAAAACGGTGCAGGTAGGGCACCAGATGGCGGTCTCTCTTGTGCGGCGGGCGCCCCGCGGGAATGAAATGCACTTCATCGAGATCGAAGCGGCGGCAGGCCGCGCGCGCCACAGCAAGGTGCCCGGAGTGGATGGGATCGAACGAGCCGCCAAACAGCGCTATCGATCGGGGCGGGCGGGTGCGCGGAGCGCGAGGCAGCGCGGTCAAGAGGAACGCACCTCGGAATCAGTCGCCGCGTCAGCGGCGGCGCCGGGAGCGGCGGAGTCCGCAACTTCGGCTTCGTGGCGCGGCAGGCGCGCCAGTGCGTCAGCCATCCCGCGAACCAGTTGCTGGATCCCCGTGCCGGTCGCCGACGAGATCGTGAAGAAGGAGTGGCCTTGCTCCTCGCAGAATTTGCGCAGGCGGTCGAGGCGCGCACGGTCGGTGGTGGCATCGAGTTTGGTGGCCACGACGATGAACGGTTTGGCATCGAGCGTTTCGCTTGCGGCGCGCAGTTCGCCGCGGACGACCTCGAAATCATGCACCGGGTCAGAGTCCGAAGCGTCACTGGTGTCCACCAGATGTGCCAGCAGGCGCGTGCGCTCGATGTGCCGCAGGAAGCGGATTCCCAAACCAACCCCTTGGTGCGCGCCTTCGATCAGGCCGGGCAGGTCAGCGACAACAAAAGTGCGTCCCGAGCCGGGCCGTTCGCCGTCGACAGATACGACGCCCAGGTGCGGCTCGAGCGTCGTGAATGGGTAATCGGCAATCTTTGGCCGGGCCGCGGAGATGCGCGAAATCAGCGTGGATTTTCCGGCGTTGGGAAAACCCAGCAGGCCAACGTCGGCCAGCAGACGAAGCTCGAGCTGCAGCCGGCGCTCCTCGCCAGCCTCGCCATCCTCGAACTCGCGTGGGGCCTGGTGCCAGGGCTTGGCGAAATGCTGGTTGCCCCGGCCGCCATGCCCGCCTCGGGCGGCAAAGAAGCGCTGGCCTGCGGCGGTGAAATCGAAGAGCAGCTCGCCGGTTTGTTCGTCGCGGACGATGGTGCCGACGGGAACTGCGAGCAGGGTGTCTTGCCCCGAGCGGCCGTGGCAATTCGAGCCTTCGCCGTGGCGGCCGCGGTCGGCGCGGAACTCGCGGTCGAAGCGGTAGCGCAGCAATGTGTTTTCGTTGGTGGTGGCTTCGAGGATGACGCTGCCGCCATCGCCGCCGTCCCCGCCCGAGGGCCCGCCGCGCGGGACGAACTTCTCCCGCCGGAAGGCCACACAACCGCGGCCGCCCTCGCCTGCCTTCACGTAGATTCTTGCTTCGTCAACAAACACAGTGATCCGTTCTGTGCGTAGGATACGACACGAGCGGGAAGAAAAACAAAGGCGGTCCCGCTGTGCGGGACCGCCGGTGAGCGAAGAGAGACTAGGCGACTGCCGGGGCCGGGACCGGCGCCGGGTACACGCTGATGAACTTGCCGATGCGCCCCTTGTCCTCGAACTTCACCACGCCGCCGATGCAGGCAAACAGCGTGTCGTCCTTGCCGCGGCCGACGTTGGTGCCGGGCTTGTATTTCGTGCCCCGCTGGCGCACCAGGATGGTGCCCCCGGAGACCAGTTGGCCTCCGAAGCGCTTGACCCCCAGCCTCTGGCCGTGGGAATCGCGCCCGTTTGTTGAAGATCCTCCGCCTTTCTTGTGTGCCATGGCCTTTCCCTAGAGCTTGATCTCGCTGACCTCAACGGCAGTGTAGTCCTGCCGGTGGCCGCGGAAAATTTTGTACTGGTTGGTCTTCTTGAACTTCATGACGCGGACCTTGGGGCCGCGTCCGTGGGCCACGATTTTGCCGGCCACGCTGGCTTTCGAGGCAGCCGGACCGGCCAGCGTGGTCTGGTCATCGCTGCGCACGGCCAGAACTTCGCCAAAGGTGACCGCATCGCCCACTTTGCCGGGCAGCTTTTCCACCTGGATGGTTTCCCCGGGCGCCACCCGGTACTGCTTTCCCCCACTGCGAATCACCGCGTACATACAGCCTCCGGAAGCAACAGACAAACCCCAAGTATACGGGGAGCGGGCCTGCGGCGTCAACGATTTGCGGGGGTTTGGTAGTGGTCAATTTGAATGAAACGCACACGACGAACCTGCCGAGACGCCCTAGCCCTTGGGAAAAAGCCAGCGGGTGGTGGCACCGAGGAAATCCTTTTCCAGGAGACCGAAGACCACGCGAGGGCGGACGGCGTAGAAGTTTCCCTCGCTGCCATCCATTTGGTAATCGTATTTCTTCTTGTAAGCCAGGATATAGCTTTTGAGCAGGGCTGGATCGCGGAGAACGGGCAGTTCTTCGGCGACGCCCTCTAGAATCACAGCTTCGGCGGCATTTTCGGTACTGACGACACAATGAGGATTGGCGGCGAGGTTGCGCGCCTTGCGGGAATCCCGGCCAGTGCTGAAGCAGAACGCCTCATGGAACCACAGGCCCCAGACAATCATGATGTGGGGCCGGCCGTCGGGCCGCGTGGTGGCCAGGAAATAGTTGTGCGATTTTGTAAGGCGCTCACGCGCCCAACGCCAGGGCAGGAGGCCCCCGCCACTGTTGGCATCCTTCAGGCCATAGCCGGGCATGTGCGGGCGGCTGGCGGCGGGTTCAGGGGGCGGCAGGCGCGGAGCTTTGCGAGGCGGCATGGATCGTCCTCCGGCGGCACCGTGCAAAAGATGCCTATCGATATCACAGAAAATGAATCCGTCAAACCAATTGTGATTTCTTCGTGGCTGAAATCAGATCCGGCGGTACTGCTAGTGGAGAAATGGCGGAGAAATCTTCTGTTCCATATTTATGGCATGTGTGCAATACTTCGGGGATGAAGCAAGAGGCCGTTCGTACCACCGTGGACATTCCGGTCTCTCTCTACCGCAGGTTGAAAGTGCAGGCCGCAGCGCAAGGCCGCTCGGTCCGCGATCTCATCCTCGCGGGCGCCAGACGCTCTCTCCTGGAGGGCAAGCGCCCGCGTCCCAAGAGAGTGCGCTTTCCCCTCATTGTCTCCAAAGGACCCCGGGTAGATCTGACCAGTGAAGATATCTATGAACACGTTGAATTTCCTTGATGCCAACGTCTGGCTCGCTTTGCTGTGGAGCCGGCACGTGCATTCGGAACAGGCCCGGGCGTGGTTCGAGCGATCCGGTGATGAACAATTTTTCTACTGCCGCTTCACGCAGGTCACGGTTCTGCGGCTGGTCACCACCGAGTCGATCATGGGCAAGGATGTGAGGAACATGTCCGAAGCCTGGGCCCTTTGGGACAAGATCCGGGCGGATAGCCGCATTGCATTTCTTCCCGAACCGGATGGTCTGGAAAAGGAATTCCGCAAATATTCCCGCCTTTCCAGCCACTCGCCCAAAGTGTGGGCAGATGCCTATCTTCTTGCCTTCGCCTCAGTCGCGAATCTAAAACTGGTGACTTTCGACCGCGCCCTAGACTCGCGTGGCGCCGATGTGCTCGTTCTTTGATGGCGCGATCCGCATGTCTGACCCAGTAACCACTGAAAGAGGGGGATTCGGTTTTCGGAACGGCTGGATATGCTTTAGAATAAAAGTGACTCCGACTGTGGGCGTGTAGCTCAGCTGGGAGAGCATCTGCTTTGCAAGCAGGGGGTCGCCGGTTCGATCCCGGCCACGTCCACCACCTTCTTCGCTGATTGCAAAGTACTTGTCAAGTTCACCTCTGCATCGATCCACGGGTTTTTCGCGCACGAACTGTGCACAAACGCATTATTGCGGGACGACTGTGCACATTGGAGCTGTCATCAGAGCATTAGGGGCTACCTGTGCCATTTCGTTAGCTCGACGATTGAGCTTTACCAGGGCCTCGCGCTTCACCTGCAACTTCATCTGCGAATACTTCTTGAAGACTTGCGCGTCGCTCTGGCGAAGCATCTGGGTTACCCACTCGTCGGCTAGGGACGCCATGTTCGGAGATTATTCGTGTGTGCTGCTGGCAGATTGCACGGGAGAGCCCACCGGAAACGAGTTGCCGTGAAGAAATCACGAAGCATCTTTCTTGGTCATGGAAGCGCTGTTCGGTTGGGTCTCAAGCTCCAATCAATTCATTCAAGCTCTCGAAGCGCAAACGATCGCCGCGGCGCATCACCAGGCGTAGAAGAACAGGGGAGATTGGAAAGCTGGCGCGGAGAGATTCGACTCCCGATGTCTTGACAGCCTCCGTCGCTGAGCCGAAACTCTGGGGGATGGTTCCGACCAGCAAGACTCAGAAGACCATAGCGCGGTGCTTCGCTTTGGCACAGCTCTGCTTCCTATGCGCTGATTCGGCCGCGGCGCAGAACGCCAACAGCCGGGCGCAACAAGCAGCATTCGACCAGAACCGGGTTTTCGCTCAGCAGAGTTTCTCACAACGGAATGCGGCAGTCTTCACGAGAAACATCGTTGCCCCCACCCTTACAAGGGTGGAACAGAGTTGGTACCGGCAGCCCAGCTATTCCAGGCCCTACGCTCCAAGTGCTAGCCGCGAGTCGCCGGGCACGCCCCGGACCTACGGTTCAAGAAGCTTCACGGTGAGAAAGTCCGGCCTGGCCCTTTCCGAGGAGATTCTTGCCAGCGTCGGTGAGCTGGGCCCAACCGAAAGGGCCCAGAGGGACCCTGCCGCCAGCGCACCAGCCATTTCGTCACGCATTAGGAAGGAACAGCTTCAGGTAGTGGAGGCCTGGAAATATTTTCTGGGTGAGGGCCGCACTCGGGATGCGCAGAAGGCCGTGGCGCTCTCCCGGGAGGCTGCTCAGTCGGGCGATCCTGATGCAGCGCTTCTTCTGGGCGTCGCCTACCTGAAGGGCGACGCTGTCGAACAGAACGACAAAAAGGCCTTCGAGTGGATGTCACGTGCGGCGGCAAAGAACAACCGCGTGGCGCAATCCCTGCTTGGAGAATTCTACTTTGCGGGTATCGGTGTCCAGCTCAACGAAGAACAGGCGATGCGGCTATTTGCAAAGTCGGCCGATGAAGGTCAGGCGTACGCCCAGTTGCGAGTGTCCCAAGGCTTTATGCAGGGATACGGTGGCGCCGCTCCGGATTTTGTTAAAGCCCTCCGTTACGCAGTCATGGCCGAGCAAACCCTGCCGCGCGCCGGCTTCGAGGTGGGGTTCATTCTTCTCACCGGCCGCGCGGGTGTGACCGCAGACCCCCCGCGAGCTGCAGGGGCGTTGCAACGCGCCGCCAAGTCAGGTCACGCTTTGAGCCAATACCTCTACGCAACATGCCTTCAGGCGGGAGTGGGAGTCCCCAAGGATTTAACCGCCGCGATTCCGTGGCTCCAGATGGCCGCGGATCAAGAGCTTCCTATGGCCCGCCTGCGGTTGGGGGAGGTTTACGCTTTTGGTTTGGGCACGCCGCCGGATCGCGCTCGCGCCATGCAATGGTTCGAGAAGGCGGCCAAGGACGCGGAACCCGGCGCGCTCAACGCCATCGGAATTCTCTACAGCGAGGATGGCAGCACTCTGAACAATATTGAGCGGGCAGCGGAATACTTTAAGAGGGCCGCAGCACAAGGTGATCCTGCCGGAAAGTTAAATCTGGGCGCCGCCTATCTCCTGGGAAGGGGCGTCCCCCGCGACGACAGTCTAGCTCTTCGATGGCTCACTGAATCGGCAGACCAGGGAAAAGCTCTGGCCCAGTATCTCCTTGGTCTGTTGCAACTGGGAGCAGGCGACATCCCCATCAACGACAGTGAGGCGATCCGGCGCTTCAGGCAAGCGGTCCTCCAGGGCAATCCGGCAGCGATGGGCATGCTTTGTGAACTCTCCATGCTTGGCCGCGGCGGGCTCCGCATGGACAATGCGGATCTGACCAAGCCGATGCAGGACGGAATCTCCGAGAACGAGGCTGCTTGCCTTTACGTGGCTGCGATTCGCCTCGAGAGAGGACTTCTTGGACCTCAGGATTCCCGCAAGGGACTCGAGTTGCTGAGGCAGTCGGCGGAACTCGGCTATCACTATGCCGAGTTAAACCTCGGGCAGCTTTATCTGCTGGGCAGATATGTTCCCTTGGATGCCATGGAGGGACGACGCTGGCTGGAGCGCGCGGCAGCACACGGCAATTTGAACGCGCAGCAACTGCTCCACCAGGCTGGCCTGCGGTGAACTCTACTGAATTTTCTTCTTGCTGTCTTCCGCGCGGCCGCAGGATTTCTTGTCCCCTCGGCCGCAAGCCCACGCATAGTATGTTGCCGCCGCCTTGTAATCCTTGTCCCTTGCTGCGTTGTTTGCAATGCCGGCGCATGCCTGCGCATTACCGCTGAAGCAAAGTTCCTGGAGACGGGTGAAGGCCGCGACCGCTTCGCAGTTCAATTGAGCGTTGAACCCTATTCGGCCGGTGCCGCCCTGATTGCATGTACGGGCCGCCTCGACAATTGCCAGGGGATATCTTCCTGAGGTGGGAAGAGCGCCCAGCTTCATTAGCCTGTTGCAACTCGTGCGTGAGCCGTGGTCACAAGCCTGCTGGTAGAGTTCCACCGCGTGGGCCCGTGAACTCCCATAATCCGTATCGTATTTTTGCGCTAAGCCTTCCACGTGGGTGCAAGCACTATACCTCCCCGAATCACATGTCTTTCTGTAGATGGACTCAGCTTTGGCTTCGTCCTTGGCAACGCCGTCGCCGTATTCATATGCGCCAGCCAAGTAATCACAGGCGAATGTAACGCCCCCATCGCATGATTTTTGGTAGGCGGCCACCGCACTCTTCGCGTCTTTGGGAACACCAAAGCCGCTGCTGTACATCTGTCCCAGGCGGTTGCAACTATTGAAATTCTTTTGCTCGCACTCAGAGTTGACTCGGACAAACTCAGCCTTCATTTCGACCAGTGTCTTCATCAGCGGCTGCCAGGCTTCGCAGGCCGACTTGAGTTGCAGATCGCATGCCCGTTTATAAAGCTCGATCGCCTCGCTTATGTCGCTAGAGGATTGGCTGGAGTCGAGAACTATCCAACCAGCCAATGTGGAACAGCCGATGGCAAAACCACCCTTGCACGCCTTGCGGAAGGATTGAGCGGCGGCGGCGAAATTCTTCAAGACGCCGTATCCTTCTCGATAACTCAAGCCCAAACCGAAACAGCCTTCCGCATTTCCGGCGTTACAGGTCTTCTGGTACAGATCTGTCGCGAGGTATTTGTCCTTAAAGACTCCGCTACCCCAGTATGCATTCCCCAATTTAGTGCAGCCATCCACATACCCACCGTCACACGCTCGCTGGAAGAGCCCTGTTGCGCGCGCATAATCTTTGGCGACCCCCGCACCATACATGTAAATCTGTCCCAAGGCGGTGCAACTCTCGTACTTCTTCTGGTCGCAATCTGCCGAAAGACGAGCGACATCTTCAGCCGACGCAGGTGCGGGTGTCTGCGGTGTCTGCGCGGCAACTTTCGATGTCGGCGAAAAGCAAAGAGCAAATGCAAGCATCCCCAGAGCAGACAAAAAGAACTTTTTCACGGTTTGTCCTCGCAAGACGGGAAATTACGTTTTCACTCTTGACCGCAATCTCTCCCTGAGATGTTTAGTCGTTCTTCAAACCTGGCCCAACTACGCGCATCGAGTGATGCCCCATAATAATACAGGAGCAGCAAAAGTAGGCGGAGAATAGGTCGACTGGGAGGAAGGATTTGGCGAGCCCGTAGGGATTCGAACTTGAGCCGTTTTGCGGGCGTGATCCCGCAGGCGAAATCCCGATGCCGCTCAGCGGCAGAGCGACCTCGACCGAAGCGATCTCTGTGGAAGTGGCCCCCGATGGGATTCGAACCCACGACCGTGTGTTGGCAGTGACACGCTTCAGCTAGCTCCGTTGGCTCGTTTCGCAAGAATAGCTTTCGTTGACTCTACTGCTCTCTCGCTTACGTGTGTTGACTCACCGGGATCTGCCATGAGTGTCTACTAAAACTGACTCACTCTAAGGCCTCACACCAGTCAGTTTCCCGAAAAAGCAGGAGCGCAGCTGTGTACGAAGCGTGTACGAATCAAACGTTTTCTGTCCATTGGGGTTAGCTTGGAGCGAAGAGCAGATTCCCCGATTTGTTGAAAACATTAGCAGTTAAAATGCGCGTTAAAGTTATTGGAGCAGAGTTTCGTGCTTTGCAAGCAGGGGGTCGCCGGTTCGATCCCGGCCACGTCCACCAAATTCTCCGCTGCAGGATCAATCGGCACGCAGATGGTCGCGTGCGACGTTTCCCAGAGGTAGAGATCTTGGGGTTGGCTTGGCGATCCAAGCGCTCATCCAAAATTCTGCTCCAACAAAACATTGGCGGTGACCAGATGCTGTTTCGCCGCTTCGATCAATGATTGCTCCATCGCCACGCTCTTCCCGGTCTCCAGGCTGGCCTGCACGGCGACGCAATCGCAGGTGGCCACCATACGTCCGGTCACCGTGTCATACATCTGGTGGACGAAGCGGAAATATTTTTCACCGACGGCCACAAACCCGCTCCTGATTTCAACCAGTTCGCCGCCGCGCAGCTCCTGCAGGAATTGATAATTCTGGCGGACCAGGGCCACGCGGAGATGGCGCTGTTTGATGGAAGCCGGCGTCAGGCCGATGGCGTGCAACAGGAACCACGTCGCCTGGTCAAACCGGGAAACATACATTTGGGAATTCATGTGGGCGGTGAAGTCGTATTCCGATGCCAGGACGGCACCCTTGAAGGTATGAACCCACTCTGACATTCCTACCTCCGGCGGCTTCAAGAGCCGACCTAAGCGACAGATGGATTCGCTGCGGTGGCGGCGATTGCAGCGAGTGTTGTTCCCGACCCCTGCAAAGCCACGCGCTGGTGATAGAACCACAGCCCATGAAGCCCGGCGAGTTCCTCTCCGCCTCCTGCGCGGCCTGGTCCGCCGTGCATGCACGAGGGTAAAACGATCCCGTGTCCCGTATGGCTGTCGCCGATGGAAGGATCGACCAGCAACAAGCGGCCATGCGTGGTGCCTAGCGCCGCGGCGGCTTCGGCCAGATAGGCGGTATCGGCGCTGAACACCGAAGCCGCCAGCGAACCACCGCCGCGCCTGGCAAGCGCGAATGCATCTTG
>JBGPJC010000075.1:0-20040 GCA_041485165.1 Terriglobia bacterium | reverse complement strand
GTGCAAGCGCGCATCCGCAAAGCCCGCGTGGGTGCGGATGCGGCGGCAAAACTCCTCGATCTTTACGAAAAGACGCGTGACGCCATGGTGGCGTTCGAGTTGGCCAAGGTTTACGAAAAAGACCAGCGCAACGGCGAGGCCATCGAGTGGTACACCAAAGCGCTCGAGCGCTTCCGGCGAGAAGATTGGAAGAAAAAGGCCGAGGAGGCCATTGTGCGTCTCGGGGGGACTCCGCCCGAGCGTACCGCGGTCCCGGTTCAGGCTGATTCCGCACCCGGCGCGGCCGGCACAGATGACGCAAGTGCCCCTCACGAAGCCGATGTACCACTTGGGGAGGTGGCCCGGCCGTCTGGCCGGCCAACCTTGGTGCCTAATGCACCCTCGGGAGGAACCCCGCGCGAGCTTCCCTCCAGACTCTTCTACCATCCGGAGGGAGAATCCGACCAGCCGGCTTTGGAACGGGGAGCACCCCTCGCTGCAGGAGAGATTAGCGCGCAAACTCCGGAGGCAGGCGGATCAGCGAGAGGCGGAAACCGGCGCCGGCGCGGCCGGCGGGGAGGCCGCGGGCGCGGAAAGTCTCCGACCGGGGCACAACACGTCAGTGGGGCTCCGACAACCTTACCGCCTACACCACCACCCGTTCGTCCGGCAGCCGAGCATCCCCCGCAGATGCCGGAGACACGGCCACCAATTCATGCGATGCCGCCACCGGCAGCAGAAAGCGAAGTGGGCGTGCTTGGTACGGCGACCGAGGCGTTGCGAGCGCGTTCCGGTGACCCGGCGCTGGTCTCCAGAATCGCGCGGATGGAAACGCAGTTGCGCCGGCTGATTTCCTGCCCACCTCAGGTATTGGATGAAGCCGATCGCGCGCCTGCCGGGCCCGGCGTGCTTATCCTTTCTGACTCTGATTTGACCACCAACTATTACGTGACCGCCTGCGACACCCTGCGCGTGGAAATGGCACGTCTGGGTCGCACCGAACGCAGCAGCCGGGGAGCGCCGGCGGGGCCATCGCTGCGCAGCCGCTTGGCCGAACACCTGGGCATCGGCGAATCGCAGGTACATCGCTACCTGAGCCAGCATTGTGTGGTGCGCTGGCTGCAGCTTGACGAGGGTTCCCGGCCCCTGGCCCATTTCGCCATCGGGGTGCTGCACCCAGTCTTGAACGACTAAGACCAGTCCAGACAAGCCCACAGCGGGTCTGGGGGCGCGCCGTTCGCTGCATCATTTCCCCGTTCGACCACGATTCGGTCCCGTTCGCCGCATCCTCCTAGACGCGCCCCCGGGTCCCACGTAAGCTGCCGACGATACAGGACTTGGGGCGAAGTGTTGTTTGACGGTTTCCTGGCTTTCTGACGTGCATCACTGAGGGCTTCCGTTCGCGCACCGAACAGTCGCCATTTCTGCGAGGGAAGGAGAACAAAGAATTATGCCGACACAAGCCCGCGCCAAAGCTATGAAGGTGATGGACGCGGCGGTTTGCAAGACCGCCGACGTGGCCTTCCGCGCGATACGCTTCTTCAACCAGTACAAACCCAATCCGTCGTTCACGCCGAAGTGGTCGGATAAGCCGCTGCTCAAGTCTTGGGAGAAAAGCAAGCCGACCCTGGGCTGGCCGCGCAGCACCGACTCGCTGTGCCCGGATTGCGTCAAGGAAGCGCGCAACGACATCATCTCCGGCAAGAAAGATTGGCACGACCTGCTGGACGAGAAAGTCGGCGAGATCAAGGCGCAGATTATCCAGCGCGACGGCCAGGTGTGGATGGTCAAGGAGTGCCCGGTCCACGGCCGCTACGAAGACATGATGGCCATTGACGAGAAGTTCCTGGCCTGGATTGAATCCAACTTCCCGGGGCGCGACATCCCCGCGCATAACGACGAGACGCTCCACAACCACGGCTCCAGCACCATTCGCCACGGCCGCGGCTCCGTGCTGACCGTCGACCTGACCAACCGCTGCAACATGATGTGCGATCCCTGCTTCATGGACGCCAACCAGGTGGGCTACGTCCACGAGCTGAGCTGGGACGACATCCAGGAAATCCTCGACAACGCCATTTCCATCAAGCCGCGGCGGCAGATGTCCGTGCAATTCTCCGGCGGCGAGCCGACCATGCACCCCATGTTCCTGGACGCCGTGCGCTATGCGCGCAAAGTGGGCTACAACAGCGTGCAGGCGGCCACCAACGGGATCGAGTTTGCCAAGAGCAAGGAGTTCTGCAAGAAGGCATTCGAGGCCGGGATGCGCTACGCCTACCTGCAGTTCGACGGCATCGGCAACGACGCCAACAGCCACCGACAGGTAGGGAACCTGTTCGACGTGAAGCTGCGGGCCATCAACAACATGCACGAAGCGGGGATCGAAATCGTCCTGGTCACCACCATCATCAACAGTGTGAACAACGATCAGGTCGGCCCCATCGTCAAGTTCGCGATGGAGAACCCCAAGAAAATTTCATTTGTTTCCTTCCAGCCGGTCTCTTTCACCGGCCGCGATGAGGACATCACCCCCGAGCGGCGCTTGAAGCAGCGCTACACCCTTTCCCATCTGGCCAAAGACGTCGGCCAGCAAGTGGGCAAGATTGAGCCCACGCGCGACTGGTTCCCCATTTCCCTGATGGGCGCCTTCAGCGATTTCGCCGATGTAATGCACGGAAAGGATGCCCAGTGGGGCCAGCTCAATTGCGGCTGCCACCCCAATTGCGGCGTGGGCACCGCGCTGATGATCAACAAGGAGAACAAGGAATGGGCGCCGGTGCCGCGCTTCCTGAACATCCCGCGGCTGACCAGCGACGTCCAGCACATTTCCGACGCCGCCCGCGGCAAGAAATTTTCCGGCTTCATGATGGCCCTGGCCCTGCTGCGCAACTACCGCTCCTTCGAAGCGCCGCCGAGCTTTGCGCTGATCGACCTGTTCAAGAAGTTCGACAAGTCCTTCGGCATTTCGAAGGACGCCAAGAAGAAGTACGGCAGCGTCGAGCCGGACCGCTCGCTCGATGACGCCATGAAGCGCCGCAAGGACCCGTGGAACTTCATGTTCATCGCCGGCATGTGGTTCCAGGACCTGTTCAATTACGACTTCCGGCGCACGGAGATGTGCATCATCCCCTACGCCACGCAGCAGGGCGAAATCTCATTCTGCGCGTACAACACCGGCATCGGCTGGCGGAAGATCATCGAGAACATGCACAAGAACGCGACCGTCGCGCAGTGGTACAAGGAGCACGGCAAGCACGAAATCTACGCCCGCGGCAAGAGCGTGGACCTGAACAGCTACGAACACCACCTGGTGATTGACGCCCAGGATGCCGCCCGCATAAAGCCCAAGGATGCCGACAACGTCCCCTCCACGGCGGCCGAAGAAGACCGCCTGCGCCGCAAGAAGGCTTGGCAGGAAGCCCAGCGCGTGCGCGAGATTTACGAGGAGCTGGTGCTGAAGAAGCCTCAGTCCGAGCTGGTCAAGATCGGCGGCCCGCTTGGCGCCATCGCTCCCGCTCCCAGCAATGGCAATGGAAACGGCAAGCCAGAAGGTGTGAAGCCCTCCGAGCGGGAGTTGGTCGCCGGCGACTAAGACCCCGCCGCGCGGCTCCGCGGATTCAGTATTCTGAAAACTGCCCCCGGCCTTCCGGGGGCAGTTTTATTTTCTCCTGCGGGGCCGGGATATCAGGACGCAGGGCGATTTTTCATTCCCGGGTTTTGAGGTAAAATTGGAGATAGCTCCCCGGCAGGGGCCGCCGGACACGGAGATTGGAGAGCTCGAAATGCCGATCTACGAATACATCTGCGAGGATTGCCAGACTCACTTTGAGCGCATCGTCGGCGCGACGGTAGCGGCGAATGTCGGCCGCATCGCCTGTCCCAAGTGCGGCAGCGAGCGCAAGAATCTCCAATTCTCGGTCTTCAGCAGCCCCAAGGGTTCTTCCTCCAACGGTGGAACTTCTGCCGGTTCTTCGGCCGATTCAGGCGCCGGCGGCTGCGGTTGCACTCCTTCTTCCTGCGGCTGCCACTAAGAGTTATTGCCTTCATTTGGCGGGGGTCCGCCCCGGGGCCGGCGAACTAGCACTCGAATTGAAGGCAGCGGCCCTCCCTTACCCCGATCTACCGATCTCCATAGGGCTGTTGTGAGCGCTGCAAATACCGCGAAATAGGCCCGAAAATGAGATATCCCTAATCTCTATTACCGCTTTGGAACAACTAGTACCAAAGTCCCATTAAGGCACAGCATTCTCATCCCCTATAACTCCACCTGCGAGCGCGAGCCGTCTTGGGATTCGCAAAGAAACAGGCGCGCGGTTCGGAAAAGAGGGGGGCAACCCTCTCCCATTAAAATCAAGTTGGAGGAGAGATGAAACTCATGAAGCAGGCTTGGATAGGCCTGGCCGTCGCGGCGCTCGTGTTGGCCGTGGCCCCAGCCTCTTTTGCGCAGTTGAACTCGAACACCGCGACGGTGAACCTGAACGCCATCCTCGCGGAATCGCTGAGCGTGCAGGCTGCGCCCGGCACGGTCAACTTCGTCTTGCCCGCCAGCGGCGTCGCCGCCGGCAGCGCTCCGGTCTTGGTGACCACCACCTGGGTGCTTAGCCCCACGCGGACGTCGGTCAGCGTCTATGCGTTCTTCGGCAGCGCCCCTGCGGCCCTGACGGACGGCGCCGGCGACAACATCCCCAGCGCGCGCGTTTCCGGCAGCGTCAACGGCGGTGCCTTTGGAACCTTCACTGGCGCCAGCCCGTTCTCCGGCGCGACGGCAATCAAGGTCGTGAACGCACTGGCCATCACCAACGCCAACCGCAACTCCATCCACGTGGACAGCGTCGCACTGGAGATTGACACCACTGGTGCCAACTTGCCCTCGGGCACCTACACCGGCGTCCTGACCATTCAGGCGCAGGCGCTGTAAGAAAGTAGAGTAGGAGACTCAGGAAGTATCGGACGGCCCGCCGCTCGGGCGGGCCGTGGGGGGAAGTAGAGTGCGAATCATACGGGGTGTGGGACCGCTCGCGGTCCTTTTTCTCACTATTGCTGCTCAGGCTCAGACCGTCTCTCCGGTGATCGTGGAATACCGCGAGAAGGCCAAAGGCCAGTTCCAAATCTCCAATGACTCGGTGGTGCCGCTCAACGTCTCGCTCGAGCCGCGCAGCTTTTCCGTGGATGGCGAGGGCCACCCCACCTTCCGCAAGCTGGACGCGGAGATCCACGTGCGGCTCTCCACCACCAGCTTCCGCCTGGGGCCGAAGCAGACTTTTGTGATCTTCTATGACGCCAGCAGCACGCGGACGCCGGCCTGGTTCACCATCTACTCCACCCTCACCGGCCCTCCCAATCCCACCGGGCTGCAGCTCGCCCTCGAACTGCCGCACACCGTTTATCTGCTCACCAAGAAGCCGCTGGTGCGCGAGGAAGTGATTGTGGCCCGCGCGGAATTCCAGGGCGGCCAGGACGCGCATGTTGAAGCGGAGATCGAGAGCCGCGCCAAGGAGTTCGGCCGCGTGCAGTTGGTCCAGGTTGTCTCCGAAGCAGGGAAGAAGGACTACGCTGGATTCCCGCTGTTCCCCGGACAGCGGCGCGCGGTGAGTCTGGAGTGGGACCAGCCGGGCACGCCGCAACGGCTGGTGATCAAGTTCGAGAAGTTCCAGGTCGAGCAGGTCATCGCGCCAGGCGCGGGGAAATCGCCCACTCCTGCGAAATCTTCGGGCAACCCGCCGAATGGCGCTCCCCCGTCCTCCACAAAGAACTCCCCATGATCATGCCCGGCGAAGCCGGGAGCCGCGAGTGCCCCTCGCGCGGAAACGGGCGGGCCGGTGATCGAGTCCCCCAAGCGGCGGCTGGATTTCGCCTGACTGGCCTTCTGCTGCTGTGCCTTTTGGTCGTGGCACTGCCGGTTCGCGCACAGGTGATGCAGTTCCAGGGCGGTTCGTCATCGCTGTACGACACGCACGGCGGATCGGTGCTGGTTTATGGCGAGAACTACACGGGAAGGGTGAGTCTGGGGTACTCGGATGGGCTGCGCACCGGGTTCTCGCTGCTCTTGCCTTTCCGCGGCTACACGCTCAATTTCGGCGATCAGACTGTTCCGTTCAACCTGCCTACCGACCAGCTCAACCGCTCCTTCTATTTCCTGGGACGCGGCGCTAGCGCGGCGCGCAAGAGCGGCAAAAACCACCTGTTCGTTTACGCCGGGATGACCTCCAAGGCGCTCTTCGTGCCCTACCTCAGCGTGGCACAAGCGCAGAACCCGGTGGGCTTGGTGTTTTACGAGCGCGAGCTTGCGCCGGGGCTGCGCTTCTATTCCTACAATATCCTTTCCAAGCGGCAGACCTCCATCCAGTCGCTCGAGTGGCAACCGCGCAAGCACCTGACCCTCGCAGTGGCGGGGGGCGTGGGCAGCAACCAGCGCTACGGCTCCGCCAGCATCAACTATGACCACCAGTGGATCAAGCTGCTGGCTTCTTATGTCGCCGCAGGCCCCGCATTCCAGCGCATCCGCGTGGATAATCCCGTGCAGTCGGAGACCGACCGTGAAAATGTACGCCTCGAGCTGGTGCCGCGCTCCTGGCTGCACTTGAGCTACGACCGGCAAAACTATGTCTCGCCCGGGACGCTCGGCCTCTTCCCGCGCGCCAGCGTCAACGGCTACAGCGGGCTGGTGACCGCGCGCGGCTTCCTGCTCCACAGCTCGCTCTATGATTCGACCACTGCCGGCGGCCATTCGCGGGCCATTTCGGGCGGCGTGCGGCGGAACTTTTACAACTGGCTGGATATTTCCGAGGACTACTACCGCAGCAAGCAGGCCGCACATTCCACGCAGCATTCGCTGGTGACCACACTGCGCGAAAAAATCTCCCGGCGGATCACCCTGGCGGAATACATCACTACCGGGAATGGGCAAACTACGGCGACCTTTGGCGGAACCTTCTTTTCGAACCGCTTCTCCTTCGACGCCGAATACCAGACTGTTTATTTCCCATTGGCGCAAGGCGGCAATTCGCAGTTCAAGCAGATCTTTCTGGTCAACTTGCGCCTTCTGCTTCCGCACAGCATCGAGCTGAACGGGCTCAGCGAGGTGCTGCCCACAGGTCGTGTGCGCTACACCGGCTACTTTTCCGCTTACTCTTACCGCGGCTTGGGAGGCATCGGTGCCGGCGGCCCGGCGCAAGGACCCGGCATGCACGCCAACCTGGTGCGCGGGCGCGTCCTGGATGACCATGGCCAGCCGGTGCGCGGCGCCGCCGTGCGCGTCGAGAATGAAATCGCCTTCACAAACACGGAAGGTGAATTCCAGGTGCGGCGCAAACGTGCCGGGGATATCGCCTTCGAGGTAGTACTAGACCAATTCATGGTACCCGGTCGATTCGAGGTGGTGAACGCCCCGAAAACTGTCCATGCCGCGCGCGAAGAGGTCGCCCCGCTGGCCGAGGTGGTGATTCGCCGCTTGCCATCCCTTCCGGAGACGCCGGTTACGTCTGGCGGGGAAAAACGTGCCACGATGACACCTGCTCCCGGAAAGGCACAGTTCGACCTCTACACCTTCCACAAGAACTACAATCTGGTCTATAGCTTCATCCTTGCGCCAATGGCCCCCAGCGTGCCATACACTCCCCCGGGGGCTGGCAGTGGTAGCAGCCAAAAGAAGAATGTGGGGCCTGGCGGTCGCTCTGCCACTGCTTGTGGCAGTTCCTCTGTCCGCACAACTCAACTCCCGCCCGGCAAGCGTGCTGCTGGTTGTTCAGGTTCCGGCAAGCGTGCAGGTCACCTGGAAAGTCCTGGACACGGCAGTTCTGCGCAGCGCAAACATGGGACCGGGTCAACACGAAGCTGTCGTGGCGCTGGCCAGCACGTTCCGCCTTGCGGCGGGGCAGGCAGCAAGTTACGAGTGCCGGCTCGAGGGAACGGAGCCAGGAGCGGGCGGGATACTCGCGCTGCAGCCGGAGAACGCAAACCCGCGGGGGCCATTGTCCAGCTTCCTTCCACTCGCGATGCCAACCCGCCTGTCGCTGCTCAGAAAACCGGGGCCAAGAAGAGTTCCATCGCAACAAATTGACGCCGTACTGGTCTTCGGCGCCTCTCCCTCCGGCGGAAACGCGGTTACCTTGCTGGTAACCGTCACCGCTCTCTGAGATTCTCACCGCTCTCCTTCTTCTCCTCCTCGCCGCGGGAAATCCCCGCAAATCTTCGATACAATGAGCGGCGCTGAAACCAGTGGGGTGGCGCATGGCAAGGAAAGAGGGTGTCTTTACCGCCGAGACGTTTCGATTTTTCCGCGAGCTGGCCAGGAACAATCACAAGCCGTGGATGGACGCCAACCGCGAACGCTACCAGGGCCACATTGTGGCCCCATTCCGCGCCCTGCTCGAATCGCTGGCGCCGGAAGTCCTGAAGCTCGATCGCTCGTTCGATACCGGCGGGCGCACCGGCGTCAACTTCTCCCGCATCAACCGCGATATCCGCTTCACTCCGAACCGCGCGCCTTACTACACGCAGATGTATCTGACGTTTGTCGAAGCCGGCAGCAAGGGCCGCTCGAGCGGGCAACTCTACGTGGGCCTCTCGGCCGAGTCGGCCACCGCCGGTTTCCGCATTTACAGTGAGAATAGCGCCTCGAAGCTTGCCACCCTGGGCGTGCCCCGGGCAATTAAGCACGCCGCCTGGCTCAAGCGGCAGAAACAGCGCCTCGGAAAGAAGTACGAGAGCTACTGGTATTCGATGGAGAAAAAGGAATGGACCAAGCACGACGGCTGGCCGCTCACGCCGGATGAGTGGAAGCGCATCCACGGCTGGATCGTGCGCAAAACGATGAAGCCCGCCGCGGCCACGCGCCCTGCATTTGTGATTGAAGTCTCCGCTATTTTCCGCGACATTTTCCCGCTCTACAAATTCACTTCGTCGCCCGCCTGGAAACCATCGTGACAGATCTCGATGACATCCAGGATGTCTTGCAGCAAGAGGGTAGCCGTGGGAAGAAACCAAAAGACCCTGCCTACCGGCGGAATCGCCAGAGGGTTGCGAGGCAGGTCAGCAAGGCGATTCAGGCTGGGGACGAGGAATTATTCACACAATCTATGCTCGACTTAGGCTTGAAACCCGGCGCGCCGAAGTACGAGCGCGCTTTGAAGTGGTGGCGCGATTCTCACGGCAGCCCTTAGAAATTGTTCTCTCGAAGGCTAAGAGCCTTGCTTCTTGCTCCTCTGGTGGGAGTTTCGCAAGGTGGTCAGCAAAGATGGTGGCAATCTCCCTGACTGCCTTCGCGCGGCTCACCTTTTTCCTCTTTTGCATCGAGCGCCTCTCCCACCAAGAGAATATCAGCAAGTGTTCTTGCTCCGCAAGGATGACAACACTCCGGTTCCAGGGTGAACGTGGCTGTTTTACTCGGCTCTATATCTGACTGGTCTGGCGCGCCCGAAGCATGCCTTAACCTCTTCAACGCGGCGCCCACATTGACGCCCATCCTCTGCCTTGCATAGTATGCGCTCCGGGCCGGGTCTGCCGGAGAGAAGCAAAACGGTTCGCGAGGGGCGGAAGAATTCCATGAAAAAGCTCTTGAGCACGCTGCTGTGGGTGGGCATCTCCCTGGCGGGTGCAGGCGCGCTGGGGGCGATTGCTCTGGAGCGCTCCGAGCCGCTGAACGGAATCTGGTTTGTCGTCGCCGCGGGCTGCACCTACCTTGTCGCATACCGTTTCTATTCAGCGTTTCTTGCGACGCGCGTCCTTGGACTCGACAACACGCGCGCCACACCGGCTGAGCGCCTGGACGACGGACGCGACTTCGTGCCCACAAACCGCTGGGTGGTGATGGGCCATCACTTCGCATCCATCGCCGGGCCGGGGCCGCTGATTGGACCTACTCTCGCCGCGCAGTTTGGCTATCTGCCCGGCACGCTGTGGCTGGTGGCCGGAGCGGTCCTCGGCGGCTGCGTGCAGGATTTTGTCATCTTGTTCTGTTCCATCCGCCGCGACGGCAAGTCGCTGGGCCAGATGGCGCGCGAAGAGGTGAGCAAGCGCGGCGGCACAATCGCTCTCCTCGCCGTAATGGCGATCATGGTGATCCTGCTGGCAGCGGTTGGATTGGTGGTGGTCAATTCGCTGAAGAGTTCCCCCTGGGGCACGTTCACTCTCTCCATGACCATCCCCATCTCCGTGCTGATGGGCTGCTACCTGCGCTGGTGGCGGCCGGGCCGTGTGCTCGAAGCGACGGTGATGGGCGTTTCGCTGACCATCTTTGCGGTGGTGGCGGGACAGTGGGTGGCGGCATCGCCGGCGTGGTCGCAGGCGTTCACGCTTTCCGCGCCGGCCATCGCTATCGCCTTGATCGTTTACGGTTACGCGGCCTCGGCGTTGCCGGTGTGGCTCATCCTCGCCCCGCGCGACTATCTCTCGTCCTTCATCAAAGTGGGCGTTGTGGCTGCGCTGGCCGGCGGGATCCTTTATGTTCGCCCGGCGCTGCACATGCCTCCGCTCACTCCTTTCGTCGACGGCACCGGCCCGGTTTTTGCCGGCAAAGTGTTTCCATTCTGCTTCATCACCATCGCCTGCGGTGCGGTGAGCGGTTTTCACGCGCTCATCGCTTCGGGCACCACTCCAAAGATGATCATGCGCGAAGGCCACGCGCGGCAGATCGGCTACGGCTCAATGTTGATCGAATCATTCGTCGGCATCATGGCCATGGTGGCGGCATGCGCGCTCGAGCCGGGCGTCTACTTCGCCATCAACAGCCCCGCCGGTGTGGTAGGCAAGACCGCCGAGGCTGCCACGGCGACCATACGCGGCTGGGGTTACGCCGTGGATGCGGCCACCATGCAGCACCTTGCCAGCCTGGTCGGCGAGCAGACCCTGCTCAACCGCATCGGCGGCGCGCCGTCGCTGGCCGTGGGCATGGCGCAGATTTTCAGCCACTCGCTTGGCGGGATGCGCCTGCTGGGCTTCTGGTATCACTTCGCCATCATGTTCGAGGCGCTGTTCATCCTCACCGTGCTCGATGCCGGCACGCGCGTCGGCCGTTTTCTGATGCAGGATCTTCTCGGGCATGTCTGGAAGCCGCTGGGGCCGACCGGAACTTACGGCAGCATCCTGTTTAGCAGCGCGATGATCGTCGCCGCCTGGGGCCACTTTATGTACTGGGGCGTGCTCGACCCGCTGGGCGGAATCAATTCGCTGTGGCCGCTGTTCGGCATCGCCAATCAACTGCTCGCCTGTGTTGCTCTGGTGGTGGCCACAACCATCCTGCTGAAAATGGGCCAACGGCGCTGGCTTTGGGTGACACTGCTGCCCATGGCCGGGCTGGTCAGCGTCACCATGACCGCCAGTTACCAGAAAATTTTTGCTCCCGACCCGCGCCTTGGCTTTCTGGCACAGGCCAGAAATCTCGCCGCACAAGTCGCCTCGGGAGCCATCCCCCCGGAAAAGATTGCCGAGACCCAGCGCCTGATCTTCAACACCCGGCTGGACGCACTGGTTACCGGCGTCCTGGCGGGGATGGTGCTGCTTCTTCTGCTCGAGGCGCTGTGGGAGTGGATGGCCATTGTGCGCGGACACAAGCCGGCCACGCTGCTCGAATCGCCGCGCGTGGTCACACGATGGGCGGAGGGAGACTGATGCGAAAGCGAAGGATGTACGTCACCGCGGCTTTGTCTTGCGCCCTGCATCGCGCGTGGTCCTGGCTGCGCCAGGTCTCTGGCGACGCCGCGTACGAGAACTACCTCCGCTCTCGAGCCCGCCGCCAGGTTGACAGCCGTGACTGCTGCGGGATCGCTCTGACCAAGGAGGAGTTTTATCTCGACGCCCTTCGCCGCCGATATTCAGGCGCTTCCCGCTGCTGCTAGAAACTGTCTCCTAGATTGGCGGCCAGGAGAACCGCCCGGTGAGGTTGTAGCGGGGGCGGGATGGCGGTCCCTGTGTGCCAGGGGTAACTCTGGCCAGTTTTCAGTGCATCTTTGAGGCGGCGGCTGGCATCCCAGAAGTGGGAGGCGCAGGGATGTTGCAGCCTCTCACCCAGCCCGAGGAGCCAGCGGAATGAGCAGGCAGGAGTCCAAGACTCTTCGCGTCGCCACCCGAACCCGCACCGCAGCCGTCGTCCAGTTAGCGCTCGACAGCATCCTTTACCACACCCGCGAACGGCTCGAGCTCATCAACATTACCCGCGATATCAACGAGCTGGTTCGGCGGCACGGCATGATGGCCGGCCTGGTGATCGTGCAGACGCTGCACACCACCACGTCAGTCTTCATCAACGAATTCCAGCAGGCTCTCCTTGACGACATGAAGACCTTTCTCGAAAGGATCGTCGGGCGCTTCGAATACTGGCGGCACAACGATCCCCGCGTCTCCGAATGCGATCGCAAGAATGCCGACGCCCACCTGCGCGCCATGATGCTCGGACATACGCTCTCCCTGCCGGTCCGCAACGGCGCACTGGCGCTGGGCGGGTGGCAATCGGTGATCCTTGCCGAGCTGGATGGCCCGCGCGAACGCACCGTACAGGTGCAGTTGCTGGGTATGCAAGAAGCCGGTTAGCCCGGATTTCTCACAAAATCCTCGACCAAGAGAACGATTGGCATATTCCGCTGGGTTTGGAGCAAACCTCCCCGCCGATTGGCGGTGACACAGTGTTGCCGGGAAGGTTCTGCGGTAGGGGCACGGCATGCCGTGCCCCTACGCCGGAGGCGCTCGCCACCTACTTCCGCGATTGCAGGTTTTCTGAATTCTTGTGAGAAATCCGGGTTTGCAGGAGTCTCCGCACGGCGGAGAAACCCCGAGGGTAGGACCAGATCAGCTTTGCTATTTTTTCGGCACAACCGGGCTGAGGATTGCCTTTAACATGTCCGGTTGCGATTCCTCCCGCACCAGATGCGGGTAACGCTCGCCGCCGTTGTATTGAAGATGGAGCGTGAGCAAGTACTGGTTATCAGAGACGATCAAGTCCAGCGGCGATGCGCCGCCCTTGCCCAGCCTGACTGCCTGCCGCAGAACTTCCGGCGAGTACCGGCGATTGTTCACAGTGACCAGTTTCATCCCCGGGCTGGCCCCTGCGCGGGCTGCCGGGCTGCCTGGCACCACGTCAACAATCGCTCCGTCTTCAGCAATCAACAACCCGGTCGAATAACGCTGGTCAAGCCGCTTGAAGAACGACTCCGTGGCACGGGCGAACTCGGTCGGATCCTCGGAGTAAACCAACTGCCAGCCACTGGCCGTGATTCCCGCGGTGGGAGGATGCGGGCTCAGTGACGAGAGCCGCTCGGCAAAAAACCCCTTCCAATCGTAGGGCGCGGTCGAGTTCAAGTTCGCAACGACATCGTCGAACGTATAGGGAATAACGCCAGGCTCGCTGTTTTCCCCGCCGGCGAAACGCCGGCAGAAATCATCCAGGGACTTTGCGCCGTGGCTTTCTTTGCGAATGATCGTGTCAACTTCAAGCCAGATCAGCGTGCCTTCGCTATAGAAATCCGTGCTGCGCCGCCAGGCGGCCCACTGGTCGTTAGCGATGTAGAGAATCTGTGCGGCCCTGGTGGTATCGGCCAGAGGCCGCCACGTGCGCCCCGGATGGCTGATCTGCGCGGTTATCTCCGCCAGTTTGTCGCGGAATTGCTCCTCGGTCCACAGCCCGCTGCGCGCCGCCAGGACCTGGCCCAGGTAGTTGGTCAGTCCTTCATAGACCCACAGCAAATCGCCTTTCATCGGCTGTTGGTAATCGCTTGTGGCCAGCCCGCTCGGTCGCCGGTATTTGCCGTTCCAGGAGTGCACCATCTCATGCGGCAGAAGATAGGCGTAGATGCGGCGCCACTCCGGGTCGACCAGAGCCATTTCCGGGAGGCGATTGTCGCTGGATTGATGGTGCTCCAGTCCATCTTCCCGCGTTCCATGTAGCGACACCAGGAATCGGTAGCTCTGGTAGTGGCGCGCGCCGAACAGCCGGCCACTCTCCGTTACCAGGCTGCGGTAGCCGGCGATGACCTCCGCGGAAAGCGCCAAAGCAGCGTCGCTGTCCGCGGTGATCTCCAGGAAATGCGGCCGGCTTTCCCCAGTTGGCGTAATCGGGATCTCGCGGAAATGAATTCCCGCAATCAGTGGCGAATCCACCAGAGTAGTCAGGCTGACGGTCTTGAATGTCACCAGGTTGCCGCTCTGGCTTTCCATGGGCAGCGCCGTGCTGAACTTCCATCCGGCCGGCAAGCGAATCGCCGCGCTGAACATGATCTTGTCGCTGTGCTCCCCCGGCGGGTACAGCAGCACCTGGTTCCAGTTGATCGCCGACAACTGCGAGGTGGTCGAGTATCCCAGATGAAAAATCTCGCCGTCGTCGGTGCCCACCAGGTCGAGCTCAGCTTTCACCCTGGTGGCCCCCGCCGGCACCTGGAGTTCAAACGCGAACATGTCCACCGCGTCGCGCTGCCAGGGAATAGCCTTGCCGTCCACGGTGAAATTCAGCCCGGTGAGGTCGGCAATCGGGCCGGTTGGCCCATGCTCGCCCGGTATCCATTGGGGATAAACCAACTTCATCGCGCCCGGCTTTGCCGGAAAAATCAACTCGGCATGCACAATTCTGCGCGTCACCTCCGACGCATCCACCGCCAACTGGATCTGCCCTGCCGCGGATGGTAGCAGCACAGTTTGCCCCAGTAGCAGCACCAGGGTTCCGGCAAACAATCGCAGATGCATTGCAACCCCCTTACGACGCCTTCTGTGCCGCGTAAACCTGATAATCCGCGTAGGGACCCTTGAAATCTTCAATGTGCCGGCCTTCGAAATGCCAGATACGCGTGGCCACTTCGTCGATGACGTCGTGGTCGTGAGTTACCAGCAGGACCGTACCTTCATATTTCTGCAAGGCGATGTTGAGGGCATTGATGGATTCCAGGTCCAAATGGTTGGTGGGCTCGTCCAGCACCAGGAAATTCGGCTTCTGTAACATCAGCCGGCAAAAAATCAGCCGGGCGGCCTCGCCGCCGGAGAGCGCACCGGTAGGCTTCAAGGCATCCTCGCCGCTGAACAGCATCTGCCCCAGCAAACCGCGCAGGTCACCCTGCGTGGCGTGCGGGTCGAACTGGTGCAGCCACTCGATGGCCGTGGTGCCCTTGACGATGGAATCGGAGTGGTCCTGTGCGAAGTAGCCCACCGACACTTCGTGCCCCCACGTCACGCTGCCGCCATCGATCGGGAAATGCCTCTCCGCGTCCTCGATGTACCCCGGCGCGCTGCGAACCAGCGACTTCAGCAGCGTGGTCTTGCCTGCACCGTTGCGGCCCGTCAGCGCGATCTTTTCTCCGCGCTCGATGCTTGCCGTGAAAGGCGGGATCACCTTCAGGTCGCCGTAAGATTTGGCCAGCTTTTTCATCGCCAGCGGGTGGCGTCCCGACGGACGCTTCATGTCAAAGCGGATGTACGGCCGCTGGATGTTGGACCTGGCCAGCTCGGAAGTCTGCAGCCGCTCCACTTCTTTCTGGCGAGAAGTGGCCTGCGCCGAACGCGTGCCGGCCGAAAACCGCGCGATGAACTCGTTCAATTGCGCAATCTTTTTTTCGCGCACGGCATTCTGCGCTTCGATGCTGGAGCGGATCTGCGTCTTGGCGATGACCATGTCGTCGTACCCGCCGTTGTACATGATGATCGTCTGGTAGTCGATGTCCGCGGTGTGTGTGCACACGCTGTTCAGAAAGTGCCGGTCGTGGGAGATCACGATCAGCACGCCTTCGTAGTAGCGCAGATAATCCTGCAGCCAGTGCACCGAATCGAGATCCAAATGGTTGGTGGGCTCGTCCAGCAGCAGCGCCGGCGGGCTGCCAAACAGCGCCTGCGCCAGCAGCACGCGGACCTTCTGCCCGCCCTGCAATTCGCCCATCTTGCGCTCGTGCAGCGCGTCTTCCACTCCCAGCCCGTCCAGCAGCACCGCGGCATCGGACTCCGCCGTGTATCCGCCCTCCTCGCCGATGATCCCTTCCAGTTCACCCAGGCGCATGCCCTCTTCGTCGGTCATGGACTCGTGGGGTTTGGCGTACAGTGCGTCGCGCTTTTCTAGGGCCTTCCACAAGCGCGCATTGCCCATGATCACCGTGTCCAGCACTCGCGATTCGTCAAAGGCAAACTGGTCCTGCCGCAGAACGCCGAGTTTTTTCGGCCGGGTGACCGAACCCTTGGTAGGCTCGATTTCGCCGGTCACAATCTTCATGAAAGTGGATTTGCCCGAGCCATTTGGCCCGCTGATGGCGTAGCGCCGTCCCGCGAAGAACGTACAGGTGACGTCTTCGAACAGAACTTTGGCGCCAAAGCGCATGGAAATGTTGTTTACGGAGAGCAAGGACTCCTGATTATACCGCGAAATGGCTTTCCGCGCTCGGCCCGCGTGGCTTCTTTACCTCAGTGCGACTCTGCCCGCCGGTCGCTGCACGAACCCAGTCAGGCCGCCGCTGCGTGCTAAAATCGATGCCGGAGCGTGGAGATGGGCGCCAATCGACGAATCGGCATCCTCACTGGCGGCGGGGACGTCCCCGGCTTGAACTCGGTGATCAAAAGCGTGGTCTACAAGGGCACCGAGATGGGCTACGAGGTGCTCGGCATCCGCCGCGGATGGGAAGGCTTGACGCACATGCAGCGCGGCGGCAACTTCGATGAAAATTACATCCGCCTGCTTGACCGCGCCAACACGCGCGGGATTGATCGCACCGGCGGCACCGTGCTACACACCTCGCGGACCAACCCCCTGCGCATCCGCAAGAGCGAATTGCCCTCGCACATCGCTCCTGAGCGTCTCGAGGCGCTCGACCGCGGGGAGGGGAGCTACGATTTTACTGATGTCGTGCTCGAGAATATCCAGCACCTGGGCCTGGATTATGTGATCTCCATCGGCGGAGACGACACGCTCAGTTTTTCTTCGGTCCTTGACCAGCGCGGCGTGCCGCTGATCGCCATCCCCAAAACCATGGACAACGACGTTCGCGGCACGGAGTACTGCATCGGCTTTTCCACCGCAATCACGCGCGCAAAAGAGTTGATCACGCGCCAGAGGACCACGCTGGGATCGCACGAGCGCATCGGTGTGTTCCGTATTTTCGGGCGGGACTCGGGTTTCACGGCGCTCTATACCGCCTACGTGAGCTCCGCCCGGTGCGTTCTGCCCGAGGTGGAGTTCGATCTGGAACGCCTGACAGAAATCTTACTGGAGGACAAGCGCAGCAACCCCAGCCGCTATTCCCTGGTGATCGCATCGGAGGGTGCGGTGTGGAAAGGGCAATCGGTTGCCGAATTCGGCGAATCTGACGCCTACGGCCACAAGAAGAAAGTGGACATCGGCCACGCGCTGGCGGCAGAAATCAAGCGCCGCACCGGTGAAGACACCATGACCAGCGACCTGACCTACGACTTGCGCAGCGGTGAGGCGGACATGCTCGACCAGATGGTGGCCATCACCTTCGCCAATGTGGCCATGGACTTGATCCGCGCCGGCAAGAAAGGGCGTATGACCGCGGTGCAGGGCGGGCGCTACACCGACGCGCCCATCCCGGACCGGACGGCGGGGCCGCGGAAAGTGGATCTGGAGCGCATGTACAACGCCGCGCGCTTCCGCCCGCATTATTCGGACAAGCACGGCCTGCCTCTGTTGCTGACCTCCGAAGGCGTCTGAGAAGCAAGGCCGACGCCCTAACGCGGCACGTGGGACAGACATTCTTGTCTGTCCCGGCCGCAAAAGTATTGCCAAAGGATGCGTATTGAGGCCGCGTGCGAAACCGGGACAGACAAGAATGTCTGTCCCACCGGCGGGATTGACGGTTCACGCCTCAGAACTCTTCGTCTTCCTCGTTGGGTTTCAATCGCGAGACTTTCATGCGGATGCGGATCCCACGCGTCCTCGCATCGGCCAGAATGGCCTGGCGGTTCTCCGCCGCAAGCGACTCCGGCGCGAACACGCCGGCATCATCACTGGGAAAATGCCGGATGAACAGCGCGGCGATCTGCGCGGTGGCCCAGGCGATGGGAGAAGTGGAGATCCCCTGGTGGTGAATCTGGAAGAGGGAAGGAAATGCGACATCCCAGCGCAGCAGCCGGTGCTCCTCGCCTTTGGTTCCGCGCACCAGGACGGCGACGGCGAAGCGCGCATTTTCGAGCGCGCCGCGGCGGAAGAGTTTTTTGACCATCCGTGGCGTGTGCGTCTCCGGGAAGTGTTTGCGCCTCATCCCGCGCGACTTGGAAAGCTTGCCCTGCCGGTACCAGCGCCGCAGCGTTTCGATCTCTCCGCCGCCGATCTTCACATCCAGGTTGCGCATGGGGACTAGATGCGGCAGGGTGCCGACTTCGTCCTGCGCCGCGAGATAGACAGGCACCTCCCCGATCGGCGCAGGGAAGCGGAAGTGCTCGCGCTCGCCGAAGCGCGGCCCCAGTGCGAAACGCCCGCCACGATAAATTCGCGGGCGGGAAGTGAACTCATCGAACGAGACTTCCGGAGACCACTGCGAGAACGGATCCTCGCTTTCGGAGTGCTCGTACAGCCGCACGTGCGCGCTTTCAACTTTGTCGAGCAACTCGGCGCTGCGCTTGACCAGCAGGTTGGTCAGCCCGGGAGCCACGCCGGCGGTAATCACCGCGGCGCGGTTCTTCTCCTGGAAGCGCTTTTCGAAGCGGAACTGCTCGGCCTTGAAGGGATGGCGCGTCAGGTGCGCGGCCATGTCCAGGTAATGAGCGCGCAGGTGCAGCGCGGCGCGCAGGATGATCTCGTTGTAGACCGCCGGGGAAGCGTTGACCAGGAGCTGGCATCCTCGCCCGGCGCGCACGATGGCGCGCAGGTTCCGCGCGTTGGCTTCGGCCACGGGGATTGTGCTGCCCTTGCCCAGGAAGCGCCGGGCGCGCTCCGGGTCGCGGTCACCGCACCACACCTGGTGCCCCTGGCGGTCGAGAATCTGTGCGAGCAGGGACCCCGTGGCGCCGGCCCCCAGGACAAAGATGCGCATTTGGGAGCCAATCTACCATATTTGCGCGGGCTGCCGTCAGGCTGGTGAAGATGTTGGTTTCATGAGGAGCAGAAAGTGGTAGTGGGTCAGTTTCCGGTTAACGCGTTATACGTCCGGTTGATGGCGATCACCCTAAACTTCCCACAACCCCGTTCGTGGCTAGCGCCAGGCATATCTCCGGCAAGCCGGCTAATCGGGAGTTTGAACCTCGGGGCGCTTTTTCACTTCGGCTTGATGTTCTGATTCACACGGAACAGGTTCGCCGGGTCGTAGCGCTTCTTGATCTTCGCCAGACGGTCGTAATTCTTGCCGTATGTCGCCCGGATGCGATCTTCGCCCTCTTCCATCATGAAGTTGATGTACGCGCCGCCGGCGGAGTAGGGATGAAGCGCGCTCCAATACTCCTTCGCCCACGTGGAGATTTTTTCCTTGTTCGCGGGGTCCGGATCGACGCCGACCATCACGGCGCACCACATGGCGTCGCGGTAACACCACGGCGTTGCGTTGTTCTTGACGCGGCTCGCCGCCCCGTTGATCGGGTACAGGTGCATGGTCGACTGCATCGTCGGCAACTTCGCCGCGTGCTGTACATGCAGCGCGATGGCTTCGTCAGGGAGCGTGCGCACGAAATCGGCCTTCCAATACCACTGGTGGCCCGGCGGATAGATGCCGTCGAACAGGCTTTGCAACGCGGGATGAGGAATTGGGCCGACCAAGTCGAGCGCAGGAGCCTTGAAGCTACGGATCGGCTTGAACACTTTCTCCGCCTTCTTGATCGGTCCGGTGAAGCACCACACGATGGCGCACATTTTCTTGTTGTGCAGATGCTCGGGGAACGGCGGTCCCGGCGGCACAGTGAGGAAAGCAAAGAACCCATAGACGTCATCGGGCGCCTTGGCGATGAAGCTGCGGTACCAGCGCATCATCTCTGCCGCGTCTTCCATCGGCCACAGCATCGGCCCGCCGTAATCGGTGTGCACGGGTTGCGCCTTGAACAGAAACGACGTCACCACGCCGAAGTTGCCGCCCCCGCCTCGTAACGCCCAGAACAGATCCGCGTTCTCGTTACCGCTGGCAACGAGAAACCGGCCATCAGCCGTCACCACATCGGCCG
>JBGPJC010000074.1:0-20297 GCA_041485165.1 Terriglobia bacterium | reverse complement strand
CAGCGATAGGCGCGTGAGCGCGCGTGGTCATGGGGGAAGGATTCCCAGGCGGTTCCGCCGGGGCTGTAGTCCTCGCGCACGGTGCCCCACTGCCGCTCGGAGAGATAAGGCCCCCAGCGCTTCCAGTGCGACGTCTGCTGCTGCGCTTCCTGCAGTCGTATGTCTTCGGCGGTCATGATCTTTTCGTTTGTCATTGGCTCATAGTCCTGAGGATGTGGTTTTTGTTACCTGCCCAAGTCCGTTGCTGCCCGAAGATGGGCTTGCTTGTGCCGCCAGCGGCCTGGCCCGACCGCTGCATTCTAGCTGAGTCGGGGTGCCTGGCGGGGAAGTCCTCGCCACCCCCCGGCACGGGTCATTTCTCAGCCAGTAGAAACGCGTGGCCGTCGGGGTCGCGCACCAGGGAAGTTTTGCTTCGAGGAACACCTCTCCATCTGCCCCTCCTGCGTGGAATATCTGAGCCAGATGAAACAGACGGTGAAAGTGCTGGGCTCGCTCCGCCATGAGCCTCCCTCCAGGGAAGAGCTCGCTCCCTTGCTGGCAGCTTTTCGAAGCTGGAAACAGCAGCGCTGACTCCGGTCATCGGCAGAGTTGACCCGAGCGGCTTCCCACCCCTGCTCCCCCCATCTAAGTTTCAGTCATTCCGGATAAAGAACTGAGCCTCTTTTTCCGATAACAATTGAAAGGGGAGAGAAGCGCTTGATAATTCTCATTGCTGAGGACGACGAAACTTCCCGCGCCGCATTGAGTGCGCAACTCGTCAAATTCGGGCATCAAGTTGTGGCCACACGAAACGGCGAAGAGGCGCTCCGCGAGATGAACAAGCCAACCGCGCCGACTCTGGTCATCCTGGACTGGCTCATGCCAGGGACCGACGGCATCGCGGTCTGCCGGGCGATCCGCGCGCGGCCGAACTGCCCATACGTGTATATCCTTCTTCTGACCGCCAAGAAGATTCAGAATGAAGACATCGTGTACGGGCTCGATGCCGGCGCGGACGACTTCGTAACTAAGCCGGTGACGGAGGAGGAGTTGCGCGCACGGATCCAGGCTGGTGTCCGCATCATCGACCTGCAAAGAAAAGTGGCGGAGCACGTGCGCGAGTTGGAGCAGGCGCTCTCCCAGGTCCGGCAATTGCAGGGACTACTCCCCATCTGCAGCTATTGCAAAAAGATTCGCAATGATCAGAACTACTGGCAACAGGTCGAAGGCTACATCCAGGAACGCACCTCCGCCCAATTTACTCACTCGTTTTGCCCCGATTGCTACGACAAACATGTCCTCCCGATGCTCTCGGACCTGAGAACCCGCAAGAGAGTGGTCTGAAACACGCACCGCCGGGGTTCCCTAGTCTCTATCGCGGGCATCGCGCCGCTCCGCGGTTCCAAGAATGTTGGGGGGTTCTAGGACGCTCGTTTTAGGCAACTTTGCCCCAGCAGTCCCATTGACACCCCAGAGGCAGTTTGACAGTATGCCCATTGTGGCAGACTAGGCGTGGTGTGCGCGTCCTGATTCGCTGAGCTTGCCGGCAGGGAATCAAAGGGCGCGTTTTCTGTGAGTTGTCCCGGGCTGCGGAGCGGCGCGGGGGTTTTGAGCGATTAGAGGGCGCCCCGCGCACGGGGCGCGCAGGAACTCCTGGGCCTGGAGCAACCTACGAAGAAGCTCGGCAAGTACGAAATCATTGATGAACTGGGACGCGGCGCCATGGGTGTGGTGTATAAGGGCCGCGACCCCTTCATCGACCGCCTGGTGGCCCTGAAAACCATCACCACCAACCAGGCATCGAACACCGATTATCTCGACCGCTTCAAGCGCGAGGCCAAGGCCGCCGGAAACCTCCAGCATCCCAACATTGTAACCATCTTCGAGCTCGGCCAGGACGACACCGGGACGTTGTACATCGCCATGGAATTCCTGGAGGGCCACGACCTTGCCCATGCGATCACGCAGGAGACCTCCGGGCAGGTCCCGCTGCCTGTTTCGCTCAAGATCGGCTACATGGTGCAGGTCTGCCGGGCCCTGGATTACGCCCACCGCCGCAATGTCGTCCATCGTGACATCAAGCCGGGCAACATCTTCATCACCACCGACGGCACGGTAAAAGTGGTGGACTTCGGCATCGCCCGCCTCACCGACACCTCGGCGACATCCTCGGGAATGCTCATCGGGACCATCGACTCGATGTCTCCAGAGCAGATCCGCGGGGAAAAAGTAGACGGGCGGACGGACATCTGGGCCGTCGGGGTAATGCTCTACGAGGCCCTTACCTACCAGAAGCCGTTCTTAGGGTCAAACATCACCGCGGTGATGTTCAGCATCGTCAGTCAGGAACCCAAGCCGCTGCGCGAACTGCGCCCCGACCTTCCGCCCGAGCTCGAGACAATTCTCAAGAAGATCTTCCGCAAAGACGTCAACGAACGCTACCAGACCATGGAGGAATTGCTCCAGGACCTCGAACCGCTGTACCGCAAAATGCAGCAGGAAACCGTCGGCACGCTGGTCAGTCAGAGCGAAATGCTGGCCCGCGCCGGCGATTTGCTGCGAGCCCGCGATCTGCTCAAGCAGGTGCTCCAACTGGACACCGGCCACACTCACGCCAGGACGCTGATGGACAGAATCAGCGCGGAGATCCGCAAGAAAGAGGTCATCCCCAGGCTGAACCAGTTTGTCGTTTCGGGTAAGAAGCTGATGGAGGAGGGCAAGTTCGACGAGGCGCGGAAGGAAGTTGAAGGCGCGCTCAAAGTAGATTCCAGCTTCCAACCTGCCAGAGAATTGCTCGCCGAAGTGCAGAAGGCTGCCGAACGCAGCCAAGCCATACAGGCCGGCCTCCGCGAAACCCGGCAGCGCCTGGCGGAAGGCGCGCTGACCGATGCCGAGCAACACGTCACCCAGGTGCTGTCCATCGCGCCCGAAGATCCTCAGGCCCAGTCCCTGCTCCGGCAGATACGCGAGGAGAAGGATCGCCGTCATAAACGCAAGATCCTCACGGAAGGCCTGCAGAATGCCCGCCAGCTTTGGACCGGGCAGAGCTTCGACGAAGCGATGGCCGTGCTTACCAGCCTGCAAGTCCAGTTCCCCAAAGAGGAGGAAATCTCCAAGCTGCTGGACGCCGTCCGCACCGACGCGGCGCAGCAGGAAGTCCAGCAAAAGCTCGGCGAAGCCAGGAAGCACCTTGGCGCCCAGGCGTTTTCAGAGGCGCTGGCCATCCTCGATGCCCTGCTGGCTAAGCACCCGCAGGAATCGGCGCCGCAAAAGCTGCGCGAGGTGGTCCTGCAGGAGCGCCGTGAGCACGCCCGCCGCCTGCAATTGCAGCGCGAAATGCAGAGCCTCAAGAAGCTGGTCAGCCAGGAAAATTACGATGAGGCCATCCACGCCGGCGAGCAAATCCTCAAGGAATTCCCGGATGAGTTCGAGATCACCCGGCTGGTGGAATACGCCCAGAGCCAAAAGGCGCAGCACGAACAGCTGCGCCGCCGTCTGGCCCGGCTGCAGGAACTCCAGGAGCTGATCCAGAGTCACAGTCTGGAAAAAGCTGCCGCGGCCTGCGAGGAGTCCCTCAAGGAGTTCCCCGGCGACGCGGACATCCTCCGCTTGCTCGACCTGGCGCGAACGCAGCAGAAAGAACAGAAGGAGAAAGAACGCAAGGATTTGCTCGATCAGCGGCTGCGCAACATTCGGCAGTCCATTGAGCGGGGCGACCTGACTGACGCCATTGACCTGGGCAAGCGCACCATGGTCCAGGTGGGTGCGGACACCGACCTCACCAAGCTCGTGCAGATGGCCGAGCACGAGCGGATGTCCCGCGAGGAAAAGAAAGATCACAACGAGCAGGTGCAGAGCGCCATCACCATGCTCGAGTCCAAGAAGTTTGACGATGCCACCCGCGTCCTTCGCGCCGTGGACCAGACCGGCGTCTTCGACCCGCGCGTTCCTTTCCTCCTGCGCGCCGCGGAAGAAAATCGCGTCCCCACGCGCGAAGACATGACCCTGGTGCTGGGGCGTTCACCCGCCGCTGGAAAAGAGGCGCCCGGCGCAGCGCCACCGCCCTCCGCCGCGGTGCCCTCAACCGGGGAAGATTTCGAGAAGACGCAGAAGCTTCAACCGGCGCGCGGCGGCCCGCCGCCCTCCGCGCCAGATACGGGAGTGGCCGGCGAACACGGCGCCTCCACCACGGTCGAAGAAACGCAAGTCTGGACCAAGGGTAAACCGGCTCCGCCTGCCCCGGTCCCCCAAGAAGCCGGAGTGAGCAGCGCCACCAGCGTGATGTCTCCCGGCGCTCTGGAAGACACTGCGAAGTGGGCCGCCCCGCCCGCAGCGGGGACCACGGTCCAGCCGCATCCGGAGATGAGCGCAACTTCGGTGATGCCTGCCAGCGCGGTGACCGCTCCCATGTCTCCGCCGCAACGGCCGGCGCCTTCGGTCCCAGCCCAGTCGCATCCGGAGATGAGCGCAACTTCGGTGATGCCAGCCAGTGCGGTGACCGCTCCTATGCCACCGCCGGTGCGCCAGGCGCCTGCAGCTCCTCCGCATGACGCCACCACCATTGCCCCGCCGCCGAAGGAAGATAAAGAGAAGGACAAGAAGTCGAAGCGGGCGTGGAAGAAGGAGGAAAAGCAGCGGGCGCCGTCGTCGCCGCCCCTTGAGCAGACCACGGAGCCGCAACTCGGCGCTTCCGTCGTCATCCCTGCCTCCAGGGTGGACGAAGCCCTCCGCCAGCCGCCTTCCTCGGCTACATCCATTGCTCCACCGCCCACCGGGCCGCGGGTGGACGAGCAACGCGAGCAGGAACGCCGCGAACGGGAGAGAAAGGATCAGGAGAAGAAAGATCGCGAGCGGAAGGACCGCGAGGTCCGCGAAGCCGACCAGCGCCAGCGCGAACAGCGAGAGCGGGAGAGAAGAGAGCAGGCCGAACCCTCTTCCGCCGAAGCGGCAGCCGGCGTCCAACCGGCGCCTCCATTCTGGCGCAGCGGTGTGGGCCTGGCCCTCGGCGGCGTTGTGATTGCCGCTGTCATCGGCTTTGGCATTTACAAGGTAATGTCAAAGCCTCCCACGCCTGACAGTGGCACCTCCGGCGGGACGGGAGGATCAGGCACGGTGATCGCGGAGCCCCCACCTCCAATCGGAACCGGCGGAGACACGATCGGGACCCCTCTTCCGATCGCCCCGTCACCGATCGACGAGGCCCGCAAGCACATCGCCGCCGCACAGAAAATGGCCGGGAAGGGTGATTTTAACGGCGCACTCGGCGAACTGGGCAAGGCCAAGGTGATCGTTTCCGACAACCACCTCACCGGCGAATTGCCGAAGCGGATCAGCGACAGCGAGAAGAAGTACAACGAGGCAATGAACAATAAATCTTTGGCCGATCTACTGGCCAGGGAATCCGTGTTATGGGAAGACGCCAAGAGCAACATGGACAGAAACCAGTTTGATGCTGCCGAAGTCGCCCTGAAGCAGATCGCCAACCTCGGCGAGGGCGGCGTGCACAAGGCCGAAGCGCAGACGGAGCTGAACCGCATCCCGGTTTACAGGCAGGAAGAGAGCCAATTCCCCGCGGCCCAGGCCCAGGCGCAGAAGGCGCTCACTGACCGCTCCAGCCGCTCAAGTGCGGTCCAGGCGCTCAATCAGGTCGCCACCCTGCACGGGCGCCGCGAAACGCAAGCCCGGCAACTGCTCGACCATCTCGCCGCGGCCCAGGCGCGCGAGACCCAGGAAATCGCCAGCCTGAAATCGGGAATCAGCAGCGATATCAGTGCCAAGAATTTTGACGCCGCCAAGCAGAAAGCGGGAGAGTTGGAGCGCCGGGGAGAAGACGTCTCCAATGTGCGCGCGCAAATCTCCCAGGCGGAAAACGCGTCAAGGCAGCCGGCGAAGGAAACGCCGGTTCAGGTGGCCGCTCGCAGCGCCACTTGCAAGGTGAACCAGGTGGCGCGCGCCAAGTACGATCGCCCGGTGCAGGCAGGCAGTCCGGTGGGGCAGAAGTTCCTTGATAAAGAGATGGAAATCCCCGGCGGCCAGAACTGCGGGCTCCCGCCGGATGCTCTCGCCTCGCTCCCCGTGGACACCGCGCTGGCGCTCAACGTGGACATTGACGAGCACGGAAATGTGATCGGCGGGAAGTCCTATTCTGCAGACGCGCGTACCGTGCAGACCATCATGCAGTACGCCAAGGGCTGGAAATTCGCGCCGCCCACGGTCAACGGAACAGCGGTGAAAACCACCGTTTCCATCACGGTCACCGTGGCCTCCCGCTAGCAGGCGGCCTCGCCACTCCGCGCCATCTGCGCGCTTGCCCTTCCTGGCTGCTTCTCTTCAATACAGAAACATCGCCCAACGTCTTTTCCATCGGGAGCAAACAAAAACCCGGGGGAGAACGCTCCCCCGGGCGAAATGCCGCCGTTGATCGAGCCGGGCGCGTGCCCGGCGGCAAGCGCTGTCCTTAGAAGATCAGGCGGATGCCGAACTGCATCCGGCGGTTGCTGGCGTTCATGTTCTGTTTGCTGAGAAAAGTGGATTTGCCGTTCACATTAACCGCATCGAGCGAATTCTCAGGAATGATCCCGGTCACCCCCGCGGGCGTCCGGCTGCCGGAATAGGCGAAGCCGGGTGTGTTCTGCGCATCGGTGGCGAAGGCGTTTCCGATGGGGTTGCCGAAGTTGGGATGATTGAAGACATCGTAGACTTCCCAGCGGAGCTGCAGTTCGAATCGCTCCCGGAACTTAATGGTCTTGTACAAGGAAAGATCCAGGTTGGTGAGCCCGGGGCCGGTCAAAATATTACGGCCGGCGGTTCCGGCGGCACCCGCCGAGGCAGAAAGCGTGCGCTGTATGAACCGCACTTTTGTGGCATCCGTGACTGGACTCCCATTCTGGTCCACATAACCGGTGAGCGTGGTGCCGGTCTGAGACGAGAGAGTGGGTAAGCAGCTGGGATTAGTTGCCAGATCCACCAGGGCAACCGCGTTGACTGGAGCCCTCGAACTCCCCAGGTCAGGCCGGTCGCTGCCCACACGGCCGTCGCCGTTGGCATCGGCACACGGGCTGAAGGGCGCAGCGTTGAGCGGCGAGAAGGGTTGGCCGGACTGGACGGTGAAGACTCCGTTCAACTGCCAGCCTCGCAGCGCGATCCCCTTTGTCGGGAATGGTTCCCAGAGAAAACTTACTGAAACACGGTGGCGGCGGTCGAAGGCGGAATTTGCCCGCTCGTCCTTGGTCGTCCTGTTGAAAACCTGGGCAAATGGGGTGATGGCCTCGAAGGGCGCGGAAGCCAGTGGGTCAAGCAGCAATGCCAGGACGTTGGTTACGTTCTGCCCGATGGGGAGGAAGCGGGTGCCCGGCCCGAAAATCTCGCTGGCGTTGTCAATCATGTGGCTCCAGGAGTAGGCGCCGTTCATGGTGAACTCCCCCAGGCCACGAATCCGGCTAAGCCGCTTGGTCAGGCTCATCTGGAGGCCATGGTAGGTCGAGCTGGCGCCATTGGTTGTTTTGGAAATATCTCCGTGGGAATCATCCAGGCGATTGTTCCGGCATTGGCCCGGCACGCCAAAAGCGGTGCCAAAGGGTATGCAGGCGAGGTTCCAACCCGCGAAGGGGTTCAAATCCACGCGTTGGAACAGCCGCGTACCTTTGCTGCCAACGTAGCCCACGTCGAGCAGCCAGTTGGAGCCCAACTCGCGCTGCACACTGACGGAAAAGTTCTGGACGTACGGGTTGCTCAGGTTGGTGTCCACAGTCTCAGAGTTGGAACAGTTCATCAGCGGGATGGTGCCTGCATCAGCCCTGCCGGGCAGCGGAGCGGGACCAACGCCGGAGATGTCAAGAAAACGGCTGCAGCCTCCCACGCCCTGGTTGATGTCGGTCGCACTCTGGAATGGCAGGTTGGGAAAGAAACCGGTGGGCTGGGTGCCGGCGGCCGTACCACTGGTGGTGGAGATGAAAGGCGATATCGGCCCGCTTTGCCAGATCAGCAAAGGAATATTCAGAGGCGCAGGGTCGTATTCGATGCCGTAACCAGCGCGCACCACCCAGTGGCTGAAGGGCGACCAGGCGAAGCCCACCCGCGGGGCGAAATCTTTATTGTCCGTGTGCACGAACGGGGCGTTGGGATTGGCATTCCGCAGGCTATTGATCGGCTGGCCGAAGTTTTCATAGCGGAAACCAATGCTCAGCGTCAGCCGCTCGTGGATGCGCCAGTCGTCCTGAGCAAAGTAAAACTGGCCAAACTCCTTGATCTTCACGGCGTCGCGGCCCTGTCCGGTGATCTTGCCATTGCTGTCGGTCCGTACGTTTGGAAACCGCTGGGAAACGACGACAGCGTTGGTGCGCCCCGGGTTGCTCGTCCCCTCGTTGAGGAACGGATCCAGTCCCGGAGAATTGAAAGTCTGAGTGTTGAACCCGAAAATATAACCCCCTAGGTCTTCGGGTGTGTCCCGGATATTGCTGTCCACTTTGACAAAATTGGCCCCAAACTTGAGGTTGTGCTTTCCGTGGGTAAACGAGTAGTTGTCCTGGACCTGATAGATGTTGCTGGCGGTCAAGCTGGGCCGCGTGTCCCGCCCCAGGGAAAAGCGGTTACCGGCAGCGGGGACAGTGTTGCCGAAGCCGCCGAATTGGTCACTCACCAGGGCAGAAGATTGACGCTCGGCCACGGCCTTGGAGACACCGAACGCGCCGATTTGCTGCGCGATTCGGCTGTAGGAAACGCGGAACTCGTTCAGAGCGTTGACCCGGTAATGGCGGTGGTTGAGGAGCAGGCTCTGGGTCCTCTGCCGGTTGAACAGCCGCCAGTCCGGGAGCAGGCCGAGATCGGAAAAGGCCGTCTCTCCGGCGGGGGCCAGCGGCGTGCGCGGGGCCAGCAAGTCATCAAACAGGTAGCGGGCATAGAAATCATTGGCGGGGTTGATGCGCTGATCGATGCGGCCGGAGATCTGGTGGTCGCGCACGTCAAATAAGTTGCCTTTGGGAACCAGAAAGACGTTGTAGGGGATCGACGTGGCGTTCACCGTGACCGGAGAGTCCGCCACATGGCAAGGGTTGGTCAGGCTGAAGCCAGTGGCCGGGAGCGGTGGCAAGGTGTGGAAGCAGGGTGAAGCGAGCCCAGGAAGGCTGCGGACAGATGGAACGGCGAGGTAGGCGGTGAGCGCCGGAGTGACGGTCAGGGTGTTCAGGGCAGCCAAGCCCACTGTGGTCGGCAGCGTCTCCAGCACCGGAAAGATCTGGCTCAGGTTGTCGCGCGCGCGGTCCCACTGGTAAGAAATGAAAAAGAATGTCTTGTCTTTCTTGATCGGTCCGCCCAGCGTGGCGCCGATTTGGTTCTCGTAGAACCGGGCGGGAGACGTGAGCAGCGAAGATTTCTCCACGCTGCTCAGTGCGTTGAACTTGTCATCCTGGCCGAACCAGAACAAAGTGCCATGGAGCTTGTCGGTTCCACCTTTGGTGATGGCGTTAATCGTCCCCCCGCTATTGCGGCCAAACTCCGCCTTGAGCTGGTTGGTGAGGATGGTGTACTCGGAAAAGATATCCGTGTTGGTGAACTGGGAGGCCGCGCCGCCGAACAACGGCTCGTTGTTATCTACGCTGTCGATAATGAAATTGTTGTCGCGGCCGCGCGAACCGTTCACGGCGAAGGGTACCAGCGTGCTGGCAAAGCTGAAGGTGCGCACGCTCAGCACACCGGGCGCGAGCAGGGCCAGGTTGTTGATATCATGCGTCAGGATGGGCAGGTCGCGGACTTGGCGCTCGGGGAACGCGGTTGAAAGCGTCGGACTCTCGCGCTCGGCCATCGGCGCCTTGGAGGTGACCATCAGACTCTCCTGCTTGGTTTGCACCTTCAGGGCGAAGTTCTCTACGGTCGTGCGGTTCACGGTGACGCTGACGCTGGTGTGCACTTCGGTTTGCAGCCCGCCGAACTCCGCTTTCACTTCGTAATAGCCCGGAGGGACCTCGAGGATGCGGAAGTAGCCGTGGTCGTCGGTGTTCCCGCCGTATTCGCGACCTGCGCGCAGGTCCTTGGCGGTAATGCTGACCGCCGACAGCGGCTTGCCGTCCGGCCCAGTGACCGTTCCGGCGATGACCCCGCTAATGGTTTGAGCGTGGGCAGAGGAGGCCAGAGCGGCCAGGAAAACGACGATCAGGAGTATCAAGACCGGGCGCCGATGCATGGTGTATGCTCCTTTTACGTCCTTACTTGGGAATCGGCCTGGTTCATCGAGCAGGCCAACGAGGCGCTATTGTGCCGCTACAGCCTCGCAGAAACACCCCGATACCAGCCTGCGGACGCGACGCTCGTAATCCGATGACGCGTGTGTGATTCTTATCAAAATAGCTCCAACCCGTCAAGCAAATCGTTCCCCTGCTCTGTGAATCAGACAGCAGCCTTCCGGCTATAAGCCGGCATTTCATCCCGGGGAGTGCACGGAGAGCACCAATTCGCTGCATTTCTGTGCTTTGGTCTTGACGAGGCAGGAAGCTGCGTAGTAGTTTACCCCCGCTATTCCTCATTGGCTTGTCTTGGCGCTTGATATTGGGAGGCACCAGCGGCCTGAAATACTGAAGAAACTTATGACCAGTTGAGGTGCGAACCATGCCATTCACTCTGCGCGCTTCCGGCAATTTTACCAGCTTGTTCCGAAGGGGACCCGGGCCGCGGGGAAAAGCGTATCGAACACTACTGGCGGTCTTTCTCGCAGCGGGGCTGAGCGGCTGCGTTCTCGGCAACCAGGGACTCCCCGGTGGAATCCCGCAGCTCGGAAGCGGCAATCTCTTCTTCGCCACCAGCGTGATGCCGGATGGCGTGGCGAATCGCACTTATAACCGCGTCATCAGGTTTCAGGGCGGCATCGCACCTTATCGCTGCACCGCGCTCGGTGCCCTCCCAGCCGGACTTTCCGTGAGTGCCGGCACTGGCCCCACCTGTCTGCTTACCGGGACTCCGGTGGCGACCGGACCGTTTAGTATCTCCATTCAGGTTACGGATAGCGCCTCGCGGACCCAGGTTAGAAACTCGAATTTCAACATCACTATTCGCCCTGAGTTTACGGTCGCGGCCATCGCTTTGGTGGACGCAGTCCAGGGGCGTGCTTATGGCACCGCCGCGGGTACCATGCCCCAGGTTGCCCAGTCCAATGTCTCCGCCGCGGTGGGAAATGCTCCGCTTTCGGGATGCGTGGTGACGGTCACAGGCAATGCCGCGCTGAATGGCAGCTTCACCGCAAACCCGGCACCGGTTGGACCCGGGTGTCCGGTCACCAGCGCGGGTGTGGCAGTGCTGGCTCCCGCAGCGGATGCGAATTTAATGGTTGCGATTGCTTTTACCGATTCGGCGATTCCTGACCCTGACAGTGCTATCGTGCCGCCGGTAGTGCCCCAAGCCACAATTACTCTCCCCGGGCAGGCGTTGATCGCCCGGCAGGTGCTGTCCTTTTCGCGCAACTTGAACCCGGCCCTGCCTGCCCTGCCCGACGCTGTTGTGGCTCGTTCCTATGGAGTTGGGCCGCAGACTGCTTTGATCTATACCGTCCAGGGGGGCGTCCCCGCTTCGCGGTCGATCACTGCGGGCGCTCTGCCCGGTGGCTTGGCATGCGTTCCCGCGCCTACCACGCTTACCTGTACGTCGGGGGCCATTGTCGGCCCGACAGGACCGGCCACTCTTTCGATTACGGCTACCGATGGTGGAAACAGCGCCGTGCTGCCAGGCGCGGTCACGACCGACGCCAACGGCAACGTGACGCAGGCCATTACCATCCAGGCGGCTCTGAGCATTGCGCCGTTCAATCCGCTGCCCAATGGCACCCAGAACAGGCCTTATTCGGCGCAGAACTTTGTCACCAGCGGCGGCATTCAGCCGATCGCGACTTGCCAGTCGGTTGCCCCGCTTCCCACCGGGCTGAACATCACACCCGCAGTGGCGAACTGCGCTGTGGCCGGGACACCCACGGCCGCTGCTCCATCACCCGGCCAAGCTATTATGGTCACGGCAACGGACACCGGTAACACGGCCGTGCCCGCGGGCATGGCTCCCACGCCGTCGAACATCACCGTGAACCCACCTTTGGCGGTCACACCTTTTGTGCTGCCGAATGGCGTGCAGAATCAGCCCTATCCGTCACAAACCATTTCCACCACCGGCGGAAACACGCCCTTGACGAATTGTGCGGTCACCGTCCCTGTTGCCGGCCTGCCCAACGGGCTGTCCATCGCCCAGAACAGTCCCACGACTTGCCTGATCTCCGGAACGCCCACGGTCACTTTTGCCAATCAAACCGTTACTGTCAGGGTTACGGACACAGCTTCAACAGCGACGACAGCTAGCACGGCGACAGGAAGTTCGCTATTCCAGGTGACGCCAGGCCTTGCGGTGACTCCGTTTGCCCTGGGCGACGGCGTCGAGCTCCGAGCCTTCAATTTCGTTGTAGTCAGCACCGGCGGCACGCAGCCGTTGACGAATTGCATGGCCACCGGACTGCCCGGCGGGCTTAGTATCGCACTGACCGCCCCTTCCTCCTGCACAATCTCGGGAAGCCCCAATTTGGGCACCTCCGGGGGCAACCCGTACGCCGTGAATGTGACCGTGACCGACTCTGGCGGTGGTGTGAACATGGCCAGCGCCAGCTCCAACTTGAACATCCAGCTGCCGCTCACGTTCGCACCGGGCGCAACCCTCGGCGATGGCGTTGAAAATCGCGCCGGATTCTCTCAGAGTTTCCCGTTCAGTGGAGGTCTCGCGCCGGTAGTCTGCCAGATCTCCTCCGGCGCTCTTCCTGGCGGGCTGGCGCTCTCCACCGTGGGGAACACGTGCCGCATCTCCGGAACGCCAAATGCCGGCACCGCGGCGGGGAGTCCGTTCACGTTTGCCATTACGGTAAAGGACACGGCGACCAATACCACCGCTTTCGCGACGGTTCCCAGTCCGACGACAAACACGGTGGTGAACATCCAGTTGCCGCTCGTCTTCGCACCGCCTGCCGCGTTGGGTAATGGAGCCGAGGGCCTCCGCGCGTTCTCTCAATCCATCCCCTTCACTGGCGGACTGGCACCAGTAACTTGCAGCATTTTCAGCGGCGCCCTGCCCAACGGGCTGGCGCTCACCACTGTCGCTGGGAACTGCGTGATTTCAGGATCGCCCGCGAACGGAAGCGCCGGCGGTTACATCGTGAAGCTGATTGTTACCGATGTTGCGTCGGCTTCCACGCCGGCGGGGACGGCACCAACCCCCACGACTAATACGGCGTTGACCATCGGTGGGCCGCTGACGCTCACGACCACCCAGGCCGATCTTCGCAACGCCCTGTTGAACTTTACGTACCTCAACGCCTCCCCGCTCACCACGTTTGCTGCCACCGGCGGGACCGGAGGCTTGGCGTGGAGAGTCCCTCCCGCCGCCACGGCGAATTGCGCTCCGGTGGGCACCTTCCCGACGGGCTTGGCCGTTGCCGCCTCCACTGGACTGGTGACCGGCACGCCTACCGTGGCCAGTGTAACTGCGGCTAACTTCACTTTCGATGTATGCGTCGAAGACGGAACCACGGCCAGCACCGCGGGGATCGGGGTGACCGTCAACAACCTGGTGGTAAACGTGTTCGCTGATTTTGCCTACGCCACGGGTGCCACAACTGTCGAAATAATTGATACCAATGGCTTCGCCCAGGTGCTGCCCTCCATCGCCATGGGTGTTAGCCAGCCCTCCGGCGTCGCTGTGACGCCAAATGGCCGCTTCGTCTTCGTGACTCGCAAGGGCGACAGCAAATTTTCTGTGATTGACACCATCACGAATACGCAGATTGCCGGCTCGCCATTCTCCCTGCCGGCTACGTGCACGGCTCCGACCGACGTGGCCATCGCCAGCAATTCCACTATCGGCACGCTGGCCTTCATTGGTTGTACCGGGACGGTAGCACCCGCCGTGGAAGAGTTGGTGGTCATTGACACCACCAACCCCGGTGGCGCCCCGGTCGCAGCGATTACCACCGGGGTGGGCAGTCGGCCGGAAAGCATCGCCGTGCGGCCGGACAACAACCGCGTCTACGCGACGTTGAACGGCCTGAACCAGATTTTCATCGTGGACACTTCCGTGTCGCCGCCGGTGGCCGTGGTCTGCGTCGCCCCGTGCGCTCTACCCACCACAAGCTTCTCACCGGCCGGCATCGTGGTGGCCACGAACACCTTCAACTCGAAGCCGTATGCCTTCATCGCCGAGCAATCGGCCAATCCCACGAACACTTCCGTGCTGGTCTTGGATGTCACCACCGACGCGCCTGCCGTGGTGACTTCGATCACTTACGCTAGCGGCGATAAGCCCCAGCGGTTGGCGGCGGTGTCTGGCGGTGCGCAGATCTACGTCACCCTGAACGGAATCAATCGGTTTGCCGTCATCACCAACGCCATCGCTACGCCAACCAGCAGCGTCACTCGCAAACTGCCCGATCCCGCCATGGGGCCGCCGGCATCCGGCACGCCGGGCGGCGTAACCATCCCTCAAGTCAACGGTGCCGCGACGGCGCAAATTGCCTTCATCACTATAACCAACATGGATGAGGTCGCCGCCATCGACAACGCGGCCACTCCCGCGGCAGACGCCTCGTCCCCGGTGGCGGTAACCGCGGCTTCGGCCCCGACACGCATCGCACACGTGCCTGTCCCGAAATAAACTCGGGTTGAACTCGAGCTCCGCTCCGGGCCTGGAAGAAAATATCTTCCGGGCCCGGTTGCTTTTGTATGTCTATGCGCGTGTGCGTCGTTGATGACGGCGGGACTGCGGGGAGCAGTCAGAGGGAAAGGCTTCCGCCAGGAGATGCGTCCGTTGACGGTTTGCAATCCGGCTATCTTCAGAACTTCAATTGCAGATTGTTGCTGGCCAGCAGGGCAGTGACCTGGTTTTCCTGCAAGTTCAACTTCACTTCCACGCGGTCGTTATTGACGGCGATGCTCGGCGAGCGCAGCGCCTGGGCCAGTTCGGGGCTGCTATTGGCGGCCTGGATCGCGGCCAGCGACAACGCCCCTTGAACGACCGCGGCGAAGAGCTGGGCCTCGACGGCGCCCTTGCACAGCAGGTCACTTTCCGCGGCCAGGTCTTTGGTCAGGCTCATGGTGGCCACGGCGGCGTTTAAGTTGCCAAGAATCACGTCCATCTCGGGGCGCCCCGCAAACGACGGCGCCATCTGCTTGATGGCCAGGGCAGCGAAGCGCCGGTCCATGACTGTCCAGACGGGACGCTTCCCGTTTACTTCCTTGATCAGCGAAGGGAACAGCGGGTTTCCAAATGTCGTCAACTGCCCCTCGGCTCGCCGCTTCAGCAGGGCTTCCACGCCGGCCTCACTGCCAAACACCAGCGTGGCCGGATCCGTAAACGTGAGGACGAACATCTGCCCGCCGTCGTTCTTGCCCACGGAGATCAACGTCAAGCCTCCCACCTCGCGCGTGGCCAGCTTGCCCGCTTTGGCACGCTCGAGAACCGTCGCCGGAGCGAAATTGCCCTCGGCGATGCTCAGCAGATCGACTACGCCCTCGGCTCCACCAGGGACCACCGCCCAGCTCAACTGCTGCGCCTGGGTCTCAAAATCGATGCCCAGCGCCCCGGCAAATTGTTCGAGCTGCCGCAACCGTTCGGGCAGGACCTGGGTGTGCAGCTTGGCGTAATGCGGCGACTGGCGGAGAGAGCGCAAGTCGGCATAGGCGATCTGGCCGGATTCTTTGGGAAACAGCCCCATGGTTGTGGCGGAAAGCGATTGCGCCGCGGCGGATCGCGCGCCGGCAGTGGCGGCCAGCAATGCGAGCAGTGCGATAGGTGTGCGTAGTGATCTCATGCGCTCCAGCATCTTGCGCGGGACTTCCCGCGGCCGACGCCTTGGCTCCTCTTTGTGATGCGGTCCGCCGTACCGGCGTTTGCCGCTTTATTGCGTGACCTTGTTGACGCAGGTCATCCCCGGCAGATAGCCGCGCTGGAAGATGAACGGCCCGCCGCGCGTGTCTACTTCAAACAGCACCTTGACCGGCTGTCCGTTGGGCAGCGTCATGGGACGGCCACCGGCCACGCGAAACACCCACTCCACCGTCGCGGTCGAACCGGTATTCTGGAAGCGGTCCGCGTCGTTGAAGAAATGGAAGACGGCGTAGGGGCCGTCGTAGCCGGGGAAGTCAAGCTCGGAGCCCCCGGCGATCTTCAGCGTCAACTTCACCTGCTGGACAATTCCTCCGCTCCACACAAATTGCTTGGACGATCCGGCGCTGGTGCTTTGCTTGAGCGTTTGCCCGTCAATGGTCAGTGTCACGTTCTGGATACCCTCGGAGGGCAGAGGTTTCAGGTTATAGCGGTACTGCACTTCCTGCGCCCCGGCGGGAAACAGCGCCTGCTGCAGCTCCACGGCGCGGTTGAAGAAGCTCAGGAATGCTGGATTCACCTTCACCGTGCCGGTCGGGTTGGGCACGTAGCGCAGTCCCTGCGGCACCAGAAAATTCTTCAGGCTGGCATTGTAGGCCTGCGAGAGTTGGCCGTCGCCAGGCCGCAGCACCCTCTTGATTTCGTCCACGGAGGCGTTCTGGTTCGACTTGGCGCTGAACGGGAATTTGGCCATCAAACCCTTGAAGGCATCGCAAGCAAACGACGCCCCGCCGCCGCTCATGTTGAGCACATTGGTGATCGGATCTTCCAGCAGCTTCTCGACCGCTCTCTCCAGATGCGCTTCGGGATCAATCGGCGCGGTTTGCATCACCTGCCGGGCCGCAGTGCGCGCCGTCGTTGCCGCCTGGATCACCGGCGCCTTGGCCGCATTGGGGTCGCCTCCCGGCTGCTGCGGCGTCAGCGCGAACTGCTCCAGGGCCTGCTGCAACGCCAGCAGCCCGGTCATGTACGGCTGGTTGGGAGGCAACACCAGAGTATTCGAATCGAGGCACGTTCCCGGCACCACCTGTTGCGCCGACTTGAAGGCCTTATCGAGCTCGGGAGAGCCCACCGAGGTGTTGGCGGAAATCTGGCAGAGCACCATCAGCAGGGGCGAGCCATTGGACGAATTCTTGTTGAGCTTCTTGGCCGCATCCGCGTAGCTGGCATAGCGCACCACGCTGGTAGCGCCCAGAAACGCGCGCCACTGGGCGATCATGTCCGGTAGATAGAGCGCGCGCAGGTCCGTTTCCAGCTTGGCGCGGTCCACGTTGCTCGCCACCTGGCTGCCCAGCACCCATTCCTCTCCGCTGAAGAAGCGGTCGGGGTTTTTGAAAGCGTCCTGCATGAAGGCCCAGCCGCCTTTGCTGTAGGCGCCGGGAATTTCACGCGTGTTGATCACCACTTCGGCGGAATCCGGATATTTCTTGTTGAAGGTCAATCCCGCGTTGCGCTTGCTGGCCTCGGCCAGCATGGCCTGGTAGATGCGTTGCACGCCGGCAAATTGTTTCAGGTAATTCCGGGCGCGGGCCACCGCCGCGCCGTCATTTTCCTGGGAGTACGGATTGGCGGCCTTCAACTCTTCGCTGTAGAACTCGAACTGCTTCTGGGCGAGTTGCTGGCGCTCGGCATCCACCTCGCGTCCCGTCTTCCAGCGGCGCAGCAGGACCGGCGGGAGAAAGTCCTTGGTGCTCTTGTCATGGTTGGAGGTGGTGATCAGATAGGCTTTGAGCGTGTCGTAGACCGTGCCGTATTCATCGCCCGCCGCGGGGACTGCGGGAAGCCGCGCCAGAGATTCGCGCAGGCCGCTCTGCGTCTGCCCCAGCAGGAGCTGCTTGAAGCGGTCGAAATAAACCTTGCGCACATCCGGGCGGATGGAGCTTCCCGCATACAGGCCCCAGCGCAGGCGCAGGGGCGCGCCATTCTGCTCGTAGAGGTTGAGCTGCTCGAGCGCCAGGCGCAGGCGGTCCAGCCGGCGCAGCGCATCCGCAGGCGCCAGGTCGTTGCCGCTCACTTCCGTGGGGGAAATCGCGCTGGCCGCGGTGCGCGCTTCGCTGACCAGCGCGCGGTTGCCGAAGAACGAGATCAGCAAGCCGATCGAGAGCACCACGCTGACTGCGGTCGCGGTGATCAACAGCGCCCGGCGCAGGTAACCCACCTTGGTGCTGGTGCCGCTGGCGCCGAATGCGGCGCGGTCCTGCAGCAGGACGTCGCTGAACAGGTGGCCCAGGAAAACCCACTGGTTGACCCTGCGGCCTTCGTTGAGCTGCGTGGATTCCTGATGCTGCTGTTGCGCGGCGATCTGCGAAAGCATGTCCTCGCGTTTCAGGAAACTGGTGGCCCCGCCGGTCGGCGCCGCAAAGCCTGCCATGTCCGGACGCGGCGCCATGGTGGTGCGCTCCGACGGGGCGCTCACGGTCACCGCGCGCATCCCGGTGAAGTAAAAGCCGCGCAGGAAAGGATTGGTCCGCAATTGGCTTGGCCGGCAGGCATCCACCAGGAACTGCGCCACCAGGCCGCGCAGCTTGCGGAATTCGCGCGGGAACTCGTACACCCCGGCCAGGGGCTCGGCATTCCGCTCGCGCGCCAGGAAGTCCGGCCGGTGGTCGCCGAGCGAATAGAACAGGTTTTGGAAGGCCGTGCTCAGCCGCTTGGTTTCCTGCTCGGCGTACACTCCCGTGGATTGCAGCGCAGCCGGGGGCAGCGTGACGCCCAGCACCTGCGCAGCTTCCTCGTTGTTCATGTTGCCGACGAATTCCGGGAAGTACGACATGCGGTCCAGGCGGTTGAAGAAAACATAGACCGGGAAGCTGATGCCAAGCTGCTGCGACATTTCTCCCAGGCGCGCCTGGATCTTGCGAGCTACCTGCGGCACGGCATCCGCGGCGCCGGGCTGGAAAAGGCTTTCCGAATCTACGCAAACCACCACCGCGCGCGGGGCCTGCTGGCCCTTGCCCAGCGATTGCAGTTTGCCGGGCGCCAGCTTCTTGACCAGTCGCAGCCAGCGCGCGGGATCGTTCAGCAGCTTGCCGCCCGCCTCGACGAACACGGTTCGCCGCGCAAACCACAGGTTGGCGGCGCGCGTCGGTGCTACCGCGCCTTCCTGATAGGCCTGCCCGGCAAGCAGTTCGGCATCGAGCCCGCTTTGCAGAATCGAGCTGGTTTTGCCCGAGCCGGTGGCCCCCAGCAGGACAACCAGGGGGAGCTGTCCGAGCTTCGCCCCTTTGCCCAATCGCGCGGATGCCAGTTTCGTCTCCGCCTCGCGGAACAGCAGGTCGATTTCTTCCATCCCGCCTGCCGCGGATTCCTGTCCTCCCTCCGCCGGGGCGGACGCGAGGCTCTGGCCCTCGGAGCGCATGCGGTACCACACGAAGCCGCCGACGGCCGCCAGGCTCAGGAAGGCCAGCCCTCCGCGCAGGACCCAGATGTCCGGACTCTTCAAATGCATCATCGAGCCGGCAAACCAAGAGAGCAGCAGGAGCACGACCAGGGCAACGCCCGCCAGCGGATAGAGCAGGGAACTTTTCATTGCCGCTCCTTAACCCCGGCCCGACACAGCCAGCGCGTGCAGGTCGGAAGCGCCGAGGCCGAGCAACAGTTTGAACACCACGAAGAGAATCACCGCCAGGCCCACGCAGCTCAGCGCCATCACCAGAAACGTTCGCGCCATGGGGTCACCCGTGCCCACCGGAATCGCCGTGGAGGGCGGCGCCCAGTGCGGAGAGAGCGCGCCCGAGGCGCCGCGGATGCGGCGGATCTTGTCGCCCACCGAATCCATGATGGGGCGAAGCGCTTCGCGCCCGGAGATGCGGTAGCGCCCCTCGTATCCCAGCAGCAGGCAGAGATGATAGACCTCCAGGACGTCGGCCAGCTCCGACGACTCGCGCTTGGCCAGCAGGCCTTCCAGGTTCTGGAAGACCACTTCACCGGCGAAGTGCCCGCCGAACAGCTCTTCCTGCAAGGGGCGCCGCGCCCAGTCGGCGAAGGCGGGGTTGTTGGAGTTGAGCACGGACTCGTCCAGGAAGCCGACAATGGCAAACTGCGCCTGGCGGACGTCCTCGGGGGAATAGCCGCGGCGCGCGCCCTCGCTCTCCGCAGTCTTCAGGGCGTTGCGCATGTGCGCGCGGAACGCCTCCGAATCGGAGACCGCCTGGCGGTTGGTGCGCAGCCGCACCACGGCGGTAAGGATTTCCTGGTACACCAGCGCCAGGTTCTCCTGCCGCCGCACGCCTCCGGAAGACGGCTCTACGGATGACGGGCGATAGCTGATCGTTGTTCCTGATGATTCGCTTTCCATGCCGGCCTCGCTTTCAGTTGTCGAGCACTACCAGAAGCTCAACTTCGGGTGAAGGAATTTCTCCGGGGATGTATACCCCCACCTTCCGCGACTCCATGATCTGTTCCCACAGAGGCCCGGTCTTGCTGAT
>JBGPJC010000073.1:0-20305 GCA_041485165.1 Terriglobia bacterium | reverse complement strand
TGCCCGGCGCCGTTGAGTACGGCTGCGCGCGCGGGATGCTGCGCATCGGAATGCAGCACAATAATTGCTTTGCCGTCTTTGGCCATCACCGGCGACCATTCGATTCCCAGGCCGCTCGAAATGGCCACAGGCCGCCCTCCCAACGCCGGCACTTTCCAGATGTGGCGCCGATTGATGTCGTCCTGATTCGAGGAATAGAGCATCTCGCCGCCGCCGGGGGCGAGCGAGACCGTCTCCACCTCGAATTCCCCAGGCGTGAGCAGCTCCGCCCGGCCACCTTGCACGGAAACCGAGTAGAGGTGCGTCCACCCGTCGCGTTCCCAGGGGAAGACCAAGCGGTCGCCTGCGGCCCAGAAGAGCTGGTTCTCGGCCACGATGGCGCGCAACACGCTGCCCCGCCCTTCTTCCGCGCGCCAGACCTCACGCCCGGCGCCGGTGGTCGCGTCCGCGATGCGGATGGCCCAGGGCTGGCCGGCGCGTCTCGGTCCGAAGGCGAATGCCTCGTGTGAAGCGGGGATGCGCAAGAAGGCAATTCGCTTCCCATCCGGCGACCACACGGGATCGATGTCGCGGTCAACGCTGGCGTCAAGATAAAGAAGCACATTGCCGGCAAACGTGTACACACCGATGAAGCTGTGATCGCCGCGCCGGCTGACGAAGGCAAGGCGAGCTCCGTCCGGCGACCAGCGCAGGGAACCGGCGTCGCCTTTGGCGTGGATGAGTTGCGTTGCCTTTTCGCTGCCGTCGAGCTTCGCCAGCCAGACCTGGCCTTTTTGGACGAAAGCCACACGGTCGCCGCCGGGCGAGACGGCCGGGGAATGCCCATCGCCGAGTGCCCGTGGCTCACCCCCGCTCAGCGAGACCACCCAGACCTTTTGCTCGACGCCGGTGGGATAGCTGCGCGGGTTGGGATTCTCGCGTCCCAGCTCGAAATCACCGCCGCGGGTGAAGACGACAGCCTTGGCGTCCGGCGTCCAGGCAAGCTGGGCAATCTCCTGCCCGTCATCCTCTTTGTAAGCCGTCAGCGGGCGCGCACGGTACGCACCGTCCGCGCCCGGCTCCGCCACCCAGATATTCCGCGCACCGCGCGCGTCGAGCACCCAGGCCACTTTTCCGCCGGCTGGAGCCGCGGTCAATTCACTTGGGAACGGCGCGCTCATCACTTGTTCGAGGGTGAACGGCTTCTCTTGCGCGGCAGCACCGGCCAAGGCGGCCATGACCGCCGTCAGGACAAAGACACTGCGGATCGTGATCGTGTAGCGCACGCGGAGTTCTCCTTTTCTTGAGCCGCGCGTTCCAATCCAGAAACGCGCGTTTAGCAGGATACGCCGCCGGCAGGCCAGACTCAATCGGCGGGAAACAATCTTGGCGAACGCCAAGCGCGGGAACTTTTCTGCGCATTTTTGTGAATTGTTGTTGACAGTGTCCGCTGGTTCAGGCATATATATGCACGGTGTTGCATAATCTCGCAGAGTCCATGACCAGCAGAAAAACATACCGGCAGGGACAAATCCTCAAGGTGGTCGCCGACGGCGCCATCGAGAGCCAGGACCAGCTCCGCTTGCGCCTCCGCCAGGATGGACTGCGCGTCAACCAGGCAACTCTCTCCCGCGACCTGCGCGAACTCCACCTGGTGAAGACTCCCGAAGGCTACGCGGAGCTGCGGCCGGAAAGCGTGGCAGTGGCCTCCCCGGTTGGCCTAACCCGCGCCCTCCGCGAATTCTGCCGCGACATCCGCCCCGCGCAAAGCCTGCTGGTCCTCAAAACGCCTCCCGGCGGCGCGCAGCCGCTGGCCGCGGCGCTCGATGCCGAGCGCTGGAAGGAAGTTCTGGGCACGGTGGCCGGCGACGATACCGTGCTGATCATCACCGCGTCGTTGCGGCACCGCCTGGGCACGCAGAAAAAAATCGAGGACATGCTGCGATGACGGTTTCTGCTTCGGTTGCCGTCGTCGGCGCGACCGGCTACGCGGGCTATGAGCTTGCCCGTTTGCTGTTGCGCCATCCGCACACCCGCCCGCCGGTGTTCTACCTGCGCGATACCGGAGGCGCGCGCTGCATCGCGGAGGTGTTTCCCGCTCTGCGCGGCTGGGGCGAGGCGCCCTGCCGCCCGTTCTCGCTGGATGCGGTGACGGAGAGCGGCGCGGACTTCGTTTTTTTGGCCACTCCGCACGAGGCCTCGCTGGAGCACGCTCCCGCGCTGCTCGAAGCCGGCCAGCGCGTGGTGGACCTGAGCGGTGCGTTCCGTTTCCGCGACGCGGAAACGCTCGAACGCTGGTACAAACTCCCCGCACCGCAAGAGGGCGCGCGCAATCAGTCCATCTACGGGCTGCCCGAGCTGTACGCCCACTCGCTGGCCGAGGCCCGTTTGGTCGCCAATCCCGGTTGCTACCCCACCGCCGTGATCCTCGGCTTGCGGCCTCTGGTCGAAGCCGGCTGGATCGCCCGCAGCCGCGGAATCGTCTGCGACTGCAAGTCGGGGACCAGCGGCGCCGGAAAAGAACCCAGCCGCGAGACGCACTTCTGCGAGGTCAATGAGAATTTCCGCGCCTACAATCTGTTTGCGCATCGCCACACGCCCGAAGTCCTCGAGCACCTCGAGCTCAACCCGGGCGACGTGATCTTCTCGACGCACCTGCTGCCGGTGGCGCGGGGCATCCTGGCCACCCTGTATGTGTGGCTGGAGAAGCGGCACACCGCCCTGGAGATCGAAACGCTCTTCCGCGCCTTTTATGCCGGACGGCGGATGGTGCGCATCTGGCCCGCCGGGCGGCTGCCGGAGTTGCAGCACGTCGCCCACACCAACTTCTGTGATATCGGTTTCGCGCTCGACGAATCGGGCGAGCGCCTGATTGTCGTTTCCTGCCTGGACAACCTGGGCAAGGGCGCGGCCGGGCAAGCAGTCCAGAATTTTAATTTGATGCTGGGGATCGAGGAGGCCACCGCACTGGCATGAGAATCGTGATCAAGATCGCCGGAGCATTGCTCGAACGGGATGAGGACGTGCGCGGGATCGCCGTGCAGATCGCCGCGCTGGCCGAGGCCGGGCATTCGCTGCTGGTAGTTCACGGCGGCGGCAAGATCTTTACCGCTACCCTCGAGCGCATGGGCATCTCCAGCCGGTTCGTCTCCGGCCTGCGCGTCACCGACCGGCAGACGCGCGATGTCGCGGTGATGGTCTTCGCCGGGCTGCTCGGCAAGCGTCTGGCTGCGGCCATTTCCGCTGAGGGTTGCAACGCCGCAGGCATCTGCGCTGCCGACGCACACTGCTTCACCGCCGAGCCCATGACCCGCGGCGATGAGACCGGCGACCTCGGGTACGTCGGCTGCCTGACCGGCGTCAACGTGCCTTTCCTTGAATCGCTGTGGCAGGCGGGTATCGTGCCGGTGGCCGCGTGCCTGGGGCAGGGCCCCGACGGAGAGCTGTACAACATCAATGCGGACCACATGGCTGCGGCCTGCGCCGACTTCCTTGGCGCCACGCGGCTGATTTTTCTCACGGACGTTGCCGGCGTGCTCGATGGCGCGGCCGTTCTCCCCGCCGTCACCTGCGACGACATCGAGCCGATGATCCGCTCGCGGCGCGTAACCGGCGGGATGGTGCTCAAACTGGAAGCGTGCCGTCGCGCGCTGGAAGCCGGCGTGGCGGAGGTGCGCATCGTCGGCAACCTGCCCGGGGCGCTGCTGGCCGCCGCGAATGGGCAAAACACCATTGGATCGCAAATCCTGCAGGCCGCATCCGCAGTGGCCACAGCGGCGGGGCGGTTCGCTTGAGCCGGAAAGCCTCGCCGCCGATTTCTTCCGCACCGCGAGCCGAGGAAGCTCTCCGCGCGGAGTCACTGCACCTGATGAACACCTACAAACGCCCGCCGATGGTGTTTACTCACGGCCGGGGCTGCTACGTCTACGACCAGAGCGGCCGGGCGTACCTGGATTTCCTGGGTGGGATCGCCGTCAATGCGCTGGGCCACGACCATCCGCGGTTGGTGGGGGTGATCCGCCGCGAGGCGGCGCGCGCCATTCATTTTTCCAACCTTTATCACAACCCCTTTCAGGGGCCGCTGGCGGCAAAGCTCGCCGCCTGGACTGGTTTGGACCGCGTTTTCTTTACCAACAGCGGTTCCGAGGCGGTCGAGGGCGCGCTGAAACTGGCTCGGCTGGCCGCTCGCAGCAAGGCGCCAGGCGGGGGGCAGACCAAGACGCGGATCCTGGCGCTGGAGAACTCCTTCCATGGCCGGACCATGGGCGCGCTTGCGGTGACCCACTCGGCAAAGTACCGCGAACCGTTTGGGCCGCTGGTTCCCGGCGTCGAGTTCGTGCGCTTCGATGATGTCGCCGACCTGGAAGCGAAGTTTGATGACACCGTCTGCGCGGTGATCATCGAAACCATCCAGGGCGAAGGCGGCATCCACCCGGTCAGCAAGAAGTTTTATCGCCGGGCGCGGGAGCTGGCCACGCGGCATTGCGCTGCGCTGATTGCCGACGAAATCCAGTGCGGCCTCGGCCGCACCGGGCGTCCCTTCGCCTACCAGAAATTCGGCCAGAACCCGGACATCGTGGCCGTCGCCAAGCCGCTGGCCGGCGGGTTGCCCCTGGGCGCGTTCGTTGCGCGCGAGGAATTCGCCTCGGCGTTTGCCCCCGGCCATCATGGCTCGACGTTTGGCGGCGGGCCGCTGGTCTGCGCGGTCGCGCTCGAGTTCCTCACCACTATCGAAGAGGAAGACCTGCTCGAAAACGTCCGCGTGCGCGGCGCCGAACTGCGCGCCGGCCTGGAAACACTGGCCCGGCAATTCGACTTCATCCGCGAAATCCGCGGCGAAGGACTGATGCTCGGCGTGGAGCTCAGCGTCGACGGCGCGCCGTATGTCGAGCAGGCCTATGCCCGCGGCCTGCTGATCAATTGCGCCCACGAGCGCACCTTGCGCCTTCTGCCTCCGTACCTGCTCGCGTCGCGGCACGTGCGCCAGTTCCTGCGGCTCTTCAAAATGGTATTGCGCTCGACGGCGCAGCCCGAACCCAAGACCCTCCCCATTCCCGCGGCCGAAGCGGCCGTAGCTGATCCCCAGCCGCTCGTGGCAACGAGGTGAACATGGCCCTGCTTTCCACCACGCCCATCATCACGCGCGATTTCCTGACCGGCACGGAATTTTCCGCCGCGCAGCTCCGCGAGCTGCTGCAACTCTCTGCCGAAGTGAAGGCGCACCCCGAACGTTTTCGCGGCGCGCTCAGCCGGCGCTTTCTCGCGCTGCTCTTTGAGAAGCCGTCGCTGCGCACGCGCGTCTCGTTTGAGATCGGCATGCAAAGTCTGGGTGGCGGCGCGGTGTTCCTCGACTACAGCGCCGCCCGCCTGGGGGAAAGGGAAAACGTGCGCGACGTGGCGCGGAACCTGGAGCGCTGGGTCGACGTCATCGCCGCGCGGACGTACGCCCAAAGCACCATTGAAGAGCTGGCCGCCAACGCTTCCATTCCGGTGATCAACGGGCTGAGCGACCGTTTCCACCCCTGCCAGATCCTGGCGGATTTTTTCACCCTGGAAGAGCGTTTGGGGAACCTGCGCGGGCTGAAGCTGGCCTTCGTGGGCGACGGCAATAACGTCTGCCATTCCCTGCTGCTCGCCGCGGCGCGGCTGGGCGTCCACCTGCGCATCGCCACGCCTGCAAGCTATCGTCCCGACCCGGGCATCGTGGCGGAATCGCGCCACGCCGCGCGGGAAACGCGTGCGCGGATCGAACTGCTCACCGACCCGGTGGAGGCCGTGGAGGGCGCGCAAGCCGTTTACACCGACGCCTGGGCCAGCATGGGCCAGGAGCATGAGGCTGCCGAGCGCGCCAAGATTTTCGCCTCCTACCAGGTCAACGAGGAACTGATGGCGCACGCCGCTCCCGAGGCCTTTTTCATGCACTGCCTGCCCGCCCACCGCGGCGCCGAGGTCACCGATGCGGTGATGGATTCTCCGCGCGCCATCGTCTACGACCAGGCGGAAAACCGTATGCACGTGCAGAAAGCCCTGCTGCTTACCCTGCTGGGATGAACCACAAGCCGGAGGAAAGAACTTTGGTCAAAAAAGCCGTGCTCGCCTATTCCGGGGGCCTGGATACTTCCATCATTATCCCCTGGTTGCGGGAGAACTACGGCTGCGAGATCGTGGCCATGATCGCCGACGTCGGCCAGCAGGAGGACCTCGAGGCGGCGCGGCGCAAAGCGCTGGCCACCGGCGCCTCGTCCGCGTTCATCGAGGACGTGCGCGAGGAGTTCATCAGCGAATACATCTGGCCCACGCTGCGCGCCGGCGCGGTTTACGAGCATAACTACCTGCTGGGCACATCGTTCGCGCGGCCGGTGATCGCCAAGCGGCAAGTCGAGATCGCGCGGCGCACTGGCGCCGACGCCCTGGCGCACGGCTGCACCGGCAAAGGCAACGACCAGGTGCGCTTCGAGCTCACCTTCAAAGCCCTGGCGCCCGACTTGCGGATCATCGCACCGTGGCGTGAATGGAACATCCAGTCGCGCGAGGACGCCCTGGACTACGCGCGCGCACACAACGTGCCGGTCGAGCAATCGCTGAAAAATATTTACAGCCGGGACCGCAACATCTGGCATTTGAGCCACGAAGGCGGCGTGCTCGAAGATCCGCGCAATGAGCCCGAGGAAGCCATGTGGCAGTGGGTGGTTTCTCCTTTGCGGGCGCCGGAGACGCCCGCCGAAGTGGAGATCGGTTTCGAGGCCGGGACGCCAGTTTCTGTGGACGGCGCGCGTCTGGGCGGCGTCGCGCTGATTGAAAAACTCAACGTCCTCGCCGCGGCAAACGGCGTCGGCCGCGTGGACATCGTCGAGAACCGCCTGGTGGGCATGAAGTCGCGGGGCGCTTACGAGACGCCCGGCGGCACGCTGCTGGTCACCGCGCACCGCGAGCTGGAGTCGCTGTGCCTGGACCGCGAGACCTCGCACTTCGCCCAGGCGCTCTCCCTGCGCTACGCCGAGATGGTCTACTACGGCCTGTGGTTCACCGAGCTGCGCGAATCGCTGGACGCATTTTTCTCCCGGGCGCAGCAGCGTGTCACCGGCAGCGTGCGGCTCAAGCTGTACAAAGGGAACATCTCCGTGGTCAGCCGCGAATCCTCTCTCTCTCTTTACCGCACGGACCTGGCCAGCTTCACCATGGGCCGCTACAACCCCAAGGACGCCGAGGGCTTCATCAATTTATTCGCGCTTCCTGTCACCATCCCCCGCGCCGCCAGCCGCGCCGCAGGAGATGCGAAGTGAGCGAAGCTTCCGGCAAGATGTGGGGCGGCCGCTTCAAGCTGCCGCCCGACCGCGAGTTCTACCAATTCCAGCGCTCGTTGCGCTTTGACGCGCGTTTACTGCCCTACGAGCTGGCCTCCGGCCGCGCCTGGGCCCGGGCGCTGGTCGCTGCGGGCCTGCTCTCCGACGGCGAGGCGCAGCAGATCATCGAGGCGCTCGAGAGCATCGACCGCCTGGCGCAGGAAAACCCCGGCTGGGTGATCTCCTCTCCCGCCGAAGATGTTCATCATTTTGTGGAGATGCAGCTCGTCGCGCGCCTGGGAGAGGTGGGCGCCAAGCTGCACACCGGCCGCAGCCGGAATGAGTTGGTGGTCTGCGACTTCCGGATGTTCGTTCGCGACGCGGCGGCTGAAGCGCGCAGCGCGCTCGTCCGGCTGGTGGCAGCCCTGCTCGACCAGGCCGACTCTGCCCTGGGCCTGCCCATGCCGGGGATGACTCACACCCAGCCCGCCCAACCCATTCTGCTCAGCCATTTCCTCCACGCGCACGCCGAAGCTTTTCTCCGCGACGTCGCGCTTCTGCACGCGTCCGCCGCGGAATGTCAGGAATGCCCGCTGGGCTCGGGAGCGCTGTCCGGAACGGCTTTTCCCGTGGACCGCCAGGCGCTGGCGCAGGAATTGGGGTTCGCCGGGGTGACGCCGAATAGCGTGGACGCCGTCGGCCAGCGCGACTTTGCCGCCGCGCACCTGTTTGCACTGGCCATGAGCGCAACGCACCTCTCGCGGCTGGCGGCGGATATCGTGCTCTTCTCCTCGTCCGGCTTTGGCTGGGTGATCCTGCCCGATGAATTCTCGACAGGCAGCAGTTTGATGCCGCAGAAGAAGAATCCCGACGCCTGGGAGCTGATCCGCGGAAAAACCGGGCGGGTCACCGGCGCGCTGTTCATGCTGCTCTCCACGCTCAAAGGGCTGCCCTCCAGCTACCAGCGCGACTTGCAGGAGGACAAAGAAGCTCTCTTCGACGCGCACGATCAGGCCGTAGCCATGCTCCGCGTCGCCGCCGGCGCCACGGCAACCATGCGCTTCAACGAAGCGCGCCTCCGCCAGGCGGCATTGGACCCCGCGCTGCTCTCCACGGAAGCCGCCGACTATCTGGTGCGCCGCGGCCTTCCCTTCCGCCAGGCGCACGAGATCACCGGAAAAGTCTGTCTGGAAGCGGAGCGCCGGGGCGTGCCCTGGACGGAACTGCCGATGGAAACGCTGCGCTCGTTCTCTCCGCTTTTCGAAGACGACCTTCGCGCTGATCTGAACGTGGATGCGGCGCTAAGCCGCCGCGATGTCCTCGGCGGCACGGCGCCGGGGCGCGTCCGCAAGGCTCTGGCCGACTGCCGCGCGCGGCTTGCCAATCTCGAGGTGGCGCAATGAGCGTGTGCGGTGCCCGGCTTGCCAGCACTCCGCGTCTGCTCAAACCAAGATCCGGTTTCGTTCCCGCCCTATGAAGACTCCTGCGACCCTTTCCAGGCCTTCCCTGCCGCGGGGATTCCGCTATGGCTCCGCGGCATGTGGAATCCGCAAGAGCGGGCGCCTGGATCTCGCCGTCCTGGCCTGCGATAAGCCTGCGAACGTCGCCGCCCTTTTCACCACCAACCGCGTCCAGGCCGCGCCGGTGCATGTTTCGAGGCAGCACCTTCACAGCAGCCGCGGGCGCATGCGCGCCATCGTGGTCAACTCCGGCAACGCCAATTGCTGTACAGGTTCGAAAGGGATGGCGGCATCGCGGTCCACGGCGCGCGCGCTTGCCGCGCTGCTGAAATGCCGCACGGAGGAAATCTTCGTGTGTTCGACGGGCGTGATCGGCGTGCCTCTTCCGGTTGAGCGGATTACTTCCCGGCTGCCCCGCCTCGCCTCGCGACTCGAGTCTTCGGCCGCCGCCTTTGCCGACGCTGCGCACGCCATCATCACCACGGACACGCGCCCCAAGTGGGCGGCGGCATGCTGCCTCGTCGCCGGAAAGAGAGTGTGGATTGCCGGCTGCGCGAAGGGTGCGGGGATGATCCATCCGCAAATGGCCACTATGCTGGGCTTCCTGCTCACCGACGCGGCTATTCCTCCCGCTCTCCTGCAGCGCGCGTTGCGGGAAGCCACGGCCAAAACGTTTAATTCCATCACCGTGGATGGCGACACTTCCACAAACGACACGGTGGTAATTTTCGCCAGCGGCGCCTCGGGCGCGCAGATTTCCTCCAGCAGTGGCCGATCCGGCGCCGCCTATGACTCCTTTGCCGCCGCGCTGGAAAAGGTTTGCCGCTCGCTGGCCCTGCAGATCGTGGCTGACGGGGAAGGCGCGCAACGCGTTGTCGAGGTGGAAGTGCGCGGAGCCCCCAGCGACCGCTCCGCCGACCAGGTGGCCCGCACCATCGCCAATTCTTCCCTGGTCAAAACGGCGCTCGCCGGCGCCGATCCCAATTGGGGACGCATCCTGGCGGCCGCGGGCCGCTCGGGGGTGAATTTCAATCCGGAAAAGTCGCGGGTCACGCTGGCCGGTATCCCCGTCTTCCGGCGGGGACGCCCGCTGCCTTTCGACGAACGCGCAGCGCACACACGCCTGCTCCGCGCGCACGTCCCCATCCTCGTGGACCTGGGCGCGGGCCGGGGCTCGGCGCGAGTCTGGACCTGCGATCTGACCACCGAATACGTGCACATCAACGCCAGCTACCGCACCTGAATCGCCCGGCCCCGCCCTCTTCACTCTGATCCGCGGCCGTTATTCCCAAGGCATGAGCGGATTTCCTGAGCTCTGCAGCCAAGGCGAAGACAGTATAATGTTCTTCTAACTGACACAATATGAACCACATAGAGATCTGACCGCTCAGCAGCGTTGAGAAAGCTGTGGCTTCGACGAACCCGGGGAATCTTCAGTGATTCCATGCCTGAGCTAACAGGTGTTCGTCCAAATTGGCCTACCTTAGTCATATCAGCTTGACTTACAGCACTCTCATGATGTATCGTCTCATTCTATGAGCGAAGAACGCATTTTCGACGATATTGACTCCCAGATCCTGGAAATTCTCCAGGAAAACGCTCGCACCTCCAACGCCGAGATCGCACGCCGCCTGAACATGGCCGCATCGGGCATCTTCGAGCGAATTCGCAAACTCGAAGAGCGCGGCGTTATAGAAGGCTACACGGTGCGCCTGAATCCGTTGGCCATGGGACTCGGCTTGCTGGCCTACGTCTTCGTCCGATCTGATGACGGAGGCCAGCGCTGCCCCACGGGACGCATGCTCGCGGAAATCCCCGAGGTGCTGGAGGTCCATTCTGTCGCAGGTGAAGATTGCTACGTGGTCAAAGTGCGAGTGGCGAACACCGAAGCACTCTACCGCCTGCTGCAAGACAAGTTTCGCGGCATCGCCTCGGTGGGCGGCACGAGGACAACGATTGTGCTGCACACGGTGAAAGAGAGTTCTCTGTTACGGATTGAAAAGCAGGGCGAATTGGAGACCGATGCTGCGGCGCAGGAAGTGCAACGTGCGTGACCTGGGGCGAAACTCCGCCGCCGGCACCCAGCCTCGCCTGGAACTCCTCGTCCTGGCGTTCGGACTTCTCTACCTGATGTGGGGATCGACCTATCTGGCTATCCGTGTGGCCATCGAGTCCTTTCCTCCGTTGCTGATGGTAGGAAGCCGCTACGTGATTGCCGGCGGGGCGCTCTATCTGTGGTCCAGGTGGCGCGGCGGCTCGCGGCCGACACGCTCCAACTGGCGCTCGGCGCTGGTAGCCGGCGGGCTGCTCTTGCTGGGAGGTAATGGCGCGCTGGCATTGGCCGAGCAGCGCGTCCCCTCCGGCCTTGCGGCTCTTCTGATCGCCACTACACCGCTCTGGATGGTGCTGATCCTGTGGTGGACAAAGGGCGAGCGGCCCGGCACCGCTGTTTGGGCCGGGTTAGGTCTAGGTTTGCTCGGGCTCGGAGTGATGATCGGACCGATCGGGGGCAACACGTCGCGTGCCGTGGATCCGCTGGGCGCGGCGATGTTGGTGTTCGCCTCGGTCTCCTGGGCCGCGGGCGCGCTCTATGCGCGCGACGCCGATTTGCCGCGCTCGACCGTGCAGTCCACTGGCGTGCAGATGCTGGCCGGAGGGGTGCTGTTGGTGCTCTCCGGGCTTGGGCTGGGTGAAGGCAGCCGGCTCCATCTCTTGCAGGCTTCACTGCGTTCGTGGTTGGGATGGGGCTTCCTCATCATCGGCGGCGGCATCATCGGCTTCACCGCGTTTTCCTGGCTGATGCGCGTGGCGCCGGCGGCGCGCGTTTCCACCTACGCCTACGTCAACCCGGTAGTCGCCGTGTTCCTCGGCTGGGTTTTGCTCGGTGAGCCACTGACCGGGCGCATTCTACTGGCCGCGGCAATCATCCTTTCCGGAGTTGTGCTGGTGATTTCCTTCCGCGACCGGAGCACTGCTGCCCCGGTCAAGGCGCCTGCCACCTCTTCGCCGCAAGAATCGGATAGCGCGCTCAAGTCCGTCTCCATAGCCTGTGAAGATGATGCCGGCTGATCGCGTCCAGGCTGAACCGCTGCAACTTGATGCGCACGCGCGCGCGGCGCTCTGGCCGCAGGTCTTTTCCGCGATCGAGGAGTACGCCGCGCGCGTGGACACACTCCCCGCGGCGCCACGGGTGGACCCCGAGACCATCCGCGCTGCTCTTGCCCGCCTGGATTTCTCGCAGCCGCTCGAGCCCGCTGCGGCGCTTCAGCTTGCCGTTGACGGCCTGACGCGTTGGCAGACGCACACACCGCACCCGCGATACTTCGGATTATTCAATCCTGCGCCTGCCGCCATGGGCATCGCCGCAGACGCTCTGGTGGCAGCGTTCAACCCACAGCTTGCGGCGTGGGGACACAACCCATTCGCTGTCGAAGTCGAGCAGCACCTGGTGCGCGCGCTCGGCGCCAAGTTCGGATACGACCCCGCCAAGACCGAAGGCGTCTTCACTTCCTGCGGCTCGGAAGCCAACCACACCGCTCTGCTGGTGGCGCTCACCAGTGCGTTCCCCGCATTTGGCGGCGACGGCGTGCGCGGTCTTCCTGCCCCTCCGGTGTTCTACGCCTCGGCCGAAGGCCATCACTCGCTGCACAAAGCAGCGCGAGCGTGCGGCCTGGGAACTTCCGCAGTGCGCGAGATTCCCGTAGATGGCAATCTGCGGATGCGCGTGGCCGCGCTGGAAAAGCAGATTGCCACGGACCGCCATGAAGGCCGCGCCCCGTTCCTGGTGGTGGCCACCGCTGGCACCACGAGTGGCGGCGCGATTGACCCCCTCGCTGCCATCGCTGAAGTTGCCGCGCGCGAAGGCCTTTGGCTGCACGTGGACGCCGCGTGGGGCGGCGCCGCGGCGCTGGTCCCGGAGATGCGGCCGCTGCTGGCGGGCATCGAGCGCGCCGATTCCATCACTCTGGACGCGCACAAATGGCTCTCTGTGCCCATGGGCGCGGGGCTCCACTTGAACCGCCATCCGGGAGTGCTGGCAAAGACATTTTCCATGCAAGCCGCCTACGTGCCCTTCGAACCTCACGCCGGGCGAGTGGTGGATTTCTACGCGCACTCGATCACCTGGTCGCGGCGCTTCACCGGGCTGAAACTCTTTCTGACGTTGGCAGTGGCGGGATGGGAAGGCTACGCCGCAGCGCTGCGGCACATGGCGGCGATGGGCGACCTTTTGCGGAAAGAACTCGACGCCGCGGGCTGGGAAGTGGTCTATCCGACGCCTCTGCCGCTGGCCTGCTTCGTAGACCGCTCGAACGCTCAGGGCCGTTCGGCTGAATACCTCGAACGCGTCGGCCGCCACGTGGTTGAAAGCGGCGCAGCGTGGATCTCGAACACCCGGGTCGCCGGCGGGACGCCGGTCCTGCGCGCCTGCATCACCAATTTCCGCACCGGCCCGGAAGACATCCGGGCGCTCATCGCTGCACTGGCCACCGCGCGCGAAGAAGCTGCCGCGGTTTCCGCCTGAAGCCGGCGCTATCCCCAGCGCCAGTCCTTATACTTCTCTCGCAGTGCCGACTTTTGGAATTTCCCCACCGAGGTACGTGGAATTGCTTCCGCGAATTCGATTGCCGCGGGAAGCTGCCACTTGGCAAAAGTGCCGGCCAGATAATCGAGCAGCTCTGCGCACGTGACCTGTGCGCCGTCCCGCCGCACCACCACGGCCAGCGGGCGCTCCTGCCATTTTGGATGCGGCACGGCGATTACTGCGGCCTCTTTCACCGCGGGATGTCCCATCAGCGCATTTTCAAGGGCGACCGAGCTGATCCATTCTCCGCCGGACCTGATCAGGTCTTTAGTGCGGTCGGCGATGCGGATGTAGCCCTCGGGGTCAATGGCCACTACGTCGCCGGTGCGGAACCACCCGTCGTCGGTCCAGCGGCCTTGAGCTTCCTCCATGTTGTAGTAGCTCGCCGCGACCCACGGCCCACGCACTTGCAGCTCACCCATCGCCTGGCCATCCCAAGGTACCTCGCCTTCTGCGGAGACGGCTCGCACTTCGACCAACGGGAACGGCAGGCCGGCCAGAGCGCGCACGGCGTACTGGGCATCCTGAGGAAGGTGGACCATCGTGCTCTTGAGCTTGCTCGTCGAGCCCGCCGGCGTCATCTCCGTCATCCCCCAGGAGCTGCGCAGATCGATCCCCAGTTGGTCGCAGCGGCGGAAGAGGGACTCCGGTGTCGCCGCGCCTCCCGACGTAATGCGCAGGCCGGGAGCAATCTTCCAGCGGCCGGGATGTTTTTCGAGCAAGTCGACAACGCCCATCCACACTGTGGGGACGCCGGCGGCGTAGGTCACCTGCTCGCTTTCGAACAGTTCGAGCAGGCTCGGCGGGTCCAGATAAGGCCCGGGGAATACCAGCTTGGCGCCAATCATCGCCGCGGCGTAAGGGAGCCCCCAGGCATTGGCGTGGAACATGGGCACAACGGGCAACAGGACATCGCGCTGGGCGATGCCGAAATTGTCCGCCAGGGAAACGCCCAGGGAGTGCAGGACGAGCGCGCGGTGGGAATAGATGACCCCCTTGGGCATCCCCGTGGTCCCGGAGGTGTAGCACATTGCCGCGGCGTCGTTTTCGGAGAGGTCCGGCGGATGGAACTCGCCTGCCGGCTGACGCAGGAGGTCTTCGTAGCTTTCGTATCCGGTGGGGGGGGCATTGCCGCTGGTGGGGACTACCCACACGCGCTCGAACTTCACCTTTTCCCGCAGCGCTTCGAACTGCGAGAACAGGACATCGTCCACGATGAGGAAGCGGTCGCCGGCGTGGTTGACGATGGAGGCCAGCTCGTCGCGGGAGAGCCGCAGGTTGAGCGTATGCACGACGCCCCCGGCTAGAGGAACGCCAAAATAAGCCTCCATGTGCTCGACGTGGTTCCAGCAGAGTGTAGCTACGCGGTCGCCGCGCCCAAGACCGGCCTTTTGCAGCGCCTCCGCCAGCGCGCGGGCGCGGCGGTATAACCAGCCGTAATTCGCGCGGTGCAGCGAGCGGTCCGGCCGGCGCGAAATGATCTCCACATTGGGGAAATATCTTCCCGCGCGCTCGAGCAGAGGGCGCAGCGTCAGCGGATAATCCATCATCGTGCCGCGCATCACTTGGGTCCTCGGCCCCGCGCATCCTACCATTGAACTCGCCGCGGCGGCGCGCCCGGCTGGGCTTTCAGGGACGGGCCACCACGACCCTTCCAGACCCAAACCACATTGACATCGCCCCGGAATTGCGCCAATATGCGCCCCGAAGCTGATTTGTCGGTCTGCCCCCGGAGTAGCCGAGTCAGGACGTGACTGCCCGCGGACTGCAACCTGTCTCTTCAGCGCCCGGCCCGATGGGCCATTCTCACCGGGCCACTAAGGAGTCAAGCCTTGAAGAAACTCTACGTGGGCAACGTATCGTTTCAAGCCACCGAAGAAGAACTGACCGCCTGGTTCGCCGAAGGGGGCGTGGGCGGGGCCACCGTCACGCTGATCCGCGACCGCGCCACCGGACAAGCGCGCGGCTTCGGCTTCGTCGAAATTCAGAATGACGAAGAGGCCGACCGCGCCGTTGCATCTCTGAACGGCAAGGCATTCCTAGGCCGGCCCCTGGTGGTCAACGAAGCTCGACCCCAGCGCGACCGCGGTCCGGGCGGCCCGGGTGGCGGGGGCGGTGGTGGCGGGCGCGGCCGTGGAATGGGTGGCGGGGGCGGGCGACGAAACACGTAGTCAGGGACCTGCCCGAGCCGGCAGGCTGGGCGACTTCTTCTCTTATTTGTCTGTCTGATCTCCAGGTGTAAGGGGACGAGACCGGTTCCTCGTTTCCGTCAGCCATAGAAGCCATTCCGGTGGATTCCTGCCTCCCGGATTTGCCCTCTTAGCTCGCCGGAACACTCCGCGGCACTCCTCAATATTGGACACAACGTAAAGTACCGGGCGAAAGAAGTGCCAACTGTGATCGATATGGCGGGACAGAAAACTCTTCGCAACTTTTTGCCTGGTGAAAACGTTTATATAGTGAGGGCCAGCGGGAATGGGGATGGCCGGAGCGGCAAGCCCAAATCATGGAGCCGTCAAGTAAGGTCCGAAGACCAGCCGCCGATAGTTCAAGTCAGGAGTGACGTTCCAGCCCTTTGGCGCATCCAAGGTAACAACCGCGCAGTTCGCGGGACACAGGGGAAGAGTAGGAGACCCAGATGTGGAGCCGGCAGGATATGCGAAAGTTTTACCGCACAGCGCGCAGCCGCGTGGAACTGCCTCTGCCGCCGCGCCCTCTGCATCTTGCCGAGCGCGACCGGCTGGTCCCTGCGGAGGGGTTCAGTCTCGATGAGCTGCTGGCGGCGGGCGTGAGCCTGGACCAGGCCGAAGGCTGGGGCTTGCCTGTTGACCTGGCGCGGCTGAATTCCTGCGAACCCAACGTTTCCGCGCTGCGCGTATATGCGCGCGCCTCGCGCATGTCCCCGGCGTAAGCTCCCGTTACCCTCTCACCCCACAGATTGTGCCTGTACTCTTGACGCCGGGCGCCATTTCTGTACACTCGGCATTTCCGGTGCTTGATGCTGGAACAACAACCCACAGACGACAAGCTCAGCGACTTCGAGTACCCGCAGCGCGAGGCGGCGTTTTTCTACGGCCTGTTCCTCCGCGGCCACTCGGCGGAAAAACTGCGCCGCGATATCAGCGTGCCACAGGATGTCCTGGAAAAATGGGACCGCGAGGCGCGCAGATTGCCGGAGATACGCGACATCTTCGAGCGCATTGTCGAGTACCGCCGCCGGGTACTGGCCATCTTCGAGAATCTGGTGGTCAGCGACGCCCGCGGCCAGCGGCTGCAGTAGCCGGGATTTCCACTCCTCTGCTCCGCCGTCTCTTTGCTTCCTTGTCTCCCTGACTCCCGACCTCCGTCTTCGTTGACACTCGCGTGCGCCTCGACTAAGCTTGGAATTGGCCGTCATACAAGATAGAAAGACAAGTTTGCTGCAAGTTTTCCTCTACTCCCCGGTAGCTCAACGGTAGAGCATTCGGCTGTTAACCGAAGGGTTGCTAGTTCGAATCTAGCCCGGGGAGCCAACCTTCTTTTTTTCAATGAGTTGTGTTTTTCAGAAACGTGAGTTTTTTTGCCGATTAACATTCGGTTGCAAGCCGAAGGGTGATTTTGCCGGCCAATGCTGGGGCCGATTCATCCGATTCTAATTCAATGATCTACACGGCCTCTGGCATTAGGGCCGCGAGACTCTTGTTGGGTGCCTTGGGTGCAAGAACGAAACCGAGCGTGGAGAGGGGCACAAACTCACCTCCGGCGATGTGGAAGGCTATGTACATTAATGCAAAACGAGAGTGTAGGCTTTGCCTGGGGTGAGGGTCACCAAGCTACTTCCAAGCGGCGTTACGCCATCCTCGGCGTAAACGACCATTGTCCCTTCGAGGGTCCCTGAAGTTGGTGCCTGGAACCACTGGCGGTCCGGGCCGTAACCGCCTTGGGCAAAGTACTGAACACCGGAGGAATCCGTGATTACCACCTTCTTTTGCAGCCAGCGGGCGAAGATCCGGTTTTGATCGAGGGTCTGGACAGCGCTGGCGCCATAAAGAACCCCCAACACTTCATCCCCTCTAGTTACAAAGCCAAGAGCAACCATATATAGGTCTTGAGCGGAGAGATGATTGAAGAGCGTTTGTTCAGAGCCGAAACTCACGCCGTCGTTGGAGAGGCTGTACCGGAGCGATTGATCGTTGAAGCCCAAACCCATCAGATACCAGCCCGCTCCGTTGACTGTAAATTTCTTCACGTCGTTGACGCCATGATCGGTTTTGAGGGCCACCCCTTGAAGTTGAAAGTTGGGGAGTGTGCTAGCCGTCGCGCGGTAGGTGGTATGTGGATCGTTTCGCCAGTCCGTGAAATACAGCACCCACGCTCCGTTGTCTCGGAGGAGGACATTGGCACCGTTGAAATTTCCGGAGCTGAAGAGTGCATACCCTTGAATGGTGATAATGTCCGTCAATCTGGCCGAATAGGGTTCTGTGGAGCCGTTCCAAGTAACCCCATCCGGACTGGAAAAGTACACCGGTTTGTCACCGGGACTGCCCGGGGGTGAACCGCCGGTACAGATCATGTGGAGCGAACCATCGGGCAACTGTTGGACATTGACGTTATTCACGTTGAGGAAATCTCCGTTTGAGATAATGTGATCATGGCTGGCAAAGGTACGGAAATCGCTCGTTGTGACACTGAAGATTTGGTCGAATGGAACGTCTTGGCCGTCCCAGCCCCCATAAAACAAACGCCAGCCACCCGCTTGTTCGAGTGGCCAGGGAGCATAAATGTTCTGGTAAGGGCCCGTCGATTGAGGCGCAAGCATCGGCATGCGCATGTCGGGGACCCAGTTCAAGGTGTTCTTTTGCCAGTAATCAGGATTGAAAGTCCCAGCACTCAGACCTTGGATTTCGATCGTGCCCGCTGCCACCTGACCCGAAGCGTCCTGCAAAACTGCGGTGCCGGAGACAGGTGTGACCGTCACGTTCAACCCCGCACTGTGGGAGAGGCTTCCACTGGTGGCGTTTAGCCCGATTGAAAGAGAGCCAGTCGGTGTTGTCGGGGGAATGAAAAGACTTACTTGTTGACTTCCAAATGCCGAAACCGTGAAAGGAGCTGCTGGCGAAGTAGTCGCCCCCGCTGGCAATCCGGTGACCGAAATACTGACTTGGCCACTGAAACCATTTTGCCCGGCGACGGTGATCACTGCAGGCGGACTGATGGTTCCCACAGTCATGGAGATTGTGGACGGACTTACGGACAAACTGAAGTCCTGCGGTGGAGGCGGACCAGATGAGCCACCTCCGCCGCAGCCGCTCGTGGTCATCGCTGCGAGATAACCCACTGCCCCCAAGACGATCGAGGAAATCTTTCTTGGTCTGCGCATGGTCAACCTCCTCTTGCAGCCCGCACTCACAGAGCCGTGAGCACCGTCCCGGGGGTGTACCCCCCGGAACGACGCCAGCAAAGGGCCTAGCGCTACTCTTCGTGAAACATATCCTCTGAGCCGACGATCATCAAGGCGCAATGGAAGGAGGTCTCCTGCGCCGCAGTTGCATCTGTTCCCCGGTGGTGAGTGGACGCGAGTTGATTTCGATATGCCCGTTGGCCGCCGTGTTGCCCGTCGCCGCCGTCGAAGCTGCGAAAACGTCGGTTCGGTTAGAAGTATTCCCGGAGTTTGTGGCCACAAACAAAGCGAGGAACGAATTTCCCATGGGCACGAGGCCCTCGTAATCTGTGATCATATACCCCAAGCCTGTCGTCGGAGCTGTCCGCATGTCGAACGAGGCGCTCAGCGGGATCTCCTGCCAGGTCTTACCGCCATCTTGGGAGGTGATCTGCCAGTAATTTGTGAGCAGCGTGTTCGGGTCAGATGTGTCTTTGCGGAAATCGTAATAGGTGATGCCAATTCTGCCGCTCGCGCTCACAGCAATCTGCGGCGCGAAGGCCTGAACGCCGGGGGCCTGGTTGACCTGCACCGCCGGCGACCAGGACAGTCCGCCGTCGGTCGAGGTTGAAAACGCGATGCCATCCCGCAATTTGCCGCTGAACCGGGCGTCTTGCCACACGAAATACAAAGTTCCGGTGACCGGATCGACCGCGATATTGGCGACGCCCCCACGAACCGCCTCACCTGTCTTGACATCGGTGATGCCGATGTCCAAGGCGGCATCGATGAGTGTCGGCTGCGACCAACTTGCCCCCTTGTCGGTGGATCTTATTGTGAAATATGACGCAGAGGTGTTGTCGTACTGCTGGAACATATCCACCAGAGTTTCGTTCGGGAGCACAACGATCTCGCTCCCGATCGTCGCCAGTCCGTTGGGCGGATTGTAGATGATGCGGGCAGGCTCCCAGCTCGCACCCCCGTCGGTGGTGCGGGAGAACCATGTCGGGCAGACAACGATAACGCTTTGGGATGCATCGGTAAACACGCAACGATCCCATGCGGCATAAACGAAGCTAGAATCGTGGGAATCGGCAGTGATGGAATCCTTGTCTAGCGAGACGGTCCCCCCGTTGTCGAACATGAGGGTAATGGGATTGCTCCAAGTGTCGCCCCCGTCGGTAGACCGGTTTACGACCACCGCCTCGTCCAAAGAGTTGCTATCGAAGGGGAGACCGCTCTCGTAAATGGTTCCGTTAGGCGAGATCGTTATCCACGGGTCGCTGGCGCGATCATAGTCGGCGCCGTTCATGGGATTGCCGCCCGAGCACCTGGAAAAGATCGCAAAGTTCCGAGTCCAGGTCTGGCCTCCATCCCGCGAGACGCCCGTCATTAAGCCGTGCGCGCCCGGCCCATTCCAGCGATCTTGCTGCCAGATGCCCACCAGGTGGGCTGAATTGGTTGGATCGATGACGAGAAAGGTTTCGACTTCGGCATTCTCATAATTAACTCTTGTGCTGGAGCTCATTTCGCATCCAGGCGGGAATGGACTCGGGCCTGAGACCAGGACGGGGCCTGTAGGAGGAGGTGTTGTCGTCGTCGACGAGGATTCACCGCCTCCGCAACTGGCGAGAAAAAACAG
>JBGPJC010000072.1:0-20949 GCA_041485165.1 Terriglobia bacterium | reverse complement strand
TCGATCGCCGGCACCTTCGGCCTCGCTTCATATACCGTCAGCAAGCGGATGCGCGAGCTGAGTCTTCGTGTCGCGCTCGGTGCGCAGGCGAAGCAGATTCTTTCGACTGCGCTCGGTCGTATGCTGATCGTGCTCGGGAGCGGCTGTGTGGTTGGCATTGTGCTGGGCGTGGCGGCGAGCCGGCTACTCTCTGCCATCGTCTACCAAGCCTCCGCGCAGGATCCATTTGTGCTTGCCTATGTTGCATTTACTCTGGTGCTCACCGGTTCACTTTCGGTCGCCGGTCCCGTGAGACGCGTCCTGCACATCGATCCGGCAAACCTGCTCCGCGAACAATAATTATCAAGCCAGAAGCAGAGAAGCTGTGGCAGCATATTCGGCATGAAAAATGTTGCCAGAAACTGCACCCGGCGAATCTAAAATGATGGAACGGATTGCAGAAACGTCGCCGCGTTTCAAGGCCTTGATTGCCGGTGCCTTTATTTGCTCACCCTACTGACGGGAGGATTCGCCGTCTTCGTTAGCGGCAGGCTTGTCGTATATGGCGCCGCCGCGGCTACAGCGACCAACATCCTGGCGCACGAGCCTTTATTTCGGTAGGGTTCGCAGCCCAGCTCATCGTGGTCGCGTGCTATATCGCTGCGACGGCTCTATTCCATAACTTGTTTAAGCCGGTGAACAGGAGCCTCTCTTTGCTCACGGCGTTCTTCAGCCTCGTGGTGTGGCGCCCACCCCCGTTTCGCCGATTCAAATCTCTACAATATTTGCGGCCGCCGTTCGTCTACAGGAATGGATGGATGAGCCGTCGAGCATCACCTCGATGACCGGGCGAGACCGTCAAATCTCCGAGATCATCGCGGAAGAACGATCCCGGCTGCGCAATTTCATCCGCCGGCGTGTGCCCGATCCCTCCGACGCCGAGGACATCGTGCAGGAGGTCTTCTACGAATTGGTAGAAGCCAATCGCCTGCTGATGCCGATTGAGCACGTGACCGGCTGGCTTTTTCGCGTCGCGCGCAATCGCATCACGGACCTTTTCCGCAAGAAGAGGCCGGAGACCTTCAGCGACGCAGCGGTCGAGGACGAAGACGGCGAGGTGCTGCACTTCGAAGATCTTTTGCCATCGCCCGATGCCGGACCGGAGGCGCTTTTCGCCCGCCACGTGCTTCTCAATGAACTCGAGCTGGCCGTCGACGGGTTGCCGGAGGAGCAGCGCGAGGTGTTTGTTGGGCACGAGTTGGAAGGGCGCAGCTTTAAGGAGATGGCTGCCGAGACCGGCGTGAGCGTGAATACGCTGCTCTCGCGCAAACGCTATGCGGTGCTGCATCTGCGCCGGCGATTGCAAAGCATTTACGACGAATTTACGAAAGCATGAAGGAGCTGAACATGAGAGGGAGATGGAAGAGATTGATTTTCATTGCTCCGCTGGCGATTCTGGGGATGCTGCTCTTTATCGCCATCGGCGGCGAAATAGTGCTGCACCTGTGGAATTGGCTGCTGCCGCCGCTCTTCGGCTGGCGCCAGATTACCTTCTGGCAAGCCCTTGGGATCCTGGCGCTGTGCCGCATCCTCTTCGGCGGACTTGGATTGCACGGTTCCGGTCGCTCCAATGTCCGCCGGCGCATGGAAGAGCGCTGTGAGCACATGACGCCTGAAGAGCGCGAACGATTCCGGCAACGGATGCGCGAACGCTTCGGCTTCGGCCCATCCACCGGCGAGAGCAAGGAGCAATGAAGCCGCGGAGAGCTTTATGGCAAATTCATTTGGTAAAGATATTTTGATTCAAGCGGAAGACCCGATGAAGGCCGCTCATTTCTACGTCAAGGAACTCGGCTTTAAGATTACGGATAAGACGTCAAATCTGATCAGCCTCCACGGAAAGAACATCAATTTGTTTATTGAGCGAGGATCCGCTCTCGGACCCGTCTTAGAAGTTACCGTCAAGAACGTGCAGGAAGCCAAGGCGCATCTTAAGAAGAATGGCTGCCGGATAGTTAAGGACGAGCCTGCCTTTCCAAGATGTTACGTAAGAGATCCAAACGGGCTCATCTACAATCTGACGGAATGACCGGGCATGCGATGTATTCGCGCTAAGATTCTGGATGAATACCTCCGCATGGGAGCAGACTCCACCTGGCCGGCGGGACGCCGGCGCTACGGAGTTCGCGGTTAATCGGCTCCATGGAGCGGCTCCCGCGTAGTTTGTTCCCGCGCCTTCTCGCAGAGCGCGCAGCCGCGGGGACGCCGGATGGGAGCAGCGTCGCGGGGGAAGATGCTTCCGAGCGCCCAGTCCAAAGCCACTTGCACCTGCTTCTTGAGCCCCACCAGCTTGAGCAGGTGGATGGCATTCCAGATCAGCCAGGCAAAATATCCTCCGAAGTTCAACCCGAACACGCTGATTACAGCGTGGTTCATTCCCAGGGAAACAAGGGTTCCCTTTGAGGCGTATGCGTAGCTTGAGAGCGGCTTGCCCTCCTCGATGGCAAGAATGTTCCTGGCGGCAAGCGCGCCTTGCTGGATGGCTACCGGCGCGACGCGAGGAGCGTCCGGAGCGCTAAGCGGCGCGCTCGAATCCCCCACTACAAAGAGTTCGGGGTGACCTTCCAGCTGCAGATGCGCGTTGACGCTGGCGCGGCCGATGCGGTCGTGCGGGCCCGGGAGGGCTTCCACCAGGGGATGCGCGCGGACTCCGGCGGCCCATACCACCGTGGCTGCGGCGATTTGCTCGTTCCCGCTGATTTCCACTCCGCCGTCGGAGCAGCGCGTCACTCGCGCACCCACGCGGATCTCGATGCCCGCCTTGTGCAGGCGTTTTTCCGCGCGTTTGGCCAGCGAAGGATGCACACCGCGAAGGATTTCCGGCGCGGCCTCGAGAAGCAAGAGGCGGATGTCGGTCCAGGCAATGCCGCGGTACTTCCCCACGACATAGCGGAACAGGAAGTCCCGCAGCTCGCTGATCAGCTCGACGCCGGTATAGCCCCCGCCGACGACAACGAAGCGCAGCAGGCGGGCGCGCTCGGCAGGGTCGGTGGAATGATCGGCGTGTTCGCAGAGGTCCAGAACGCGTTCGCGGATGTTGACGGCATCTTCAAGCGACTTGAAGTCAAAAGTGTATTCGCGCACACCGGGGATGCCGAAATCATCGCTGCGGCTGCCCAAAGCCACGACCAGGTAGTCATAGGAGAGCGGGCCGGAGCCGAGGAGGACTTCGCGGCGCGCGGGATCTATGGCCCAGGCAGAGTCGCGGATGAATCGGAAGCGTCGCTTGCCGCGGATGTCGCGCACGGTTTGCACGATGTGACGCGGGTTGATGTAACTGGAAGGAATCTGCGGCAGAAGCGGAGTGAACAGAAAATAGTTGTGCTCGCTGACCAGCAGGACTTCGCGGTCCGGGCTCCGGCGGAAAGCGCGCTCCAGCGCGAAGGCGGCTTCCAGGCCGGCGAAGCCGGAACCAAGAATGACGAAGCGCTTCATGGCAAGGATAGTTTAATGCCCGGCGCTGCCGGGGGGAAGAGACGGAAAGAGCCTCAGGTCAGCCCCGACAAAAGTCGTCGGGGCGGTTCACCCTGAACAGGTTCACCGTGAACGGGGACCTGAGCTGCAGGACGCCGGTAGGAATTAGTGGCGGAGGACGGAGTAGACCCAGGGGATGCCCACCAGGCCGCTCTGGACGCGCACTTCCACGGAATCGCCGGGGCGGAAACGCAAATAGTCATCTTCATCGACCGGTACGCGCTCGATGTGCCGGTCCGGCCGCCAGGAAACCACAATCAGCCGGCGCGAATGGGTGAGCCCGGACATGGTGAACTTCCCCACCACGCGGGTAATCTCGCCGACCGGCGGGTCGTGGTCAAATCGGCCGTTCACAAACAAGAGCAGGCCGAGCAGCCAGGGAACTGGCAGCAGGGCGCGGAAGATGCGGCGGAGCGCTTCAAAATCCGACTTGCGCCGGGCGCGCCGATCCAGCCCCACGGCGAGGCTCAGCGTTGCCGCTGCAACCACCCCAAGAAAAATCATGATGGCGTCGAGCTCGAGCGGCGGGTAATAGTGCGTGATGGGGAGAAAGACCAGGGCGCCCAGCAGGAAGATGGCGGTCATGTACAGCAGGCGGCGCCGGAAGACAAACAGCGAAAGCGAAGCCGTGAATCCGCAGATGTCACACGGTTCCTGCGGGCTTTCGGCTCCACAGTTCAGGCAGAAGCGAGTCATTCCCCCACCGAGCCCTTCCAGCAGGGTCTTCCCCATCGGGCGACAAACCCGGCGCGGGGGTCTAGCCGGCCAGAGTGCTGAGCTCTTCGAGTAAAGACACCAGGCGGAAGTGAGTGGTTTCCGGAACTTGCAAGAATTCCACCCCCATGCCGTGGCCAGGGACCACGCGCCGCACCACGCAGTCCACCTCGATGGGCTCGTCCAGCGCCAGACGAGCCGAAAACGTCGCCCCAACCCAGAGAGGCTGGGCGATGCGCAGGAACATTCCCTCGCGGCTCAGGTCGCAAACCTCTGCCCCCAGCACCGCCGAACCCCACTCGACCGCAAGCCGGGCGCGGAATGGATATCGTGGCGAACGGCGACCTGTATTTTGCCTCATCGATGATTGGCCCGCAAACTCATGCCCAGTTTCTCCTGAGAGGGAACTCGGGCGCCGACACTCCTGGCGCGTAAAGTAAGCGAGTCCATTGGAAACAACAAGGTTACCTGAAAAGAGCGCGCTACTGAAGCAGGTGTGTCCGATGGCGCAACGGGCAGCGAGAAATGCGAGGGCGGCCGTTCCGAAAACAGACGACGCCGGCGCCGCCACAAAGGCGGGCGACGCCGGCTACGAGGACGGGTTTATGCGGACCGCTCCGCGCCGCGCGGAGCAGCGGCGGTTCACGAAGCAGATCCAGTGCCAGGACGGCTGCTTACATGTGACGCGGCCGCCTGCTCTCTTTACCCTTCTGAGCAGGGCGAGATTGCGCGCCCGCCGGGGCCTGATTGCCGCCAGGGAGCACCAGATTGCGCTGGTGCGGCGGCTGCAAGGTCGTGCCGGCGATGTGGTCGAACGGCGTAGTTTGCGCGAACGTCGGCAGGTTGTTTGCGCGTACCTGGGTGATGGCCTCGAAACCCGAGGCCAGCTTGATCAGCTTGGGCTCGCTGAACGCCGTCCCGAAGAAGCTGACGCCGAGCGGCATGCCCAACACGATTCCCGCGGGCACCTGAACGATTGGGTAGCCAGGCCCTGCGGCGAGTCCCGAAGTGCCGAAGATAAAGTGATCTCCGTAGATCAGGTCGGTGGACCAGGCCGGGTTGTCGGTGGCGCTGACCACGGCGTCGAGCTGGAACTGGCTGATGGCCGCGTCGATGCCGTTGACGCCGGCCAGATGGTCAATCATCAGCGCCTGGTTGTAGGTGAGGACGCCGAACACCGGCTGCGGGTCGTCAGGCCCGGGCGCAAGCGAATCAGCCAACTCAAAGATGTCCTGATTGAAGTACGGCATCTCGATGGCGGCGTTGGCGTTGTTGAAGGCGATGGCGTCGGTGAGCGTCTTGCCGGCCATGGGAACGCCCACGCGGGTGGCGAAGTAATTGCGCACATCATTCCTGAAGTCGAAGAGTAGGATCAGGAACTCGCCGTCGGCCGTGGCGAAGGTGAAGCCTGCTGCATCCAGATCGATGATCGTGGCGCCGGCTGCCTGCATGGCCGTGATCGCGGCCTCGAATTGCGCCAGCACAGCGGGCGGCGTGGGCACGTTGGGGTCGAATCCGTTCAATCCCACGCGGGTGACGCCGAGGCGCGCGCCTTGCAGGCCGTTGGGGTTGAGGAACTGCGTGTAATCCGTGGGAATGTTGGCGGGCCTGGAGAAACGACCGGCCCAGCCGAGCGGGACTCCGCCGGTGGCGGGATCGCGGCCGTCGAAAGCGCGGCTCTGAATGACGCCGAGGGTCAGCGCGGCGTCCGCCACCGTGCGAGCGTGGATGCCCACCGTGTCTTGAATGTGCGAGATCGGCACGACGCCTGCGCGGCTGGTGAGGCCCACGGTGGGCTTGAGGCCGACGACGCCGTTGGCGTTGGCGGGGCAGACCACGCTGCCGTCGGTCTCCGTCCCGAGCGACACGGTGGCGAAATTTGCCGAGGCGGCAGCGCCCGAGCCGGCGCTGGAACCACAGGGATTGCGAGCGATGCCATAGGGATTGTTGGTCTGCCCGCCGCGGCCCGACCACCCGCTGATGGATTCGAAGGAGCGGAAGTTAGCCCATTCCGACAGGTTTGTCTTCCCGAGGATCACCGCGCCGCCCGCGCGCAGCTTCGCGGCGACCGTGGAGTCCTGAACGGCGGGCACTCCGACCAACGCGAACGAGCCCGCGGTGGTCTGCATCTTGTCGCCGGTATCGATGTTGTCTTTGAGCAACACAGGGATACCGTGCAGGGGCCCCAGTATGTGGCCTTTTCTGCGCAGCTCGTCGGCCCGGCGCGCCATAGCCAGGGCGTCGGGATTCAACTCGATGACCGCGTTGACCCCTGGACCATTCTGGTCCAAGGCAATGATGCGGGCGATGTATTCCCCTGTCAGTTGCTCCGAGGTGAGCCTGCCGGAAGCCATCTCCGCCTGGAGCTGCGCCACGGTGGCTTCATTGTGGCGCGTCGGAATGTTTTCGTCGTCGTCGTGGTTGGCGCGGAGCAGAGCGCCGTCGCCCCCTGCCGCGAGAGGCGACAGCAGTAGTGCTGAAAGAAGGATCTTGCGAATCAGAGGGAATGCCATATTGTTCCTCCTGCGAAATTCAAACATTCATGCCTGCAAATCTGGGGAGAGAATCCAAGCCGGAATTTCCATTTTGGCCCCCCCGGAATCGGGGAGCATACACCCTTTTGACCGGGGCTGCAGCCGGGCGAACACATCAGCGGCCAGATGGACCCCGGGGGACAACCGGCACCCTATGCCAGGCACGGAAGAAAGTCAACACATGAATCCCTTCCAAAGATGGGTAACTGAGGAATGTCCCCTTTACTCGTGAATCCGTCCGTGAGGCGGCTCCGCGGGCGGGAGGTCTCCAGCGGCTAGGTCGACACGGGTAGGGCGGAGACAAGTTCGGGGACCTCGATGCGCACGCAGGTGCCTTCGCCGAGCTGGCTGGAAACCTCAAAGCGGAAGTCGTCGCCATACAGCAACTTGAGCCGCGCTCGGACGTTGGCCATGCCGATGCCCTCTTCGTTCTTGTGAGGCAGCCGCGATTCGGGCATGCCCATGCCGTTGTCCACGATCTCGATGATCAGGCGGCCATCCTCGAGCGCGGTGCGGATGCGAATCTCGCCGCCCTCGAGCTTGGGCCCCAAACCGTGCTTGATGGAATTCTCGACAATGGGTTGCAGGATCATCGCCGGAACGTAGGCGTCCAGAGTGCTCTCTTCGATCTGCTTGAAAATCTCCAGTTTGTCGCGGCCCGAGCGGGCCACCTCGATATCCAGGTAGTCGTCTATGAAGTTGATCTCGTCGCGCAGGGGCACAAAATTCTCCTGCTGGCGGAGCAGCCGCCGCAGGATGTTGGAAAGTTTCAGCACCACGCCGCGCGCGGTGTCCGGGTCCATGCGGATCAGCGCCGAGACGGTATTCAGTGTGTTGAACAGGAAGTGGGGATTGATCTGGCTGGTCAGGGCGTCCATGCGCGCCCGGAGCAGGAGTTGCTGGTGCTCCTCCAGGTTGGCTTCGACACGGATGCTGTTCCAGATTTTGATGGGGATGGCCACAACCATCACCGTGGCGAAGACCATGGGCCAGGCCGTCCATGGCTTATCCGACGCGAAAGAAAACAGCCAGCGCGGAAACGCTGTGCCCAGGGTGATGCGGCAGAGTTCCAGAGTTACGCATCCAGCGAGGGGGAGCATCTCCCAGTGGCGTTCCCGCTCGCGCCCTCGCGCCCAGCGCAACAGCCATCGGGGGATGCCCATAAACGTGAAGGGGCCCAGGCTCCAGACCTCTTCGGTATTGGGCAGCGCCTGGCGGATCATGCCGCCGAGCAGGCCTCCGGCCAGGCTGGCCACCGGGGTCGAGAGCCACTCGTGGTTGAAAAACGCCGGCAGACTGAAGATCGCGCCGCCCAGCATCCCGGGCACGCGCCCGCCGAGCAAACCGAGCATGAACGCGCCTTCCAGGCTGAGGTCGGCGAAGGAATAGCCGAGCAGCCGCAACATCACCCCCACCGCCAGCGGCGGGGTAAAAAAGAGCATCAGGCGGATTTTTTCTTCGGCATCGCGCTGTTCGGTGTAGAGGACCTTGCGGAAGGTGGCCGAGCGCGCCAGCAGCGCCGCCAGCGAGGCCGCCAGACCCATCTTCAAGAACAGTGTCAGCAGAAGCTCTTTGCTGGTAAGAAAGACCATCGCCGGTGCAATCTACGTTAGCCCATCGGGCGGCGCGGTGTAAAGCAGCGAGCCTGCTATAATTCCAAGTTTGCTATGAAGCCAGAGAAATCATCGAGGAAGCTCTTCCCGCGCATCGTGGCCGCGCCCGCTCTTGCCCTTTGCCTTTTCCCTTTGCCTTCCCCTGTCCCCTCGCCCACATTTCCATGTTGAACTCTGAGTTAGCGGTTGTATGATCGACGCAACGTAAGTATTCATGCGGCTTTGAGAGCAAAACGAACTCTACGGGGGCTCGACCCGGTGGGTGAGAAACAAAACCTGCCCTTTCCACTCTCGTTTCATGCTTGTTTGAAAGTTGATTTCCAAGGCTCCCGCGTTACGTCCGATGGTGGTCTGTTGCAGGTCGGTGAGTTGGATGAACGTTTGGGATTGAGCGCACTCATCACCGGAAGAGTCTTGGACGATCGGCGCGGCAAGAGCACTCAATTACCGCTGCCGGATCTGCTGCGACAATCCAACTACTGTCGCTTGGCAGGATGCGAGGATCTCTCAGGAGGACAGTCATGAGCTTCGAGCCTGGTCAGAAGGTAGGCGATTACGAGGTCCTCGAGGTGCTGGGCGCCGGGGGCATGGGCGAGGTCTATAAGGTGCGCAATGTGATCTCAGACCGCCTAGAGGCCATGAAGATACTCCTGCCGGACCTGGCGGGACACCAGGAGCTGGCCGGGCGGTTTCTCCGCGAGATCAAAGTGCTGGCCAGTATGGATCATCCCAACATCGCCTCTCTGCGCACGGCATTCTACGCGGGGAATCAGCTCGTGATGATCATGGAGCTGGTGGAGGGCACCACGCTGGCGGATCGGCTGCGCCACGGAACGTTTCTCGACAGTGAAGCCCTGGAGGCGATCGCCCAGGTGCTCAGCGCGCTCAGCTACGCGCACGCCCGCGGCATTGTCCACCGGGACATCAAACCGGCCAACATGATGCTCGCCAAGAACGGCGCGGTCAAATTGATGGACTTCGGCATAGCCCACGCCGCTGGCGAAGCGAAACTGACCATGACGGGCTCGACGCTGGGCTCCATCTACTACATGTCTCCGGAGCAGATCCGCGGGGAAAACCCGGACGCGCGGTCGGACCTCTATTCGCTCGGCGTTTCCCTGTACGAACTGGTGACCGCGCAGCATCCCTTTGAGGGCGATACCAGCTTCACCGTCATGAAGGGCCATATCGACGGCAACTTTACGCCCGCCCGGCAAGTCAATCCGGCCATCTCCGAAGGCGTGGATCAGTTGATACTTAAGGCCATGGCTAAAGAGCCGGAGCAGCGCTTCCAGTCTGCGGACGAATTTGCCGCCGGGCTCGACAACGTTAGACCGTTGAGCCGGACCTCGGCCGCTGCTGCTGATGCAGCGACCACGCCCATCCGCCCAGCGTTCACGCCGGCGGTCGCTTGGTCGGCCACCGCGGTCGCTCCTCCCGGGCCTCGCGTCGCGCCGAGCGCGGCGCCCGTGCCCAACAGGCCGGAGGCCACCATGGCCCGGCCTGCGCAGACCGCGGCGGCTCCGGTGCCGGTTCCACCTGCCGTGCCGGGCGCGGTGCCTGCCGGACCACCGCCGATGGCGCGCAGCCATCGAGCGTTCTATATCGGCTTGGGGTCGGTGCTCACCCTCGTGTTTCTGGTGCTCACGGCCATGAAGCTGCCCATCTTCCGAAGCACTGCGCCGGAGACGAAGCCCGCGGTTACAGCTCCGCCCACTGGTTCCACGGCGCCGACCGGCGGTTCATCCGCGGGCCCCACGGTGACTCCCCTAGAGGGCGCACCCTCGCAGCCGGATTCCACAGGTGGCACGGCTGAGGCCCCACCTGCGAAGAAAAGGGGCGCACAGGCCAAGCGCGAATCCCAGGAATTCACCAAGCGCGAATCCCAGGAATCCGCCAAGCGCGAATCCGAGGAATCCGCCAAGCGCGCCCAGGAGGCGGAGGAAGCTGCGCGGCTGCGCGAAGAGCAGGAGAATCGCTACACACACATGTCCGCCCGGGCGGGCGCGATGAGAGACAGCTTTGAATCTCTTCGCCGGCAGCAGAACGCGATGGGTTACGGGCCCGATTCGTCCCTGAGCACGGCGTACCACACCATGGAGAGTCTCCTGAGCCGGGCCGAAGCCGCGCTCGCCGCCGGCGATGCCACCTCCGCGAGAAAATATATGGATCAGGCCGAACCACAGATCGCCGTTCTCGAGCGCCGCTTCGGACGATAGCCCGGCGGCCCGGCGGCGCAAAGGACTTAACTGAGATAGACGGTAAGATTTGCCGCCAAGTTTCGCGCGGGAGCACGGAACCTATGCGGTCTCGAATGAGAAAGTTCGGCCTATTCGCCTGCTTCCTTCTGCTGGGCTGCCTCCCCGTTGGCGCGCAGCTCTGGCCGGAGACGACTCAGCCGCCGCCAGCGGCGGGGTAAAAAAGAGCATCAGGCGGATTTTTTCTTCGGCATCGCGCTGTTCGGTGTAGAGGACTTTGCGGAAAGTGGCCGAGCGCGCCAGCAGCGCCGCCAGCGAGGCCGCCAGATCCATCTTCAAGAACAGCGTCAGCAGAAGCTCTTTACTGGTAAGAAAGACCATCGCCGGTGCAATCTACGTTAGCCCATCGGGCGGCGCGGTGTAAAGCAGCGAGCCTGCTATAATTCCAAGTTTGCTATGAAGCCAAAGAAATCATCGAGGAAGCTCTTCCCGCGCATCGTGGCCCGCGCCAAGCTGCCCTCGCGCTACGGCGATTTCACCATCATGGGGATTGAGGGCGCGACGCCGGAGGACAGCGCCGTGGCCCTGGTCCGCGGCCGGCTCAATTCCCGGCTTGTGCCGCTGGTGCGCATCCACTCCCAGTGCCTCACCGGCGACGTGCTGTGCTCGGAGCGCTGTGACTGCCGCGCGCAGCTCGAGCTATCGTTGGAGAAAATCGGCCGCGCGCGCTCCGGGTTGCTGCTCTACCTGCCCCAGGAAGGCCGCGGCATCGGCCTGATGAACAAGCTGAAAGCCTACGAGCTGCAGGACCGCGGGCGGGACACGGTGCAGGCCAATCAAGAACTGGGCTTCGCTGCCGACTCGCGCGACTACCGTTTTTCCGCCGCAATTCTTCGCCTGCTCGGCGCCCGCCGCGTCCGGCTGCTCTCCAACAACCCGGAGAAAGTGCGCCAGCTTGAGGAGGGCGGCGTCCGCGTAGTTGAACGCGTCCCCTGCCAGCCGCGCGTTTCACTCAAGTCGCGCGCCTACCTGCGCACCAAGAAGGCCAAGCTGGGACATCTGCTGTCTGGATTGTGAGACTGCTGGAGATTCAAGAATGATCAAAGGGGAAACATGGAGCGTCGCATTCGACGCGTTGCGCGCCAACAAAGTCAAAGCCGCGCTCACCATGCTCGGCGTCATCATCGGAAGCGCCTGCATTGTGCTGGTTGTCACTGTGGCGCTGATCGGCAAGACCTACGTGCTGGCGCAGATCGAAGCGGTCGGCTCCAACATGGTTTTCTCTTACTACCTCAGCGGCACGCACCAGGGGAAGCCCCCGCTGGCCGATGAGATTTCGGTTGGCGACTTGGAGGCGGTGTCTTCCCTTCTGCATGTCGTCCGCGCCGCGGGGACTTACGACACTCCTTCCACAGTGGTGATCGGAGGAATCGCGCGGCCGGTCAGCCTGGTGGGAGTGACCGACGCCTTCCAGAAGATTCGCAATCTGGTGGTCCTCAAGGGGCGGTATTTCGATCCCATCGACCTGGAGATGCACTCCAAGTCCTGTCTGATCACACAAGACCTGGCCAGGCATTTCCCCGATGAGATGGTCGGAAAAGAGATCCGCGTGGGAGACCTGAACTTCACGGTGATTGGGGTGTTCCACGAGCGCGTGGCCACTTTTGGCCAGACCGAGATCACTGCGGATTCGGTGATCGTGCCCTTCTCCCTGATCAAGTACTACACCGGAAATGAATACATCAAGACGCTGTATGCCCAGGCCGACAGCCAGGACAGCGTCCTCGCGGTAACGCGCGAGATGCAGCAAACGCTCAAGAGCCGCCATCGTCCCGCGGCCTCCTATGCGGTTCTGAACCTGGCTTCCATCCTGGATGCCGCGCGTCAGATCTCCATGGCGCTGACCGTGGTGCTGCTGGTAATCGGCTTCATCGCCCTGGTGATCAGCGGCGTGGGCATCATGAACATCATGCTGGTGACCGTGACCGAGCGCACCCGCGAGATCGGCCTGCGCAAAGCTGTGGGCGCCCGGCGCCACGAGATCCTCTACCAGTTCCTGATCGAAGCTCTGATCATCAGCGGCACCGGCGCAATACTCGGGATCAGCTTTGCGGTGGGAGCGGCCTCCCTCGCGCAACCGTTCCTTCCCGAAGGCCTCCACGTTCCCATGGCGTGGTGGTCCCTGGTGGTATCGTTCGTGGTCTCCTGTGCCACCGGAGTGCTCTTCGGATACCTGCCGGCCAGCCGCGCCTCGAAACTCCAGCCGACAGAGTCTCTGCGCTACGAGTGAGGTTTTCGAGAGCTCAGCGCGGAACTCCATGAGCACAATTCTTCGGAGGAACAATGACCGAAGCCATTCAGCAGTCGGTGGAATTCAACGCCTCACCAGAAATTTTATTTGAACTCTTTATGGACTCAAAGAAACACGCCGCGGCCACCGGCGGGCCGGCCAAAATCAGCAGAAAAAACGGCGGCGCATTCACCGCTTTTGGAGGCATGCTGTGCGGTAAAAACCTTCTGATCGTCCCAAAGAAAATGATCGTCCAGGCGTGGCGCTCCAGCCAGTGGAAGGCGAAGGATCCAGATTCGATTCTTATCCTGCGCTTCAGCAAGACCGCCAGCGGCGGGCGGATTGACTTGGTCCACGCCGGCGTGCCGCAACACGACCACGAGGGCGTGACGCAAGGCTGGCCGAAATACTACTGGGAGCCGTGGAAGGCGTACCTGGCGAAAAGGAAAGCTTAGAGAGCAGGCCCATATCGCCGTCATCTTGGTGGCGGGTTGCCCTTGCCCCGCGGCGGGCAAGCTGCCGGCGCTACGGCGGCGCGATTATCCGCCGCCGACGAAGTGGACGATTTCGAAGCGGTCTCCGGCGGCGAGAAGAGTGCTGGCCCAGTGGTCGCGCGGCAGGATGTCGAGGTTGCGCTCGATGGCTACCCGCCCCGGGGCCAAATCGAGATGCGCCAGCAGGCCTGTGACGCTCAAGCCTTCCGGCACTTCCCTGCTCTCCCCATTGACGACAATGTTCACGGCGCGGGCGGTTTTGCTTTTGGCCGGAGCGCGTAGCGGATTTCGTCTTCGCCGGCGGGCGACACCGCGCGGATGATGAGCTGCGCTCCGCCCGGTCCCGGCCGCGGGATAGGGAAATTCATCTCCGCCCGGCCATTGGCGTCGGTCATGGTCATGAATTGCACCGGGCGCTGCGCTCCTTCGAAGATGACTTCCACCTGCGCATGGGCAACCGGCTGTTGCAGGAGCCGGGAGTGCACCTCAATCATCAGTGCGGCTGACCCGGCATTGAGCCATGACGCCGGGTTGAGCAATTGGACTTGAATTCCTCGCGGCTGCTGCGCGGCCGGCGCAGGCGGGGCTGCTGGCGCCGGGGCCGCCGCTGGTGGGGCAGGTGCGGCAGGTGGCGGAGGGGCGGGAACTTGAATCGGGAGCGCGCCGCTGCGCAACTCCTCGATCACCGCGCGATGCTGCTCCTCCAGCCACTTGCGCAGCACTTCATCAGTGAAAGAAGGATCTTCCAGGCGATCAGCGTAACTGCGTTTGCGGCGGTGCAGCACGCGACCGCCGGTATAGACCACGGTGTCAATCACCGAACTGCGTTTGCCGCGGTCCTCGGTCTGCACATGGAGCACGAGGTCGCCGACCTGAACATCGGTATTGAAGCCAAAATTCATTCAGCCATTTTGCCGGAGGAAGCCAGGGTCGCGGCCCGGTCCCCCACCCGCCCGTGGTCGGGGTAGTTTGACCGGAGCGCGGTCAGCCCGCTATTATAGCAGCGGAGCCATGAGTCCCAGCTACCTCAGCGATTACGCTCCGTTGCTAATCCATATCCTGGTGGCGATGGCGCTTGCCGGCGTGTTGCTGGCGTTGTCGGCGCTGGTGGGCTATCGCCGGCCTTCGCTGGCCAAGAGCCAGGCGTATGAATGCGGAGTGGCCCCGGTGGGCGACGCCCGCGAGCCGTTCTCGGTGAAGTTCTACCTGGTGGCCATCTTGTTTATTCTGTTCGACGTAGAGGCCATCTTTCTCTACCCCTGGGCGTACATCTTCCGGGAGCTCAAGATGTTCGGATTTGTGGAGATGATGCTTTATATCGCGATCCTGCTTGCCGGTTACATTTACCTTTGGAAGAAAGGCGCGCTGGACTGGAACCGCTGAGTCGTCTGCGAGGCTGGATGCATGGCTGATTCGGAAGCTATAACTGCGCACCCTGTCGTCGCCCGGTTGAATGCCTGGGATGCGCCGGCCATTGCTCAGGCAGAGATTTTTCGCGGCGAGCTGACCATCACCGTGACGCGGGAGAATCTGCGCCGGGTTTGCGACTTCCTGCGCAGCGACGCCGAGCTGCAATTCACTTTCCTCTCCGACCTGACCGGCGTGGACCGCTTTCCGGTCGAGCCGAGATTTGAGATCAATTATCACCTGCTCTCGATGAGCAGGCGCGAGGGCTTGCGCGTCAAGGCGCGGGCCAGCGGGCACGACCCGGTGCTGCAATCGGTGACCGCGGTGTGGCCCACGGCCAACTGGCACGAGCGCGAAGTGTTCGACCTGTTCGGCGTGCGCTTCGAGGGTCACCCCGACCTGCGACGCATCCTGCTTCCCGCCGAATGGGAAGGCCATCCGCTGCGTAAAGATTTCCCCACCGAAGGCTATCGCTGATGCCCTCGACGGTACTCACCCCGACCGGCTCCGCCGAAAGCATGGTCCTGAATATGGGGCCGCAGCATCCTTCCACGCATGGCGTGCTGCGCGTGGTGCTGGAACTGAATGGCGAGACAGTGGTGAAGGCGCGGCCGGACATCGGCTACCTGCACACCGGGATCGAGAAGACCTGCGAGGCCAAGACCTACACCCAGGCCATCACCTTGACCGACCGGCTCGACTATCTCGCCCCGCTCTCCAACAACCTGTGCTACTGCCTGGCGGTGGAAAAACTGCTCGGCTTGCAAGCGCCCAAGCGCGCGCAGTATGTCCGCGTCCTGCTCACCGAGCTGACCCGCATCGCTTCGCACCTGGTCTGGCTGGGTACCCATGCCATCGACCTCGGAGCGATGTCCGTGTTCCTGTACTGTTTCCGCGAGCGCGAAGAGATCATGAAGATTTTCGAAATGGTCTCCGGCCAGAGAATGATGACCAGCTATTTCCGCATCGGCGGCCTGGCCCTGGAGCCGCCGACGGGATGGCTGGACCGCGTGGCGCGATTCGTGGAGATTTTTCCCGAGCGTATCAACGAATACGAAGACCTGCTGACCGAGAATCGCATTTGGCAGGGACGCACCAAGGGCGTCGGCTACCTGAGCCCGGAAGACGCAGTGGCCTGGGGAGTGAGCGGGCCGCCGCTGCGCGCCGCGGGCATCGCCTACGACGTGCGCAAGTTCTTCCCCTATTCCAGCTACGAGGAATTCGAATTCGACGTGCCGGTGCGCACGGAAAGCGACTGCTACGCGCGCTACCTGTTGCGCGTGGCGGAGATGCGCGAAAGCCTGAAGATCGTCAAGCAGGCCATGGCCAAAGTGCCCGCCGAAGGGCCGATTCGCGCCGAAGCTCCGGGCATCGTCCCTCCGCAGCGGGAGAAGATGAAGACGGAGATGGAAGCGCTGATCTACCACTTCAAGATTTTCCCCGAGGGTTTTTCGCCGCCGCCGGGCGAGGTGTACCAGCGCATTGAATCGCCGCGCGGCGAATTGGGGTTCTACGTGGCCAGCGATGGCTCGCCAAAACCGTACCGCGTGAAGGTGCGCGCGCCTTCTTTCGCGAATCTCCAGGCGCTGCCGCTGCTTTGCGAGGGACGGGTGATGGCCGACACGGTGGCTTGCATCGGCACTCTGGACATCGTCCTGGGAGAAATAGACCGTTGATGACGTTGCCGGCCAAGCTGGAAAGAAAATTCACCGAGCTTCTGGGCCGCTACCCGGTAAAGCGCTCGGCGCTGATCCCCATGCTGCTGTACACGCAGGATGAGTTTGGCTGCGTCAGCGACGAGATGATTGCTGAAATCGCGCGCCGGCTGGACTTGAATACCTTGCAGGTGAGCGAAACCCTGGCCTACTACTCGATGCTGCGGCGCAAGCCGGCGGGAAAGTGCCACGTGCAGGTGTGCACCAACGTCTCCTGCATGGCGCGCGGCGGCAATGAGCTGTATGCCCACGTCCAGCAGAAGTTGGGCATCGGAAATAAGCAGACCACACCGGACGGGATCTTTTCTCTCGAAGAAGTCGAATGCATCGGCGCGTGCACCGGCGCGCCGGCCATCCAGATCAACTACGACTTCTACGAAAACCTTTCGCACGCCGAAGCCGACCGCATCTTCGACGAAATCCGCGCCGGGCGAAAACCAGAGCCGGTGGGAATCATCACCGGGGCGCGGCACGAGCTGCATCCGGCGGAAGTTCCGGTCATCAGCAAACGGTTTAACGTCCCCGGCGCGAGCCTGATCGATGTGTACCTGCAGTACGACGGTTACAAGGCCCTCGACCGCGGGCTGAACCATATGACACCGGACCAGATCGTCGAGGAAGTGAAGAAGTCCGGCCTGCGCGGGCGCGGCGGCGCCGGGTTCCCCGCGGGAGTGAAGTGGAGCTTCGTCCCCAAAGACACGCAGAAGCCGAAGTACATCATCGCCAACGCCGACGAAAGCGAGCCAGGCACCTGCAAAGACCGCCCGCTGATGGAGCTGGACCCGCACCAGTTGATCGAAGGGATGATCCTGGCGGGCCGCGCGGTGAACGCGCATAGCGGGTACATCTACATCCGCGGAGAGTACCGCTACGTGCTGGACATCGTGGACCGCGCCATTGACGAAGCCTACGGGCGCGGCTACCTGGGCAAAAACATCCTGGGCAGCGGCTTCGACTTCGACTTGTGCACGCATACCGGCGCCGGCGCGTACGAGTGTGGCGAAGAATCCGCGCTGATGGAATCGCTCGAGGGCAAGCGCGGATACCCGCGCATCCGGCCGCCCTTCCCCGCCATTCAGGGTCTTTACGGCTGCCCCACGGTGATCAACAACGTGGAGACGCTCAGCTCGGTGCCGGCGGTGATCCTGGGCGGCGCGGAATGGTACGCAGGCCTGGGCTCGCCGAAGAACGGCGGCACGCGCTTGTTTTGCATCTCGGGTCACGTCGAGCGGCCGGGAATCTACGAGCTGCCCATGGGCTTCAACCTGCTTCGCATGATCAACGATGTGGCAGGAGGAGTGCGCGGCGGGAAGAAACTCAAAGCGGTGATCCCCGGCGGCAGCTCGACGCCGCCGCTGCGGCCCGAAGAATGCGACGTGGCTATGGATTACGATTCCGTCGCCAAGATCGGCTCGATGCTGGGGTCGGGGGGCGTGGTGATCTACGACGAGGACACCTGCATGGTGGACCTGGCGCGGCGGATCATCGCCTTTTACGCTCACGAGTCCTGCGGCTGGTGCATCCCTTGCCGCGAGGGCACCATGTGGCTAAAGAAATTGCTTACTCGCTTCCACGACGGCGGGGGACGCAGCGAAGACATTCCGCTGATTGACGAGTTGTCGAAAAACATGCTGGGGCGGACCTTTTGTCCACTGGGGGATGCCGCGGCGATGCCTACCAGCGCGATTGTGCGCAAGTGGAAGCAGGAGTTCGAAGAGCATTTGAGCGGGCGTTGTCCGCTGAAGAAAGAAGTCGGGGCATTGGTGGCCGTCGGATAGGGCGGGGCCGAGGACACGGCGAAGACGAAGGGTCGGGCGGCGTAAAGCCGCCCCTACGAAGTCCTGAGGGTAATGGCCGAGCAGAAACAAATTCGTCTGACCATCAACGGGCGCGCGGTGACTGTTCCCGCGGGCACGCTGGTCATTGAGGCCGCGCGGCGCATAGCCACCGAAGTGCCGGCGTTTTGCTATTACCCCGGCCTCTCGCTCCAGGCCGCTTGCCGGATGTGTTTAGTCGAAGTCGAGAAAGCTCCTAAGCTGCAGACCGCGTGCACCCTGATTGTCTCCGAGGGCATGATCGTGCGCACGGAAACCGACCAGGTAAAGCAGGCGCGCAAGGCCATGCTCGAGTTCCTGCTGACCAACCATCCTCTGGACTGTCCGGTGTGCGACAAGGGCGGGGAGTGCGAGCTGCAGGACATGGTCTTCCGCTATGGCGCCGACACCAGCCGCTTTATCGAGGAAAAAATCCACCAGCCGGAAGAAAAGTGGTCCGAGCTGGTCTACTTCGATGCCCCGCGGTGCATTTTGTGCTTCCGCTGCGTGCGCGTGTGTGACGAAGGCTTGGATGTCAAAGCTCTGGGCGTGGGACAGCGCGGCGCCTACTCCGTAATCATCCCCAACCGCGGCGACCACCTCGAATGCGAAGAGTGCGGCATGTGCATTGACGTCTGCCCGGTGGGCGCGCTGACCAGCGGAACATACCGCTACAAGGCTCGGCCGTGGGAGATGAAGTACAACTCGACCATCTGCACGCACTGCTCGAACGGCTGCAAGACTACCCTCAGCGTGCGCAACAATCAGATCCTTCGCGCCAACAACCGCGATCTTTCCGGCATCAATGGCGAGTTTCTGTGCGTAAAGGGACGCTTCGGATTCGATTTCGTCAGTCACCCTGACCGGCTGCGGCAGCCGATGGTGCGGCGCAATGGCAAGCTGGAGCCCGCCAGCTGGGAAGAAGCCATGCAAGAAGCCGCGGCGCGCATCAAGCAGGTGCGCGACGCGCACGGCGCGGCGGCCATCGGATTTATCGGTTCGAACCGCACCAGCAATGAAGAGAATTACCTGCTGGGCATGGTGGCGCGCGCGCAGGTGGGCACCAACAACCTCGATCACCATCGCACCGCGGATTACACCGCTCTGGCTGAGGCCTTGAGCGGGAAACCGGCCGGATCAGCCGGCAGCATCGCACAGCTTGGCGAAGCGCGCGCGATTCTGCTGATTGGCAACAACACCGGCGAGCAGAACCCTCTGGTCGATTGGAAAATCCGCGAGGCCTGCCGGCACCATCAGGCGCGGCTCTACGTGCTGAATTCCGGCGAGATCAAGCTGCGGCGGCGCGCGCGGCTCTATTTCCATCTCCCGCCGGGAGCAGAAGCGCAGGCCGTCTGCTGGCTGGCCGGCAGCGACTCCGAACTTCCCGCCGATCTGACCATCGAGATGATGTCGCTGAAGTCTGCGCTGGAAGCGGAGAGCGACGTGGTTGTGGTATTCGGCGCGGAGCTGCGCGGCGCCGCCATCGCCGACCTGGTGCGCTACGGTTCCAGCCTCCGCGGGCAGACTCGTTATATCGCTCTGGGCGATTACGCCAATTCGCGCGGCGCCGCGGACATGGGGTTGCTCCCCGACCGTTTGCCGGGCTATGCACAAATCGCCCAGACCGCCGCGCGCGAGCGCTTCGCCAAGGCCTGGGGCGCACCGCCGCCGGAAACTCCGGGGCTCAATGCCCGGCAGATGCTTGATGCGGTGAAGACCGGGAAGCTGAAGGCGCTATACGTGGTGGGAGCGAACCCGTTCCGCACATTCGGCCTGGGCGGCACACGCCCCGCCGGCCTCGAGCTGCTGGTGGCGCAGGAACTATTCCTCACCGAGACTTCTGAGCATGCCGACATCGTCCTGCCCGCCGCCTGCGCGTATGAGAAGGACGGCACGGTGACCAATACCGCCGGCGAAGTGCAACTGTTGCGCAAGGCGCTCGACCCCACGGGCCTGCGCAGCGATTTCGACATCCTGCGCATCCTCTCGCACCAGTTGGCCGGGCTGGGCCTGGGCAAGGCCGCACACTTCCGCAACCCAGAGGCGGTGTTCGAGCAGATCCGCGAAATCGTTCCCGGATACGACGTTTCTTTCGCCAACCTGCTTACCGGAGGCGCGGAGATGTCTGCGGCGGTCGCGGCGCACAACGGCAGCCGGCCCGATGTCGCGGCGGACGCGCTGATTTTCTCCGCGCGCGACACGCTATTCTCCAGCGGCACGCTGGGGCGCTTTTGCGGCATGATAAACTCGCTGCCCGAATCGAAGAGCCCGTCGTGAACAGCTTTGTCGCACAGCATCCCATCCTGATCATTTCCGCGATCAAGGTCGCCGTGGTGATCCTGGTCCTGCTCACCGCGGTGGCTTACCTCACCTGGTTCGAGCGCAAAGTAGTGGCGCACATGCAATCGCGCTGGGGGCCGGAGCGCGTCGGCCCGCACGGTCTTTTGCAGCCGCTGGCCGACGGCGTCAAGTTCCTCTTCAAAGAGGACCCCAAGCCCGCGGGCGTGGACACCTTTGTCTATTTTCTCGCGCCGTTTCTGGCGATGTCGCTGGCGCTGTGCACCATCGCGCTGATCCCCTTCGGCCCGCGCGAGGTGACCATCTTCGGCCAGCGCACCACACTGGCCATCACCGAAATCAACATCAGCCTGCTGGTG
>JBGPJC010000071.1:0-21231 GCA_041485165.1 Terriglobia bacterium | reverse complement strand
CGATGACCTGCTACGCTATTACGAAAATGAGCTGACCTTCGTGCGCCAGATGGGCGCGGAGTTCGCCGAGCGCTACCCCAAGATTGCCTCGCGCTAGCTGCTGGAGAGCGATCAGTGCGCCGACCCGCACGTCGAGCGCCTGATCGAGGCCTTCGCCTTTCTCACCGCCCGCGTCCACCTGAAAATTGACGACGATTTCCCGGAAATCACCGAATCCCTGCTCGGGGTCCTCTACCCGCATTTCCTGAGGCCCATCCCTTCGATGTCGGTGGTCGAGCTGAACCTCGACCCGCAGCAGGGCAAGCTCTCCACCGGGCTAAAGGTGCCGCGCAATTCCGTGCTGTACTCGAAGCCGGTGGACGGGGTCAAGTGCATCTTCCGCACCTCTTACGAGACCACGCTCTGGCCAATCTCTGTTTCCGAGGCGGTGTGGAAGACGCCCGACCGCCTGGTTCCCGCGGTCAAGGCCAGCGACGCCGTCGCCGCCATGCAGATGCGCCTGGCCTGCTTTCCCGACGTCACCTTTGGGGGCCTGGGCATTGACTCGCTGCGCTTCTATCTCAACGGCGAGGAGCCCTTTGTCCACGCGCTCTACGAACTGCTGTGCAACAACTGCATCCGCATCCTGGTGCGCGACCCGTCGCCGAATTCGCGCCGCCCGCCCATCACCATGCCCGCTGACTCGCTGCGCCCGGTCGGCTTCACCGAAGATGAGTCCATGCTCCCGTATCCGCGGCGTTCCTTCGTGGGCTACCGCCTGCTGCAGGAATATTTTTCCTTCCCCCACAAGTTCTTCTTCATCGAGCTCAAAGGGCTGGCGCAACTGGCTGCCGCTGGCTTCAAGGACCAGGCCGAATTCGTTTTCCTGATCTCTCCGTTCGAGCGCGGCGACCGCCACCAGACGCTGGAGGCCGGCGTCTCCGCCAAGACGCTGCGCCTGGGTTGCACGCCGATCATCAATTTGTTCCCCATGACTGCCGAGCCCATACTGGTGGACCAGACACACTTCGATTACCCGATTGTCCCCGACGCTCGCCGGCGCAACTCACTGGAGATTTTTTCCGTGGAACAAGTGGTCAGTTCCAACCCTTCGACGCGCGAAGAGATTCACTACGAGCCGTTCTACAGCTATCGCCATTCCGCCTCGCGGGACAAGAAAGCAGCCTTTTGGACCGTTTCGCGGCGTCCTTCCGCGGCCAAGGACGACCTGGGCACCAACATGTTTCTCTCCCTGGTGGATGTAAGCGGGCGCCCCGCTGTGCCGGAGGTTGAGACGGCTACGGTGCGCATTGTGTGTTGCAACCGCGATCTGCCGTCGCGCTTGCCTTTCGGCTCCGAGGCCGGCGACTTTGAGCTGGAGGGCTTCGCGCTGATCAAAAAAATCGTCGTTCTGCGCAAGCCGACGCCCACACTACGCCCCCCCGGCGGCCGCGGCGCGCTGTGGCGTCTGATCTCCCACCTGACGCTGAACTATCTCTCGCTGGTCGAGGAAGGCAAGGAAGCGCTGCAGGAAGTCCTGCGTCTCTATAACTTTTCCGAATCCATCGAGCTGGCCCGGCAGATCAATGGCTTGACTTCCATCCAAAGCCGCCGCCATTTTGCCCGTGTGTTCTCCGACCACGGCATCGAGTTCGCCCGCGGCACGCGCGTCGAGATCGAGCTGGACGAACAGCAGTTTGTCGGAGCCGGTGTGTATCTGTTTGCCAGCGTGCTGGAGTATTTCTTGGGACTGTATGTCTCGCTGAACAGCTTCAGCCAGTTGGTTGTCACCACATCCCAGAGAAAGGGGAAATTGCGAGAGTGGGCCCCACGAGCCGGACAAGCAATTCTGATCTAGACCGCGCCAGCGTCGAACAGCGGCTGTACGATGAGCCGTACTGTTTCCATTTTTTCCAGGCGGTTCGCCTGCTGCACCTGCTGGCTCCCAACAGCGAGCCCGTAGGCCGTTTTGCGCGTCCCTCACAGGAACCGGTGCGCTTCGCCTCCCACAATACTCTTTCCTTCCCGCCCAGCGAAGTGCACGCGCTGGAGTCCGAATCAGGGCGTCCGCCGCGCATGACCGTAAACCTGATGGGCATCACCGGACCGCTGGGTGTCCTGCCGCTCTATTACACCCAGCTCCTCATCGACCGCATCAAGGCCCGCGATCACAGTGCCCGCGAGTTTTTCGACTTATTCAATCACCGCCTCATCTCCATGTTTTATGCGGCCTGGGAGAAGTACCGCGCCCTGGTGGCCTACGAGCGCGGTGAGCGCGACCGGGCCACACAGGCGCTGCTCTCCCTCATCGGTCTGGGCACCCCCGGCCTCCCCGACCGGCAAACGGTGCGCGATGACGCCATGCTGTACTACTCCGGCCTGCTCTCGCAGCGCCCGGTTTCCGCCACCGCCCTTTGCCAGGTTTTGAGCGATTACTTTGACGTCCCCGTGGAAGTGGTACAGTTTACCGGCGCCTGGTACCAGCTCGACATTCCCACGCAGTGCCAGTTCGAGGATGCCGATACGGCTTCCGAGCAGCTCGGCTTTGGCGCGGTAGTCGGCGATGAAGTGTGGAACCAGCAGTCCCGGGCCCGGCTGCGCGTCGGACCTCTGGGCCTGGAGCGCTACCGCGACTTCCTGCCCAGCGGCACCGCATACATTCCGCTGCGCACTCTGGCGCGGTTCATGGTCAATGATCAGATTGATTTCGAAGTGCAGCTCGTGCTGCGCCGGGAAGATGTCCCGGCGTGTGCGCTGGGGGCCGAAGAAGGGCCGCCCGCGGAGCTCGGCTGGATAACCTGGATCAAGTCCGGTCCTCTCAAGGCGGACCTGGATGACACCATACTTCCTTTGTGAAAGGCGGGTAACGTCATGAGCGTGGATCTGAAAGGACTGCTCAGCAAGCTGAATGCGACCGTGCGCAACGCGCTGGAGTCCGGCGCGGGCCTGTGCGTCTCGCGCACCCATTACGACATCGAGGTGGAGCATTACCTGGTCAAACTCCTCGATGCCACCGACGGCGATTTCGTGCGCATCGCCTTGCGTTTCGGCGTGGACAAATCGCGGCTGACCAGCGAGCTGATGCGCAGCATCGACAAGCTGAAGACCGGCAACGCGCGCACGCCGGCCTTCAGCCCCACGTTGGTGAAGATGTTCAGCGAGGCCTGGGCCATCGGCTCGATCAATTACAACTCCTATGAGATCCGCTCCGGCTCGACCATCCTGGCGCTGCTCTCTGAACCGGACCTGGCGCGTCTGACGCGGGAGATCAGCCGCGAGCTGCAGAGGATTGATCTCGCCGCCCTGCGCAACGACTTCACTTCGATTGTGGCCGGCTCCCCCGAGGACGTTTCCACTGCCGTCGGGCCGATGGCTGGATTCGGCTCCCCGGTGGCCGGCGGGAAAACTCCCAACCTCGACCAATTCACCATCAACCTGACCGAAAACGCCAAGCGCGGGAAGATTGACATCGTCCTGGGCCGTGACACCGAGATCCGGCAGATGATCGACATCCTCACCCGGCGGCGCCAGAACAATCCCATCCTCACCGGCGAGGCCGGCGTTGGAAAGACCGCGGTAGTCGAAGGCTTCGCGATGCGCGTGGCTGCCGGCGACGTGCCTCCGCCGCTCCGCAATGTCACCCTGCGCACGCTGGACTTGGCATTGCTGCAGGCCGGGGCCGGCGTCAAGGGCGAGTTTGAGAACCGCCTCAAGGGCTTGATCGAAGAAGTGAAGTCATCGCCCACACCCATCATCCTGTTCATTGACGAGGCCCATACCATGATCGGCGCCGGAGGTTCGGCCGGGCAGGGCGACGCCGCCAACTTGCTCAAACCCGCCCTGGCGCGCGGCGAGCTGCGCACCATCGCCGCCACCACGTGGTCCGAATACAAGAAATACTTCGAGAAGGACGCGGCACTGGCGCGGCGCTTTCAGGTGGTCAAGGTAGAGGAGCCGGACGAAGCACAGTGCATGGTGATGATGCGCGGCATCGTCCCGGCGCTGGAAAAACACCACAAGGTGCGCATCCTGGACGAAGCGGTCGCCGCCGGGGTCAAGCTCTCCAATCGTTACCTGGCTGGAAGGCAGCTTCCCGACAAGGCCGTGAGCATTCTCGATACCGCCTGCGCGCGGCTCGCGCTGGGCCAGAATACAACCCCCGCAGCGATCGAAGACGCCATGCGGTGGATTGACGACCTGACCGTGCAGCAGCGCGTGCTCGAGCGCGAATCCAATGTCGGTGCCGACCACGTCGAGCGCTTGCAAACCATCGCCAAGCAGAGAGCTGCCGCGGAAACCAAATTGGCGGGGCTGCGCGTACGCTGGGAGAAGGAAAGCGGATTGGTCACCCGTATCCGCGAGATTCGGGGCCAGCTCGAGGAAGTATCCGCTACCCCGGCTGCTGCTGCCGCTTCCGCCGCACCAGGCCGGACCGACACTGTGCTCGCGCCGCCGGCAACGGAAGTCTCTCCTCCTGCCGCCGCGGGACAAAGCCGCACAGGGACCGTACTCACTCCAGCAGCCGGCGAGGCTCCTGCGGCCACGGCGGCAGCTCCGGCTCCGGTTGCCGCGGCGCAAACCGCGCCAGCCGCGACGCCTTCCGCTCCTCCGGCAGAGTTGCGCGCCGAACTCGTCAAACTAACCGCCGAACTGGCAGCGCTCCAGGGCGAGAACCCGCTGATCGGCGTTACCGTGGACGCGCAAATCGTCGGCGAAGTGCTCTCTGGGTGGACAGGGATCCCCGTCGGCAAGATGGTCAAGGACGAAATCCAGACCATCCTGGAGTTGCCTCAGGTGCTTGGCACCCGGGTCATCGGCCAGCAGCACGCCCTCGAGGCCATCAGCCAGCGCATCTCCACCGCCAAAGCCGGCCTGGACGATCCCGGCAAACCCATCGGTGTCTTCATGCTGATCGGCCCTAGCGGGGTCGGCAAGACGGAGACGGCCCTGACCCTCTCTGACCTTCTCTACGGCGGTGAGCGCAACCTGATCACCATCAATATGTCGGAGTTCCAGGAGCCGCATACCGTCTCCACGCTGAAGGGCTCGCCCCCAGGCTACGTGGGATATGGAGAGGGCGGCGTGCTGACCGAAGCTGTGCGGCGGCGTCCCTACGCGGTGGTCCTGCTCGATGAGGTGGAAAAGGCCCACCCCGATGTGCTCGAGCTCTTCTACCAGGTGTTCGACAAGGGGAAGATGGAAGACGGCGAGGGCCGCGAGATTGATTTCAAGAACACCATCATCATCCTGACCACCAACGCCTGCACGGACATGATGATGAAGCTCACCGCCGACCCGGCTACCGCGCCCACCGCCGAAGGCCTGGTGAAGGCCATGCGTCCAGACCTGAACAAGATCTTCAAACCCGCATTCCTGGGCCGCATGGTGATCATCCCCTTCTATCCGGTGCGGGACGAGACGCTCAGGAAGATCGTCGTCCTCAAGCTCGCCAAGATCCGCCGCCGCTTGCAGGAAAGCCACAAGATCGATCTCCTCTACGAGGACGATCTGGTTGCCGAGGTCGCCAAGCGCTGCACCGAGGTGGAGAGCGGCGCGCGGAACGTGGACAACATTCTGACCAATACTTTGCTGCCGGATGTCGCCCGCCGCATCCTCAACCATCTCGCCGAAGGGCGCAAACCGGAATCGGTGCGCGTCGGCGTGGGCCAGGACGGCCAGTTCGTCTACGCCTGATGTCATGCGGCTGCATCAGGCGGGTGGCGAGCACCCGTGTCCCGGCGCGGGAAGAGGCAGGTGAGATGTGAGCGACTTTACACAAAAGGACAGAATCTTAGAGCTGGAAACCCCTCTGGGAAAGGACGTCCTGCTCCTGGAGACCCTCAACGGGACTGAGGGCATCTCCCAGCTCTTTCGCTTCAATCTGGAGATGCTCTCCACGAAGAATTCCATCGCCTACAACCAGATCCTCGGCCAGAAGGTGACCATCTCCATTCGCACCCGCGACGGAAGGAGTCATCGTTACATCAGCGGGCATGTCAGCCGCTTCGTGCAGGGCGAAACCGAAGAGGGTGTCACCCACTATGAGGCGGAAGTGGTCCCGTGGCTGTGGTTCCTCAGCCGCTACGCCGATTGCCGTATTTATCAGCAGAAAAACGTGCAAGATATCATCAAGGACGTGTTTGCAAGGCGTGGATTTTCAAATCACAACTGGAAGCTGAACAAGAGCTACCCGGAACTCGAGTACTGCGTGCAGTACCGCGAAACGGACTTCAACTTCGTCTCCCGCCTTCTGGAACACTTCGGGATCTTTTATTTCTTCGAGCATACCAAGGAGAAACACACCCTGGTTCTGGCCGATGCCGCCGGCGCTCACCAGGACACGCCCGCCCAGAATGAATTTGACTACGACTATAGCAACGTCCAAAACGAGCGCGACAATGTCGTCATGAAATTTCATATGGCCCAGGACGTGCGTCCCGGCAAGTACGCGCTCACCGATTACAATTTCGAAACTCCGTCCACCGATTTGAAAGTGAATGTGGATACCATCGTGGCGTTAAATCCCAGCAAGCCCCTGGAGATTTATGACTTTCCAGGGGATTATCTGAAAACTGGCGACGGGAATCCGCTGGTCAAGACGCGCATGGAAGAGCAGGAAACTCCGCATCTCGTCGCGCAGGGCCGGAGCAATTGCATGCCCTTCGTCTCCGGTTACAAATTCAAACTCGACAAACATCGCCGCAAAGACCTGAATCAGACTTACGTACTCACCGAAGTCCATCACTCCGCCTCGGTGGGTGAGTCTTACCGCACCGGTGCGGCTGCTGGCGCCGACGAGAGCTACTCGAACACCTTCGTTTGCATCCCCACCTCCGTGCCCTTCCGGCCTCCACGGCTTACGCCACGGCCCTTTGTCCAGGGACCCCAGGTGGCCGTCGTCGTGGGACCCAGCGGCGAGGAGATCTACACCGATAAGTACGGCCGAGTGAAGGTGCAGTTCTTCTGGGATCGCGTCGGCAAAAAAGACGACAAGAGCTCCTGTTGGATCCGCGTCTCCCAGCCGTGGGCAGGGAAGGATTGGGGCTCCATCTGGAATCCGCGCATCGGACAGGAAGTCATCGTCGAGTTCCTCGAAGGCGACCCCGACCGGCCGATTATCACTGGCCGCGTCTACAACGCCGACCAGATGCCGCCCTACAAGTTGCCCGACCATCAGACAGTCAGCACATTCAAATCGCGCAGTTCGAAAAAGGGCGGCGCAAGCAATTACAACGAACTCCGCTTCGAGGACAATATAAGCAAGGAACAGATCTTCCTCCATGCCGAACGCGACATGGACCAGCGGGTCAAGAAGGAGTCGCGCGAATATGTCGGCAAGAATCGCCACCTGATTGTTGACGCAGATCAAAAAGAAAAGGTGGGCGGCAACCGCCATGAGGAAATAGGGAAGGATCATGTCGAAAAGGTGGGGATGAATCTTCACGTGAAGGTAGGCATAAATCACGAGGAGAAGGTGCAAGCCAATTATGCCCTCGATGCCGGTGCGATCATCCACCTCAAGGCCGGAGCCAATTGCGTCATCGAGGCACCCGCGGGGATTACATTGAAGGCGGGCAGCAGCTTTATCACCCTCCTTCCCGCATTGATCGCCATCCAAGGCACCATGGTGCTTATCAATAGCGGCGGCGCGGCGCTGCCCGGACCCGGGGCCAGCCCAGGCTCTCCGGAAGCTCCCGACAAGGCCGACACGGGCGACAAATTCGACAAGAGCTAGTTTGCGAAAGGGCCGGGAAATTCAGGACCAGGAGGACGGGAATGCCACCAGCCGCGCGTTTGTCAGACATGCACGTCTGCCCGATGGTCACCCCGGGTGTGCCACCGATTCCTCATGTCGGCGGACCGATCCTGCCTCCCTGTTCCCCCAACGTGATCACCGGCTTCCTGCCCCAGGCGCGGGTAACGGACATGGCCCTCTGCGTCGGGCCACCGGACGTTATTGTCATGGGTTCGCCCACTGTGTTTGTTAATTTTCTTATGGCCGCGCGCATAAACGACCAGACCGCGCACGGCGGGGTCATCGTCATGGGCTGTTTCACCGTCATCATCGGGCCCTGATTTCTCTGTGCCGCGAATGCAGATTTCCTTAGCGCCGTGAATATTTTTCTCGAGATCGTCAGTGGCCCTTCGGCCGGGAAGCGTATCCCGGTGGCGCCGGGCGCTCCCGTACAGTTTGGCCGCGGCAATCGGGCCGCCATCGCCTTTGCCTCCGACACGCAGATGTCCGGCCTCCATTTCGCCGCCGAGTGGGACGGGCAAACCCTTCGCATCCGCGACTTGCAAAGCACCAATGGAACCAGTCTGAACGGCCAGCGCATTGGCGAGGCCGTGGTGCGCGATGGCGACAAGATTACCGCGGGGGAAACCTCCTTTCTGGTTCGATTCTCGGCCGCCTTGGGTCAGCCCGCGCCGGCCGCGTCCGAATCACGGAAGACACAAGATGCGCCCGGCGCGGCGCCGCCGGCTCCAGCCGCAAAGGCCGGGATACCGCGAGACGCCGCGGCAGCTGCCTCAGCAGGTGCAGCCGCATTCGCCGGCGGGCCGACCGCGACGCGGTGGCCTCCTTTGCCGGGCGCTGGAGCGCCGTTGTATCTGGCAGAGGAGCTCCGGAGAATGGCTGCATCCAGAGTTCCCGCCGCGCCCTCAATTCCAACTATGCCCACGGCGAATCTGCCAGGCATGCCCACGGTGCCTTCTTTTTCCACGCCATCTGTCCCCTCTCTCGGGGCCCCGCAAATTCCCTCGATGCCCTCCGTGCCGGGAATGCCGGGGTTCGGGTTGTCCCAGCCATCCATCGGCCTGCCGACCGCTCCTGCAATCCCGACGATGGCTATGCCGGTCTTGCCCCGGCCGGACCAGGCCGTGCGCGACGCGATTGCAGCGGCGGCCGCCATGATTAAGCCTCTCTTCTGGCAGCCGTCTCTGGAAGTGGGTGGATGGAAATTCACGACAATTCCCAAGACCTGGGGCGTGCCAGAGGATCGCTCCACAATTCAGTACGCGCTGAAGGACATGTTCCCGTCCACCGTCACGGTGGGGGAAGAGCCGCTGCCGCCGGACGCAGGGCTGCAGAAGGTATTCGACTCACAAATCAGGATGCTGGTAGATGGCCTGCCCGAGGCGCACCTCCACGAGCTGAAAATCCCCGCAATTCCCGGCGCACAGGCCACGCTCGGTGCGGACATCGTCTACAAGCTCGAAAACGGCATGCCCGTCGTCTTGCGCCGCGTATATGCGGAGAGCAACCGCGTGGCGGGGGTAGTCATGCTGATGACCATCGCCGACGTGACTCCGGCAATCTCGCGCGACTGGGAAGCAATTGAGATGGGCCTGCGTTTCGAGGCCACGCCACCCGCGCCGCCGGCCGGCGAGTCGAACTCCGTCACTCAATCCTGAAATTGCGTCTTCATCTTGGAGCCAGAACATCTGCCTTCACACCACTTCACTTCCACCCCGGAAAGCACTAAGCTAGTAGTTTTGGAGTGTCTCGCGAATGGACATGGTGCTGGAATGCGTTGCCGGGCCGCTCAAGGGGCGGCAGTTTCCCTTGCAGGATGGCCAGGCCATCACCTTTGGCCGGACCACCAAATCCACGGTCCCCATTCCCGACGACAAATTCCTTTCCGGCCTCCATTTCGGTGTCGAGCGTAAAGGCGATTCCTGCTTGCTCATCGACAAGAAAAGCAGCAACGGTACTTTCCTGAACGGCAATCGGGTGACAGACGCCGTGGTCAATCCCGGAGACGAAATCCGCGCCGGAGACAGTTTTTTCGCCGTGCGCTTCGGCGCTGTATCCAATCCAGCTCCCGCACCTGCACCTACTCCGGCACGTTCCAGTGCTTCCGTGGTGATGAGGACCATGAAGTCCCCGGGCGGCGGAGGTTCTCCACTCAAGCCTGCGTTGGCAGCGTCTGCTCCCTCCGCATCTCAAGCTATGCCGCCGCCATCTCCCGCCCCGGCGCCGCCGGCTCGACGCCCGGCCCCGCCCGCGGATGAATCCACTTCCCGCGGCCGGGCCGCCGCGGTGGTGGGTCATTGGGTATTCTCCAAAGTGCCCTCGGGTTGGGAAATCGTCGAGGAATACGGCATCCAGGAAATGGGCAGGGAAACCATGCCTGCCAGCGCCATGGTTTCCGAGGAGCAGTTGCCCTCGGGGATGACCCTGGAAGAATTCGTGCAATCCCAGATCGGCAGCTTTCGCCAATTTCTCCGCGACCCGCGCATTGAGCGCAGCGGCGCTCCGCAGATTTCCGGCGGCGAGGATGTACAGGCTCTGGACGTTCGCTACAAGACCAAGGACGGCCAGGGCATCTACTACCGCAGCGTTTACACTTGCCGTGGCGAGCGCGTCGGACTGCTTACCCTCAAGACCCTGGAGGCCGAATCGGCGCGGGTGAAGGCGGCATTTGAAGAGATCCTGTCGGGCATCTCCTTCCGCTGAGACCACCCACCCGCTGGAGAATGTTGCTCCAGTGAGGACATATTGCAGTCTGGTAAACTTTCCGCTTGACTTTCCAGCCGCTGGTTCTCAGAATTGGCTCCAGCAGTCCCCCTTCCCATCAGCCGGCTGCCCGGGAGCCTGGTTTGCGAATCTTACTCGCCGAAGATGACTCATCACTCCGCTCTTTCATCAAAAAAGGCCTGGAGGCAGAGCACTACGCCGTGGATGTAGCCAGCGCCGGAGACGAGGCGCAATTCATGGCCGAGCAGTATGAATACGACCTCCTGCTCCTGGACCTGAATCTGCCGCGGGTGGACGGCCTCAAGGTGCTCAAACACGTGCGGGGAGTCAAGCCCTCGCTCCCCGTTCTTGTGCTGACCGCAAGAAGCAAGGTCGAGGACCGCGTCAAAGGGCTCGATTTTGGCGCCGACGACTATCTGGCCAAGCCCTTTTCGTTCACGGAGCTGGCTGCCCGCGTGCGCGCCCTCTTGCGCCGCGGGGCCCGGCCTGCGGAGTCGCTCTTGCGCCTGGCGGACCTCGAGATCGACCGCGTTGAGCACACCGCCCGGCGCGCCGGCCGGCGCATCGATCTGACCTCGAAAGAGTTCGGCCTGCTCGAATACCTGATGCGCAACTCCGGGCGCACCGTCAGCCGGGCCATGATCGTCGAGCATGTCTGGAACCTCTCCTTCGACACCATGACCAACGTGGTGGATGTGTACATCAATTACCTGCGTAAGAAAGTGGATGATGGATTTCAGCCGCGGCTCATCCACACGGTTCGGGGCGTGGGCTACAAAATCGCTACTGAAATAGAGGAAGCCGACTGAGTGCGGCCACGGCCGCACTCCACTGGAGACTCCATCTTGCCCGGGACAGCATCGGCGAAAGGAAAGCAGTTACACTCTTTACCTGATCCTGCCAGCGAGATCCGCGCCGTGCTCGCCAGCGCAGTTCATGACCTCAGCCAACCCCTCACCGTGCTCAACGGAACTCTCGAGCTCCTGCAGTCCGCCGGCTCCCTGCCCGCGCAAGCCGCGCAGGCGGTGGACGATGCGCTGCTGCAATCGCTTCGAGCCATGCGCATCACCCACCTGCTCCTGGAGTACTCGGAAGAGGAGCGCCGCGATGCGCATCAGGAAAAGACTTCTCTGCGCAGTTTGCTCGAAGAAATGAACGCGGACCTGCAAGCCCTGGCAGAGGCTTCCGGCTGCTCCGTCGCGGTCGGTTTCGGCGGCGGGGGCGAGGCCCAATTCCCGGCTGCTCCCCTGCGGCGCGCCATCCTCAGACTTGTCGGACAGGCACTTGAGGCCAGCCCTCCTGGAACTTGCGTCGAGATCAATCTCCCCGGCGGCGCCACGCAGGCGAGAATCGAAATCCGCGACCATGGCCCGGCCCTCTCCCCGGCGACTCTGCGCCGCTGGTTTGATCTTTCTCACCGCCTCCCCGCCGTTCCGGGTCGCGCCCGCTTTCCGCTGAAGCTGGCCTTGCTCAAGCGCGACGTGCGCGCTGCGGGCGGCCGCCTTCTCGCCGCCGATGCCGAAGGGCAAGGCGTTCGCTTCTCGATCGAATTGCGGCCGGCCTGAAGAGCTTCCGCGCCTCATGGCAGCCCATCCTTCCTTTTGGCCATCTTTCGATATCTCTTGCTGTTTGAACTCAATTCTTCCGCGCACAATACGCGATTCCCGAAAACGGAAGCCCCCTCGGATTGTTCCTACGCCGCACTTCAATAGAGAAATCTAACGTCCCTCTAAGCCGTTTCTCATCTTGGCCAGTCAGGATTGAAACACCTTCGGAGAGCGGTGTCTCTGGGTGGAACTCTCCCCCGGCGTTTTCGCCTCTGTCGAACAGGAGAAAGCCGATGGCAGCAATGGCTCCAAGTGTCTCCAGCGCGCAAGCATGCAGGGCCAGGAACAGAGTAGCCAACAAATTGGATCGCCCGCGCCGCCGGCTGGGTGCGCCGCCCGCTCCTCGCGCCAAGACTCGCGCCGAGCGGGACCGCCTTCTGGTCGAATTGCTGCCCCAGGTCCGCTACATGGCACGGCGCATTCACGACCGCCTTCCAGCCCATGTTCCCATCGACGACATGTACCAGACGGGAGTAATTGGTCTGATGGATGCACTGAAGAAATACGACCCGGCCAAGAACGTGCAGCTCCAGTCGTATATGAAGTTCCGCATCCGCGGAGCCATCGTGGACGGTTTGCGCGAACTCGACTGGAGCCCGCGGGATCTCCGCAAACGCGGCCGCGATGTGGAAAACGCCGAGCAGCGCCTCCGCGGGCGCCTGGGGCGCAACCCGGCCGAATCGGAAACCGCCGCGGAGGCGGGCATGTCCCTGGGCCAGTTGCACACCTTGCTGGGAGATCTCCGTGGGTTGGACATTTGCAGCCTGCAGGAGGTGGCCTGTACCAGCGAGGACGGGGTGGAGCAGGAGTATTCCCTGCGCGTGGCCGCCCCGCTCGAACAGGGCCCCTTCCATCGCTGCGTCCAGTCCGAAGTGAAAGACAAGCTGGCCCGTGCCATCGAACAGTTGCCGGAGAAGGAAAACCGGGTGGTGGCCTTGTATTACTACGAAGAACTCACCATGAAGGAGATCGGCCAGGTACTCGCCGTGGGGGAGTCGCGCGTTTCGCAGATTCACACCACGGCTATGCTGCGCCTGCGCTCGAATCTGGAAGCGGAGCAGGGTCGCAGCACGCTGATCTCCCCGGCAGGGCGGCCAGCGGCCGGAAGCACCAGGCAGGAAAGCGCGACAGTCGAACGCGGCCGCGCCCGGCGGGCTGCCCAAAGCGCGCGGGCGACGACTTCGTCCTGAGCAGCGTCCCGGGCCATCACGGCGATTAAAGTCTTTCCCGCATACTGCCGATTAGACCGGCAGAGTCTGAAATGGGAATGCCTCTGCCGCCCAGAGCGCCGGACAACTCGCACGACCTCGTCAACTCCTCGAGTAGGGGTCACTCCACACGCCGGGAAAATGCATCTGTCTGTGCCGCCTCTGCCCGATCGCGACGCATTGACTGGATCCGCCGCCGAATCCTTGATGGCTCTTATCATGTGCCGGCGGAGCTGATTGCCGCTGCCATGCTCCAGGAACTCGGCTGTGCTGATTCGTTAGATTCGTAAACCCCCGCGATCGCTCTCGCCTGCCGTCGGGCTCGCGCCGCGCCACCTCGCACTGCTTCCTTGACGGCTTCGGGACCAGTTGTTACCGTAAAGTGACATTGTCACGGGTGGGATCGTGCCGCAACATTGTGCAGGAAACTTTACTCCATGCCGATTTCTTTGGTCTGGCCCCGTCGAATCGGAGAAGACGTTTCCTTCATCCGGGACACCTTTCAATGTCGGGAATCCCTTTCGGTGTCTTGCGCATCTTTCATGGGGTACTCACATGACACAAGGGGTGTGTATGAGTCGTCCCGATAGCGCCTTCTGGCGGAGAGTCGCAGGCAGTCTACTGATTTCCCTGATGCTCGGTTCTCCTGCTGTGCTGGCGCAGAAGAAGCAACAAAAGAAGGCCCCCGCCAAGGCCGAATCCGGCCGCCGAGAGGAAGAAGGCGACGCCGTCCGCCGTCGCGAGGAATGGTTTCTCAAGCAGCGCCGCTATCCCCTGCCCATAATCCCCGGCGGCGCGCGCCAGCAGGCCATCAAGCAGCGGGAAGCGATTCGGCAAGACTTGATCCGGCGCGGGCTGCTTCCAGCGCCGGCGAACTCGGACACGTCTGGAACGGCAGGAAATCCTCAGATCTCTGTCCCTACGAATTGGGTGCCGATCGGGCCGACGCCCACATCCGCCGATGGATTCGACTTCTTCAATCGGACCTTAAATACGACGCTCGTTTCCGGGCGCATCAACTCAATTGCCGTAGACCCTACCAACTCGAACACGATCTATCTCGGCGGCGCCGATGGAGGGCTGTGGAAATCTATTAATGGAGGCACCACCTGGACAGCGATGACGGACAGCCAGCCATCGCTCGCGATCGGCTCGATTGCCATTGACCCGCAGAGTCCTCAAACCATCTATGTCGGCACCGGCGAACTCAACTTCGCCGGCGACAACTACTACGGCGCGGGAATCCTCAAGTCCATTGACGGCGGCATGACGTGGTCGCAACTCGGCGCCAACGCCGGCTCGGTCAAGCTGATTCAGCCCTATACCCCTCCCCCGGGCGTCCCGGCCCCTGACAGCTTTGTAGGCCCATTCAACCAGGCCCTCGGCGGCTCCTTTTTTAGCGACATTGTGGTCAATCCGACGAACTCCAATAAGCTGCTCGCCGCCGTGCGGATTTTCGTGAATGTGGATACGGGCGCCTCCTCCGGCGTCTTTTGTTCGGACGATGGAGGGATCAATTGGTTGCAGGTTGTGGCCGGTGCGCCGGGTACCGCGGTGGTGATCGACCCCGGCGGCACGAACGCTTATGCCGCTCTTGGCAACAACGCCGGAGACCCTCAGAACGGCGTTTATAAGAGCGCGAATGCGAATGCCAGCTGTTCTTCGCAGACGTGGACGCGCAGCTCCACCGGACCCACCTCTGGCCTGAATGCTGGTCGCATCTCCCTGGCTATCTCTGCCTCCACACCCGCCACGCTCTATGCTGCAATAGCCAACGCCAGCGACCGTTCCAGCACTCTGAACGGCCTTTTCAAGACCACAAACAGTGGTTCGACCTGGACAAAACTGGGCAATGCACCGGATATCTGCAATTCCCAGTGCTTCTACGACATGACCATCAAAGTCCATCCTAACAATCCCAACGTCGTTTTCTTCGGCGGTGCCGGCGCGACTGACGCAGCCAATCCCCCCAACGATATTTTCCTGCTCCGTTCTGTCGACGGCGGGAACACATGGCAAGGCAATGTGCTGACGAACGACCTCGCTTTCGATGGGACCAACGAAATTCACGTGGATCAGCACGCCATCGCCTTCGCGCTGACTGGCCCTGGCGGCAATTCGGTGACAATGTTCGTCGGCAATGACGGCGGCATCTGGAGCACTCCCATGAACGCCGCCGGAACCAACGCCATCACCTGGACCAACCTGAACGCCACCCTCTCGCTCTCGCAGTTCTATCCCGGCATTTCCATCCACCCCTCCAGCCAGCTCGTCGCCTTCGGGGGCCTGCAGGACAACGGTTCGCAGAAGTACGACGCGGGTACCAATGTGCTGAACCCGCTCCAGTGGCCCCAGGTGAACGGGGCCGATGGAGGTTTTACCTACATTGACCCCGCCACGCCGAGCACGGTTTACTCCACCACGGAGTTCGTCCCCGGGAGCTTCTTTTCCATCGGAAAATCGCTCACCAACGGCGACCTCGACCCCAACGGGAACGTCACGTTCTCGGAGGCAAGCATCGGCATCAACGGGAACGATAACAGCGAGTTCATTCCCCCACTCGTGGGTGATCCAACGCCAGGCAATGCCAAGGTGCTCTATTTCGGCACCTGCAACGTGTACCAGACCCGAGACGGCGCGAACTGGCAGGCCATGACGAACTCCTTGCTGGGTTCCTGCCTCTTGACGGACCCCGACTACACGACCATCGCCGCGGCTAAGGACGGCAATACCGTGTACGCCGGAGACAGCGTCGGCCACGTCCACGTGACGACGAACGCTTTGGCGGGCTCCACCGCCATCTGGAAGGACGTTTCCCCGCCGCCCCTTCCCGCGGCAAGCAATCCAGCCAATCCTCTCGATGGACGCACGATTACCAAGATCGCGGTCGACCCCAACAACCCGCAGTTTGCCATCGTGGCGTATTCCGGATTCTGCGGGTTCACGGTGAACGGCGCTCTGGACAACGTCGGCCACCTCTTCCAAACCGCGAACGGCGGAACCACCTGGACGGACATAACCGGCGGCTGTGGCGCCGGGGCGACGCTGGCCAACACACCGGTCAACGACATCGTGATTGACCCTGACGACCCCACCAACAACACAATCTTCATCGCCACCGACGTCGGCGTATTCACCACCAGCAACGGAGGCGGCCTCTGGACGCAGCTCGGATCAAGCCTGCCCGATGCCGCGGTGCTCTCCCTCACTCTGCGGAATGCCTCGCGCACACTTCGCGCGGGCACGCACGGGCGCGGCGTCTGGGATTTCCAGTTGTCCGGGCTGCCCTTATACTCTCTGGTCTCGCTGACGCCGGTATTCGCCTCCCAGGGCAGCGGGAGTATCACTCTGACGGTCAACGGAACTGGCTTCACCGGGGCGTCCCAGGTGCAGTTTGGCGGCGTGACGCTTGCCCCGACTGCGCAAACGGTTACGCAGCTGCAAGTCACGGTCCCGCTTGCGCAGCTCGCCACCGTCGCGTCCGTTCCGGTTAGCGTTACCGACCCTGTGGCCGGAACCTCGAATTCACTTCTCTTCAGCGTAGTGGTGACTTCGGCCAGCCCCGCGCCGCTGAACGATCCTTTCCCCGGTTTCACCATTCCCTCCGCCTCGATCACCTACACGGATACGGAGAACACCGCCGCCGCCAGCTCGAATACGAATGGTATTGCGGACCCGCGGCCTACTTCAGTCCCCAATTGTGTGCCTATCACGACTGGGCTCGCGCTGAACGGCACGGCTAATTCCATCTGGTATACATGGACGGCGCCCATCAGCGAAGCCGTCGAAGCCGATACCATCGGCAGCGCCCAAGACACCATCCTCCTCGTCGGCACCGGTAACGGCGGAAGCGTCTCCTCAGTGGCGTGCAACGACGACATCATTCTCGGCGTCGTCCCGCAATCCCAGGTCAGATTCTCAGCCGTCATGGGCACGACGTATCACTTCATGATTTCGAATTTCGAGGGCGCGGGCAGCCCGAATAGCATTGGCAACACCGTCGTCTTCAATTTCAATACCACCCCACCGCCCACGCTGACGATGATCAGCCCGGCAATTGGCGCGCAGGGTGCAAACGTCAATGTCACGCTCATGGGAACCAACTTTTCCGCCCCCTTGCAGGTCAATACAAATAGTTCGGACGTAAGTGTCGTGAATACCACGATTGTCAACAGTTCTACAATTACAGCGACCTTTCAAATCTCCGGGACTGCCAATAGTGGCGCTCGAAACGTGAGCGTAACGTCGAATGGTCAGACCAGTGGAACTCTTCCATTTACCGTGACCTTTCCTCCGCCGCCTACTCTTACCTCCATTAGTCCCGCGACCGGCGCACAAGGAACGTCCGTGGTGGTGACGTTCACCGGAACGAACTTCGTCGTGGGTGCGACCACTCCCACCAACACCGGGGGTTTGTTTTTCACAAACTTAAACGTCATCAACAGCACCACCATGACCGCTACCATTAACATTCCTTCCAACCTACCTCCCGGTCCCCAAAGCGTCACCCTGTTCACCAGCGGAGGCACCACCGCTCCACAGGCATTTGCTATCACCCTCGCGCCGCCGCCCACCCTCACAATGATCGCGCCGTCGACCGCCTCCCAAGGCTCCGGCGTGAACGTCTCGATCACAGGCACAAACTTTATTTCCAATGCGAGCTTCCAATTCAGCGGAACGGGCGTCACGGTGATAAACATGAACATAACGAGCGGCACAACGATGACAGCTACTTTCATCATTGCCGCGAACGCCCCCCTCGGGATCCAAAACGTGACATTGACCACCAGCGGCGGCACCAGCAATCCCGTGACCTTCACCGTGACGCTGCCCCCGCCGCCGACGCTCACCTCCATCAACCCGGCGAGCGGCGTTCAGGGGAACAGCGTAAACGTCACTCTCACCGGGACAAACTTCATCTCCGGCGCAACAGTGAACTTCAGCGGCGCCGGCGTCGTTGTCGCGAACACAGTGGTGGTAAGCGGCACCAGCATCACCGCGCAGTTCCAGATCGCCGCAAACGCCGCGGTAGGTGCTCAAAACATCTCCGTGACCGCGGCGGGCGGGACATCGGGAAGTGTAACCTTTACGGTGAGTTCGGACTTCGGCTTCATGCCGAGTTCCTTGTCCGGCTCGGTGATGCCCGGTGGGGCGGCGATGAGCACGCTCACTGTGACGCCTACCACCCCGGGCGCTCAGTTCCCCGGCACAGTGACGTTCGGCTGCGCGAACCTGCCGTTCGAGACGACTTGCATCTTCTCTCCGTCGAGCCTTGCCGCCACGTCTACAACGCCGCCTTCGAACATGGTCAACGTGAGCATCAAGACCACGGCGCCGTCCATCGTGCCCCCCGGCTTCGCGCGGCGCATTCCGGGCTCGTGGTTCGGAGTTCTCGCGTGGGCGGGAGTCTTGCTGGCATTCGCCGGATTGCTTCTGGTTCGGCGGGCCTCGCGGGCTTGGCGCTACGTCATGGGCGCGGTGCTCGTGCTGGCGCTATCGGGTCTGGCGGGTGCCTGCGGCGGAGGTGGGAGCGGCACCGTCATTCACGATCCCGGCACTTCGCCGGGCGGGCCGTTCCCCATTACGATTAGCGTGACGTCAGGCGGCGTAACGCACATGGCAACTTTCAACCTCACGGTGCAGTAGGGAAGACCTCAGTATCGGGAGTTCGCGCTCTGCTTACGGCAGCCCGAAGGCCCTTGAGTGCGGCGTCCCGAATCCCTAAGCTTCGGTATTCGGGACGCCGCCTTACCGAGAACGTAAACAAAGTTAGACGTAGGCTCGGCTGAGCACTACGCCAAAACGACGGCCTTCGGCCATACGCGGATCAGTGGAAGGGCAGTGCCGCGAGTTCCACGTTTCCTCCGGAGAGTAGGACGCCAACGCGCTTTCCCTCCGCGCCGATTCGTCGCAGCAGCGCCGGCGCCGCGGCCACCGCTCCGGACGGCTCAACCACCAGCTTCATGCGTTCCCACAGGTCGCGCATCGCGGCAACGATTTCCTCTTCGGTGACGCGCACCAGGTGGTCCACGCGCTCGCGCAGGATTGAAAACGTCAGCGGGCAGAGCTGCGCGCGCAATCCATCGGCGATGGTCTCCGCAGTGGCGTTCGATTCGATTTTGCCACTCTCCAGCGAGCGGTAAGCATCGTCGGCGGCCGCAGGCTCGCAACCCACCACGCGGATCCCGGGACTTAACGATTTTGCAGCGATGGCCATGCCGGAGATCAGCCCGCCTCCGCTCACCGGCACCAGCAGGAAATCGAGGCCGGGCACGTCGGCCAGAAACTCGAGCGCCGCCGTCCCCTGCCCGGCGATCACGCGCTCGTCGTTGTAGGGATGCACCAGCGCGCCGCCGGTCTCTTCGAGCAGACGGCGCGAGGCTGCCTCGCGCGCGGCCATGGTCGGCTCGCACAGCGTGATTTTTCCTCCGTAACCTTCCACCGCCCGGCGCTTGGTGAGCGGGCTGTTCGAGGGCATGACGATCCACGCGTGAATGCCGCGAGCGCGCGCCGCGCGGGCCACCGCCGCGGCGTGGTTGCCCGAGGATGGCGTCACCACGCCGCGCGCGGCCTGCTCTGCGCTGAGCTGGAGAATGGCGTTGGTTGCGCCGCGGACTTTGAACGAGCCGGTCTTCTGCAGGTTCTCGCACTTGAAGAAGAGCTGCGCGCCGGCCATGGCGTCCAGCGATTCGCAGGTGAGCACCGGCGTGCGGTGGATGTGCGGGGCGATGCGCGCCGCGGCCTCGCGGATGGCCTCGAAACTCGGTCCGGCGCTCAGCGCTTTTTCGCCTCAGGGACGGTAAAGGTGTATTTGGCCGCAGCGATGTTTTCAAACTGGTCGAAGATGCGTACGGCGATGGTGTGCTCGCCGGCGGGGACTGCGGCCAGCGTAAAGTCGTAGGTCTGCTGCCATGCGTCGGCCAGACGCCCGGAAGGGAAGAGCAGCTTCCAATCGCCACCATCCAGGCTGTACTCGGCGCGGGAAATCACGCTGGCGGAATCGTGCCCTTCGAACTCCACGCGCACTCCGCCCGCCGTGGCCTCAGCGCGCAAGTGGGAAATCTCCGGCGGCGTGTTGTCCACCTCGAAGCGGTCGCTCTCGCGCGCGGCGGTGAGGGCGTCTTCGGCAGGGTTTGACGGGGCGTCCGACGCGACGATTCTCAGATAGTAAGCGCCGTCGGGCATGGCCGTGGTGTCCCAGGAATAGAATTTGGTTTCGACGCGGTCTTTGAGCAGCTTCCAAGCCTTTTCGCCTTCGCCGCGAAAGTAGACGGTGAAGGACAGGTCGTCGTCGTTATCGTCCCGTGCGCTCCACACCACAGTCTGGTAGCCACGCTGCGCAAATCCTTGGGGAGGAGGATCGAATCGCTGCGGCTGGATCACTTGCGGCTGCGGAAACGCCGGCACGCCGGGCATCGCAGGCGGGGGCGGCAGACGAAGCTGTACCGGCTGCGCCTGTTGCTGCCCCGGCTGGACCACCACCATCCCCTGCGCGCGGATACCCGGGTTCTGCACGATGATGGTGTCAATCACCGGGGCGACGTTTTTCGGCAAATAGGCGACACTGACCCAGGAGATGTTCGTGCCCGCGGCGCTGTTCTTGAATACCACCTTCCACTGCACGAATCGCGCCGCCGGGACATCCACCGCTTCGCCCCGCGGGTTGCGGTACGGCCCCGCCCACGGGCTCCAGTTTTTCTCCGGGTTCGAGGTATTGCCACTGCGCAGGTAGAACTCCACCTGGCCGCTGGTGGCACCGTCGTCGCCCCACCAGGTGAGGCGTCCCCAGCGCGAAAAAATGCGCGCGTCATAGACTTGGGATTCGAATACGCCGTCCGGTTCCGTTCCCGGCCCCAAAGAGAAAACCTTGCCGGGGTTTGCCGAGCCGACGAAGACCCGGCCATCGGGCGCGGTGGCCAGCGCGGTCACCTGCGCGGTGAAAGTCTTGGCGACATTG
>JBGPJC010000070.1:0-21702 GCA_041485165.1 Terriglobia bacterium | reverse complement strand
CCGCTCCGAGATCGCCACGCGCGGCAACGATTCCTTCCTGGTCATCCTGCCCGAGCCCACGCACGCAGGACAGGAGTTCCGCTTGCGCGCCAGCTATCGCGGCAGCGTGATCAGCGATGCCGGCAACGGCGTCTACTTCGTGGGCGACCGCGGGAGCTGGTATCCGCACACCAGCGGGACGGGCAACTTTGCGTCGTATGACCTGACGTTTCGCTGGCCGCGCAAACTGACCTTGGTGGCCACGGGCAACAAGACGGAAGAACGCGAGGAAGGCGAATGGAGTGTGGGGCGCTGGCTATCAAAGGGGCCCATGGCGGTGGCCGGATTCAACCTGGGAGAGTACGCCACTCAGACCATCCAGGCTGGAGACGTGCGCATCGCCGTGCATGCCAATCGCCAGCTGGAAGAGGCTATCCTGAAAATCTTCGAGCCCAGCCGGCTCGATCCCCTGGCGACCAGGGTGGTGGGCCGCGGACCCGATTCTTCCGCGGGGCACCCGAATGCCCCGACCTTCGTTCCCCCGCGGCCGCCCAGCCCGGCCATGGTGCTGGAAAAACTCAGCCATAACCTCGCCGACTCGATTCAATATCTCGAGCGCTGGAATGGCCCCTTCCCCTTCGACCATCTGGAGATATCGCCGATCCCCGGCTCCTTCGGCCAGGGATGGCCTTCGCTGCTGTACCTTTCGACGCTAGCCTTTCTGCCTCCGGACGCGCAGGCGCGAGCCGGCATCAGCCGGCGCGAACAGGCGACGTTCACTCAACTGCTGCCCTACCATGAGGTGGCCCACCAGTGGTGGGGCAACGTCGCGGGATCTTCGAGCTATCGTGATGAATGGATCAACGAGGCGCTGGCCAACTACACGGCGCTGATGTATCTGGACAGCAAACAACAGCCGGACCGTCTCCTCGGGGGAATCCTGCAGGATTATCGCAGCCACCTGCTCACCAAGATGCCGGGAAGTGAGCAGTCTTACGACGAGGCCGGCCCCCTGGCCCTGGGCCAGCGCCTGCGTTCCTCGCGCGCGCCGGAAGGGTATGCGCGCGTGACCTACGCCAAGGGCACCTGGGTGATTCACATGCTGCGCAGCATGCTCCGCGAACCGGCGGCGAAGGACCCTGACGCGCGCTTCATGGGACTGTTGCACAACCTGCTGGAATCGCACCGCCATGCCGCGCTGCCCACCGCGGACTTCCAGCTCGCAGTTGAGCAAGCGATGACCCCGGCCATGGCGCTCGAAGGCGGGCATTCCATGGATTGGTTTTTCGACCAGTGGGTGCGCGGGACAGGGATTCCGCGTTACGCCGTGGAGTTCACGGCGACCCCGCAGGGCGCAGGGTTCCTGGTGCGCGGGACGCTGAGGCAAAGCGGTGTGCCGGATAGTTTCCTGGCGCGCGTGCCACTTTACGGGCCGGGGGCGTCGGGCAAACCAGTGCTGCTGGGAACGGTAGTGACCTCGGGAGCGGAGACCTCCTTTCGCTTCACCACGCGCACGCAGCCCAAACGCCTGCTGATTGATCCCAACCTGACCCTGCTGTGCCGCACGGAATAAGCCAGAAGTGCGAACGGGAATGCTGCTGTGCGGGAGCGGAACTCATGAAATTGTCGCCGTCAATCGCGCCAGAGCCTTTGCCCGGCAATCTCTAGCCCGGCGGCCAGCGCATCACCCTGCCTCCCAGCACGTGCAAGTGCAGGTGAAAAACCGACTGTCCTGCACCGCGGCCGTTGTTGAAGACGGTGCGGTAACCGTCGGTGAGTTTGCGGTCGCGCGCGATCTGCGCCCCGGCCAGCAGCAGACGGCCGAGCAGTGGCGCGTCTTCGGCGGCGGCATCACCAAGCGATTCGATGTGTTTCCGCGGGCAAATCAGGATGTGGGTGGGCGCCTGCGGGTGCAGGTCTTCAAACGCGAAGATGGCATCGTCCTCGTAGACTAGTTTCGCGGGGATTTTCTTTTTCCCGATCTGGCAAAAAATGCAATCGCTCACCGCTGCCCCCTGAACTGGGCGCGTCATCGCGCCGCGCCACTTTCTGAACTCCTCGCCGGGCAGCCACCGTCCTCAGCGTGCAGGCGTCTCGTCCAGCCTCACGACGAACGGCACCACCTGTTCTTCTTTCCGCAAGCGTTCGGCAAACTGGCGCGCGGCATCCTCGGTCGGCAGGCGGCCAGCGCGCACGCGGTAGAACAGCCCCTGCGGGGCATCGTACTCCACAATGAATACCGGGGGGTAGCGCTGCTGGAGATGCTGGCGGAAGCGCTCCGCGTTCTGCTTATCGAGGAAGGCGCCCACCTGCACGGTGAAGTTGCCGGAGAGCGGATCCGCTCCGGAAAGCAATTCCAGCCGCACCGGGGCCACACCCAGGGCCACCATATCAATCACGCGCGCCGCTCCGAACGACAAATCGAGCAGCCGTCCCTCGACGAACGGACCGCGGTCGTTGATGCGAACCTCAACTGATTTGCCATTCTTCAGATTTGTGACCCGGAGGATGGTGTCGAACGGCAGTGTGCGGTGGGCTGCGGTGAGTTTGTACATGTCGTAGATTTCACCATTGGCGGCGCGCCGCCCGTGATAGGGAATCCCGTACCAGGAAGCCAGGCCTTCCTGCGGATATCCCGAGACGCGCACCGGGGCGGCGGTCTTTCCGGCCGGAGGTTTAGGTCGAGGCGCTCCCCCGCCGGTGGTCGTACCGCCGCCTGCCGTCGGGCCAGGAGGCGGTGGCGCAGGGCGGCGCGCAACTGGGTGGTGCGAAGCGCATGCGGATCCCAGTACCAGCAGCAACACGAGCGCGGGGGGCTCCAGCAGCACACGGTGGAACTGTGCGAGAGAAGAACGCACGCAGCCTCAGCGGGGTTTGTTCTGGTCAGAGGGGTTGGAAGTTTCCAGCTGCGCGGCGAGTTCATGCAGCCGCTGCGACGCCGTGCGCAGCGCTTCCACCGCCGCACGCCGTGAGCTGGGGATTACTTCGCTTTCAAAAAACTTGCTCAGGCGATGGATCTCTTCCTGGAGGGCGCGTCCAACTTCTTCAAGCGTGGTCATGGTTCGTCTCCCTTTGTGCGGTGCCGGCGCGAAGCGTAGCGATATTATAGAAACCCGGCGCGGCATACCACAAGGAGCGAACACATCGCTGTTTTTTCGGTATTATAGGGAACCCCGCGACGCCGCAGGCCGAGCGGGAGGAGACCTTCAGTTCCCCTAGATGCCGCTGCCGCCGCAACTGCGCTGGAGACTGGAACGGCTGCGTGACTGGGCCGCCGCGCTCTTCCGTCCCGACGAAAAAAAAGAAGGCCGGCCGAAGCTGTGCCCGGCTTGTGGCCATTTGGTGGGCGGCACGGCCACGCGCTGCCACGAATGCGGTACCAATTTGACGTTCTCCGTGGCGGCGGTGGGACGTTCGTTTTCATCTATCCTGCCGAAAACCTCGCCAGTCACCATCCTCATGGTCGGCCTGAACTTGCTGATCTACGGTGTGTGCTTGGCGAGGACGATGCAAGTCAGCGAATCGTTCAACCCGCTGGGGGGAATCAACGGGCAAGTTCTCTACCAGTTGGGCGCGCGGGCTACATTCCAAATCTTCCAGGGCGAATGGTGGCGGTTGGTGATGCCCATTTTTCTCCACGGCAGCATCTGGCACATCGGCATGAACACCATGGTTCTGGTGGACCTGGGGCCGCCGCTGGAGTCCCTTTACGGCTCGGCGCGCTACCTGTTCCTCTACATCGTCACCGGCGTGCTCAGTTTTGTTTTCAGCACGGCTTGGAGCATCTACGCCCACCACGGCGGGGGACTTAGCGTGGGCGCATCCGGGGCGCTGATGGGACTGGCCGGGCTGCAACTGGCCGTGGCTTCGCGGCGGGGTGGCCGGTACATGGCCGAAGTCCGCGCGCAATTGATTCGCTGGATCGCGCTGATCTTCGCGTTGGGCTTGCTGATCAGTGGGATAGACAATGCCGCGCATTTCGGCGGCCTGGTGGCCGGCTATGCGCTGGGACGCGTGTTCGATGACCGTGAGGCGCAGTCGGGGCCGGAGCGCAAGCGGGCCTACCTACTTGGGACGGGCGCTTTCCTGCTGGTGGTGGCCAGCTTCGCGGCGATGATGCTGCGTTACTTCCGCGGGGGTTCGTGAGTCGCGGCGTCACGCGGAAGCCGCACGACAAATACCGGACACGGAGCGCGCCGGATCACCCGGTAGGTGGTTGAGCCGAACAGCGCGGCATCGAGAGATCGGCGGCCGTGCGTGCCCATGACCAGCACATCCGGCTTCAGCGCTTCGCAGAACCGCAGGATCGTCTCTACTGTCGCGCCCCGCGCCACTTCCAGGTGCGCGCCCGCTCCCCCCGCCCCGGCGCCCTCCAGCCAGGCCGCTAGCTGGCTCTTCACCGCCTCCTGCTTGCTTCGCAGCTCACCGATTTCCGGACGGCCGGTGTAAGCGCTGAGCAGCGGAACTTCTTCGAGGACGTGCAGCAGGACGAGCTCGGCGGAAAACTTCTGGCTGAGAGCAGTGGCGTATTCGAGAGCGCGCCGGGAGCTGGCGGAAAAATCCACGGCACACAGGATTTTCGTGAGGTTTATCATCGTTACGGCTTCTGGGCTACGCCTTCCGGGCCGCAGCATCCCGCCGGCACCACGCTCGACCGCGCGAGTATGCCACGGCGCCGGGTGGGGTTCTAGAGCCGCTTTGGCAGGATGGGCTGCCTGCCGCGGCGCTCGCGCATCACTTGCTGCTGACCCCTCGGGCGATCAATACGCTGTATTGCACGCCGGAGACGACGGTCAGTGCGGCAGCGGCGTATTCGAGGATGCCCTGCGTGCGCTCGTGCCAGGGATAACTGAACGCCGCCCCGGAGATTACCACCACGACCAGCAGAATTTGAAGAACCGTGGTGGACTTGCCGGTAAAGGTCGGCGGAAATGTCCGGTAACCCACAACCAGCAGGATCACCGTGGCGATGATGAGGATGATGGCGTCGCGGGCGAGGACCAGGATGGCCAGCCACCAGCCAATCTCCTTTTTGTACGCCAGGAGAATAAAGGAGATGGAAATCAACAGCTTATCGGCGATGGGGTCGAGGAACGTGCCCAGCTCGGTTTTCTGGTCCAGACGACGCGCCATCAGGCCGTCCAGCCCGTCGGTCAGGCCCGCCAGCACCAGCAACAGCAGAGCCGAACGCCAGTGCCCGTATACGATGCTGATGAAATAGAGCGGCAGAAGCCCCAGGCGGAGGAATGTGAGCTGATTGGGTACGGTAAAAAGGCGCCGGCGCATCAGGCCTCTCGCAGACTTGCGCGCACGGGGCGGTCAGCCGAACCGGGCGAGGTACGCGCCCAGCGAGCAGCCCACTCTCTGTTCGAAAAGATCGGCCAGCGACGGGAGCGTGCCGCGGCGCTCGTCGAGCGCGACGCGCTCGATGCGCAGCATGGGAAAGAAAAGCGTGGGCAGGCCAAGTGATTCACCCTCCGGGTCGCGCGCCTGGCGCACGAAATCGTCGAACGACTCGAGATTGACGCCGCGGATGGTCAATCCGGCTTGGTCAATTCCTTCCACCTCGCCCCAGATCTTTTCCTTTGGGGTGTGCAGGCTGACAACGACGATGGAGTGTGCTTCCAACATGGGCGCGCAGCCTGGATGGTAACCCGGAATCGGCGCCGCGTCACGCCACGCACCGGGCAGTGTTGCAATCCAATCAAGGAGGGTTTCTTGGACGGCGGCGGCTCGCCCGCGGTTAGTTGGGAGGTGCCATTGATTCGCCAAGGCGAAAGGTCGAAAGGACGACCTTTCGCGCTCAAAGGCCTTCGGGCTGCAGGTACCCTAAACCGTAGACGGACTAATCAATCATGGTTCGGAACGCCGGCGCGACCTGCAACTTCGGGTGAGTGAGCTTCTGCACATCAGCCGGGGTCACGCCCGGAGCCGCTTCGTGCAGGACGAGGCCGCCGGGAGTCACCTCAATCACCGCCAGCTCGGTGACGATCAAATTGACAACTCCCACACCGGTCAGCGGAAGAGTGCATTTGTTGAGTATCTTCGGCTTCTTGTCCTTGGTGGCATGCTCCATGGCAATGATCACGCGCTTGGCGCCGGCCACCAGGTCCATGGCCCCGCCCATGCCCTTGAGCATCTTGCCGGGGATGGCCCAGTTGGCCAGGTTGCCCTGGGCGTCCACTTCAAGCGCGCCGAGGACGGTCAAGTCCACGTGTCCGCCGCGGATCATGCCGAACGAATCGGCGCTTGAAAAATAGCAGCAGCCGGGAATTTCCGTGATGGTCTCTTTGCCCGCGTTGATCAGGTCGGCGTCTTCCGTGCCGGACAAGGGGTAGGGGCCGACGCCGAGCATGCCGTTTTCGGATTGCAGCACGACTTCCATTCCCGGCGGGATGTAGTTGGCAACCATGGTCGGCAGGCCGATGCCCAGGTTGACGTAGAAGCCGTCGCGCAACTCGCGCGCAACGCGCCGGGCGATTCTTTCACGGGGATCCATTGACGTCGCTTCACTCATCGCTGTATCACCTCGCTCCGGCTTCGGCGCGGCGCACCGTGCGCCGCTCGATGCGTTTTTCGTGCGCGCCGGAAAAGATGGCGTTTACAAAAATTCCTGGTGTATGGATGGAGTCGGGATCGAGCCGCCCGATATCGGTGAGCTCTTCCACTTCGGCGACCACCTGGTCCGCAGCGGTGGCCATCACCGGGTTAAAGTTGCGCGCGGTCTTGCGGTAAACCAGGTTGCCCCAGCGGTCTCCTTTCCAGGCTTTTACAAACGCAAAGTCGGCGCGCAGCGCGAGCTCGAGCACGTACTTGCGCCCTCCGAATTCGCGCACTTCTTTCCCTTCCGCGACCATGGTTCCGTAACCGGTGGGAGTGTAAAAGGCAGCGATCCCCGCGCCGCCGGCGCGAATCCGTTCGGCCAGCGTGCCCTGCGGGTTCAGCTCGACTTCGAGCGCGCCGGAGAGGACCAGTTGCTCGAACAGCTTGTTCTCCCCGACGTACGTGGAGATCATCTTTTTCACCTGGCGGGTTTGCAGCAGCACGCCGATGCCGAAATCATCCACGCCGGCGTTGTTGGAAATAATGGTGAGGTCTTTCGATCCCTTGCGCCGGACCGCGGCGATCAGGTTTTCCGGGATGCCGCAAAGGCCGAAGCCGCCCATCAGAATGGTGGCGCCGTCACGCAGGCTCTCAATGGCGGCATCGGCGCTCGCTACGCGCTTGTCCATGGTGTCCCCCTTGGCGAATAGAAGTATTACCCCAACAAAAGAGGCGCTGCACTCGGATTGCCGGCCCCGCTGAGCGGGGCCGGCGCTACATGCGGCGCGGACGCGACAAAGACTGGTAGACCTCGTTGGCCGCGGCGAACTCGGCTTCCAGCTCGCGGCTGGCCAGCCGCGTGCGCAAATAATCTACGGCTTGGGCCAAGCGGTCCAGGGCACGGGCAATGTTGTCCCTATTGGTCAGGCAAATATCGCGCCAGAGGTCATAGGGGCTGCCCGCCAGGCGCAGCGTATCCCGCAATCCCGAACCGGCCAGGGAGAGAGGTAATCCGGTTTCGTCGGTCTCCTCGCGCACGACTCCGGCCAGCGCAACAGCTACGAGCTGCGGCAGGTGAGAAATGATGGCCGCCGCCCAGTCGTGTGTCTCCGCGTCCAGCCACACCACGCGCGCTCCCATTTCGCCGAGTAGCCCGGCCAGTCGCAGCGCGCCCGCCGCAGGCGGGCGCTCCTCCCCCACTAGAACGTACTCCGCCCCGCGGAACAGCTCGGCGCTCGCGTTTTCGATCCCGCTTGATTCCCTGCCGGCCAGGGGATGCCCGCCAATGAATCCACCGCCCGGCGGGAACACCTTACCCGCGGCGCGGCAGATGGCCGTTTTCGTGCCGCCCGCGTCGGTGACCAGTGCGCCCGGTGCCGCAGCACGCGCAATTTCCGGCAGGCACTCGAGGATGGCCCCGACCGGCAGCGCCACGTAGATCAAATCGGCTCCGGTCACCGCGCTGGCGAGGTCTCCAGCCACCTGTGTGATGGCCCCGAGCGCGGCGGCACGCTGAGCAACACCGGGCCGGTCCCACCCGATCACCGGGACGTCCGGATACAGCGCGCGGAATGCCAGCGCGAACGACCCGCCGATCAACCCGGTGCCCAGCACCGCCACACGGGAAAAAGGCGCTTCAGCCGGCATGAGCTAGGCGATGCGCCGGCCGACTGCCGGAGCGATGATGCGCAGCTCGGCCATAAGCTGCGCGAATTGGTCGAAAAAGAGCGACTGGGCGCCGTCGGAGAGCGCGTGTTCCGGATCGTTATGCACTTCGATGAGCAAGCCATCGGCGCCTGCGGCGACGGCGGCGCGGGCCATGGGTGGCACTTTGTCGCGCCGGCCGGTGCCGTGGGAAGGATCGGCGATGATCGGCAAGTGGGAAAGTTTCTTGATGACCGGGATGGCGGCGATGTCCAGAGTATTGCGAGTGTAACTCTCGAAAGTGCGGATGCCGCGCTCGCACAGCACAATGTTGTAGTTCCCGCCGGCCATGATGTATTCAGCGCTGAGCAGCAGTTCCTCGATGGTCGCGGACATGCCGCGCTTGAGCAGAATGGGCTTGGCCACGCCGCCCAGCGCGCGCAACAGGTGGATGTTCTGCATATTGCGCGCGCCGACTTGCAGGAGGTCCACGTAGGGCGTCATCACTTCGATCTGCGAGGCGTCCATCACCTCGCTGACCACCAGCAGGCCGTTGCGGTCAGCGGCCTCACGCAGCAGGCGCAGTGCGCTTTCGCCGTGGCCCTGGAAGCTGTAGGGCGAGCTGCGCGGCTTGTACGCGCCGCCACGCAGCAGCCGCGCACCCAGGCGGCTGACGCGCTCGGCAATGGCGTCGATCTGTTCCGCGGTCTCGACCGCGCAAGGCCCGGCCATCACTACCACTTCCGGGCCGCCGATGCGCAGCCCTTTGCCGAGGTCTACAATGGTGCCTTCGGGACGAAAAGCGCGGCTGGCCAGTTTGTAAGGCTGGGTGATGCGCATCACCTCGCGCACGCCGTCGAGCAGCTCGATGTCGCGGGGGTCAAAGTCAGCACGCGCGCCCACCGCGCCCAGCACGGTGTGATTGGCGCCGGTCGAGCGGTGCACGTCAAACCCCATTTCCACCAGCCGGTCAATCACACGCTGGATTTGCCCTTCGTTGGACCCTTCTTGCATGACCACGACCATGGCTTCCCTGTCCCCCTGAATTCCCGTTGGCGCGGACTACGGCTTCTTGTCCTCTTCGTGCATCACCGTGCGCTCGACGGCCCGCGCTTCATCGAGGATGCGCTCAAACAGCCGCCGGATAGCCGTGTCCGGCAACGGCCCGGGATTGGTGCGGGCCGCTCGCTCGAGGATCTCGCGCTCGCGCTCCGGCTGGTAGAGAGGCTGGTGCGTCTCGCGCTTCATCTTTCCCACCTCGACCGCGCACTGCGAGCGCTCGTTGAGCAACTGCACGAGCTGCGCGTCAATCTCGTCAATTCTGTGGCGCCAGTCCTCGATCTTCATGGCTCGCTGCCGGCCCCCGGCCCGGATGCATCCCTGCGGCTCATCCCGCTGCGGCCGGCCTGCTTGAGCAGCCGGGCCCGCGCAGCCACGGCGGCCACAGCCTCTTCGACGTTTGACGCCCGCGCAATCTCCGCCACCAGCGCCGAGCCGACCACGGCGGCGTCGGCGATGCCGGCGAGGACCGATACGTGTCCGGGCAGCGAAATTCCGAAGCCCACGGCGAGCGGCAGCGAGGTGATCTCCCGCACGCGCCGCACAAACTGCGGCAGACCTTCCGGCAGCGCGTCGCGCTCACCGGTCACTCCGGTACGGGAAATCAGGTAGAGAAAACCGCTCGTCGCCGCGGCGATTTTACGCAGCCGCTCCGCGCTTGAGGTCGGCGCGGCCAGGAAGATGGTGTCCAGCCCATGGCCGCGGAGAATTCGCCGGTAAACCTCGGATTCCTCCGGCGTCAAGTCGGTGGCCAAGACGCCATCGGCGCCGGCCGCGGCGGCGGAGCGCGCAAACTCTTCTATTCCCATTTGCAGGATGGGATTGAAATAGCTGAAGAGCACGATGGGAACCTGCGTCTCGGCGCGCAACTCGCTCACCAGGCCGATCACACCGGCAAGCGTGGTGCCGCCGGCCAGCGCCCGCTCGCTGGCGCGCTGGATGACCGGGCCGTCGGCCACCGGGTCGCTGAAAGGCACACCCAGCTCGATCACATCCGCGCCGGCCGCGGCCAGCGCCAGCACAATCTTTCGCGTGGCCTGGAGGGTGGGATCGCCGGCGGTGACGTAAGCCACCAGACCCACTTCCCCGCTGCTGCGCAGCTCAGCGAAGCGCCGCGATATGCGCGAATCCGTGCCGGTTGAGATTGCGCTCATGCGCTCCTACAAGTACCGCGAGAGGATTTCCACGTCTTTATCGCCGCGGCCGGAAACGTTTACGATCACCAGAGTTTCGCGCGACATCTGCGGCGCGCGGCGGATCAACTCAGCGAGCGCATGAGCGCTCTCCAGCGCGGGCAGGATGCCTTCCAGGCGCGAAAGCGTGCGCACCGCATCGATCGCAGCCTCATCGGAAACGGCGGTGTACTCCGCACGGCCCTGCTCGGCGAGCCAGGCATGCTGGGGTCCCACGGCGGGATAATCGAGGCCGGCCGAGGCCGAATGCGTGGTCGATATTTGTCCCTCGGCGGTTTGCAACATATAGGTGTAAGTCCCTTGCAGGACTCCAGGGCGCGCGCCGAGATAGCCCGAGGCTGCCGCGAGACGCGCGGCGTGTTCGCCGAGCGCGAAGCCCGTGCCGCCCGCTTCGACGCCGAGCATTTTCACCGCGGGGTCGTCCAGGAACTCGTTAAACAAGCCGATGGCGTTCGATCCCCCGCCGACGCAGGCCACCAGCAGGTCGGGGAGGCGTCCCTCCGCTTCAAGGATCTGCGCACGCGCCTCGCGGCCGATGACGGAATGGAAATCGCGCACCATCTGCGGGTAAGGATGCGGGCCGAGAACCGACCCGAGAAGGTAGTGGGTGGAATCCACGTTGGTCACCCAGTCGCGCATCGCTTCGTTTACAGCGTCCTTGAGCGTGCGGCTGCCGGCGTCCACGCCGATCACTTCTGCGCCCAGCAGGCGCATGCGCACCACGTTCAGGTGCTGCCGCTCCATGTCTTCGGTGCCCATGTAGACGACGCATTCGAGCCCCAGCCGCGCGGCAACCGCCGCGGAGGCCACGCCGTGCTGCCCGGCGCCCGTTTCCGCGACGATGCGCGGTTTGCCCATCCGTGCGGCGAGCACGCCCTGGCCGATGCAGTTGTTGATCTTGTGCGCACCAGTGTGCAGCAGGTCCTCGCGCTTGAGGTAAATGCGCGGGCCGCCCAGGTGCGCCGTGAGCCGGGAGGCAAACTGCAGCGGCGTGGGCCGGCCGGCGAAGTTGCGCAATAGATCCTCAATCTCCCGGCCAAAGGCAGGGTCATTGCGAGCGGCAAGGTATGCGGCCTCGAGCTGCTCGAGGGGACCCATCAGAGTCTCGGGCACGAAGCGGCCCCCGTAGGGGCCAAAACGGCCACGAGCATCGGGCCAGGTCTGCCTATTCACCTGGTCTGTCGGGCTCAAGCAAAAGCTCCCGAGGCGGACAGCGCCGCCTCTATGAACTCGCGCAGTTTCACTCTGTCTTTGCGCCCCGGCGCCGATTCTACGCCGCTGGAGACGTCTACGGCTGCCGGCCGCGCGGAGCGAATGGCTTCGGCGACATTGTCCGGGCGCAAGCCCCCGGCCAGTACGATGGGGCCGTAACGCCCCGCCCGCCGCGCCAGCGACCAGTCCACCGTGCGTCCGGTTCCCCCGCGCAGCCGCGGATGAAAACCGTCGAGCAGGAATGCCGCGGCGCGGCGGTACTTCTGGAGCGACGCCGCGCGAAACCCCGGCGCAACACGAAACGCTTTGATCGCTGGAACGCACATCGAGACGTCAGCGAGAAGCGCGGGCGGTTCATCTCCATGCAACTGCACGTAGTCGAGCCCCACCTGCCGGGCGATGCGCTCGATGACCTCAAGCGGCTCGTTAACGAACACACCCACGGCGGCAACGCCTTTCGGCAGCCGCGCGGCGATGCGCCGGGCCCGCGCGGGCTCGATGTACCGCGGGCTCCGCGGATAGAAATTGAACCCCAGAGCGTCGCAGCCGCCTTCGATGGCCCGGCGCGCGTCGGTCCAATTGGTGATCCCGCAGACTTTGATGCGAAACATGCGCGCGTCACCGCCCGGCGACGGGCGCCAGCAGATCGCGCAGGGCCGCGCCGGGGTCAGCCGCCTGCATCAATTGTTCGCCGATGAGGAAGGCGTCAAACCCCGCGGCGCGCAGCCGGTCGAGATCCCCGCGCGACTTCAAACCCGATTCGCTGACGGCGATGCACTCTTCGGGGATGGATTCCACCAACTCGAGTGAAGTTTCCAATCGCACGGAGAAATCGCGCAGGTCACGGTTGTTCACGCCCACGATGCGCGCACCGGCAGCCAGGGCGCGCTGAAGTTCTTCCCGCGTGTGCACTTCAACCAGCGCCTCCATGCCCAGCTCGCGACCGAGGGCGAGCATTTCGGTGAGCTGCGCGCCGCTCAGGATGGCTACGATCAGCAGGAAAGAGTCCGCGCAGGCCGAACGCGCTTCCCAAACCTGCCAGGGATCGAAAAGGAAGTCTTTGCGCAGCGCAGGAATCTTTACAGCCTCGCGGGCGGCGCGGAGGTTCCCGAGCGACCCCTGGAAAAACTCTTCCTCGGTGAGGACAGAAAGCGCGGCGGCTCCGGCTTGCTCGAGTGCCGCCGCCAGCGCGGCGGGTTCGAACGCCTGGCGCAAGACTCCACGCGAAGGTGAAGCTTTCTTAATCTCGGCGATGATTTTCAGAGCATCGCTGCTGAGTGCGGCGCGGAAGTCGCGCGCGGGTGCGCCGGTCTCGACGGCCAGGCGCAGAACCGGAAGGGGTACCAGACGCTTCCGTTTCCAGACGGACTCACGGCGCGCTTCGACGATGCGGTCGAGAATGGTACCGGTCTGTGCGCCCGCGTCCAGGACGACCCCCACATAGGACAAAACCAGCGAAGGGATAAACGAGTATGCTAGCCGCGGGTGGAGGTGAAGTCAATTTAGGCGGGAGCCCGGCAGCATGTCAGTTTGCCGATTCACCCTCAGAGTTTCGAGGTCAGGTTAGCTGTTAAGCCGGGTCGCGACTGCCGGGGCTGAGACCAGCTCAGAGAATTTGCTGAGATCGATGTTTCCGCCGCTGACCACACAGACGATTTTGCCGCTTCCAGCTTTGCCGCTGAGTCCGGCGGCGACTGCGCATGCGGCTGCACCTTCGCAGATGATGTGATTCCGGGCGGCGACGATCGACATGGCTCGGCGCGTCTCCTCCAGCGACGCAACGATGGAGCCCGCAAGCAGGCGCCTGGCAAGCGTCCACATTCCCGGCAAGACCGACTTGCCGCCAGAGCCGTCCACCCAACTTGCTCTCCAATCCGGGAACTTCTGAGCTGAGCCTTTCATGAATGACAGATGAAGTGGCGAAGCGGTCTCCGGCTCGGCCCCATAGACCTTCGTTTCGGGCTTTATGGCAGCCATGGCGGACGCGATCCCGCAACTGAGCCCACCTCCACCAAAGGCGGCCACGACCGAAGTGACATCGGGCAAATCTTCCAGGATTTCCAGACCGATCGTGGCATTGCCGGCGATGAAGTTGTCATCATCGAAGGGATGAACAAAAACGCCCTGAAACGCCGGATGCCGGCGTTCGGTTAGCGCAGTCCAGCACTCATCGAAGGGTGCCTTGAGGATGCCGCCACCCAAACGCTTGATGGCGTCCAGCTTTGTGGCTGGGGCCGTATCCATGACCAAAACGTTGCAACGGATCCCCAGGATTCTGGCCGCCAGGGCGACACCCTGCGCTGCATTGCCCGCGCTGACAGTCCACACGCCCCTGGCCCTGTCTTCTGGACTCAGCAAGGAGACGGCGTTGTAAGCTCCGCGTATCTTGAACGAACCAATCGGCTGGAAGGATTCGAGCTTGAGATAGATCTCGCCGGGAACGTCATCGTAGTACAAGCGGACGAGGGGCGTCCGGACCGCTGCCTGATAGACGCGCTGGCGAGCCGCCAGAATCGATTCCAGCGAGATGGTTCGCTCATTTTGTTTCTCGGGGGCTGGTGCGGTTGCCATTTTGAAACCGGCAAGGATTGTACACCCGTCTCGCCTGCCCGCCGTTCGCGTCGAAAGGAATGCGGAGCCGGAGTCAGATCAACGAGCCGGAAAGGCTAACGTTTCAGCAGTGGCTCGGCGAAACGGATGGGGATGCCGAAGTTTGATCCGCCAAAGCCGCGCAGGACGGCGAAATTGACACCGACCACTTTGCCTGCGAGGTTGAATAGCGGCCCGCCCGAGCCGCCCGAGGTGGTTTGGGCGTCGTAGACCAGGCGGTCGGCCAGAACATCGCCGATGTGTCCCTGGGTGGTGATGGGCCGGATGAGCCGGCGATTGACCAGAGCAATCATGATTTGCGAAGGGCTGCCGCCACTGGATTCCACGATGGCGTGCATGGTCTCTTCATCGGTGCGGGCCAGAATGGCGTCCAGGCCGGTGGGGTAACCCATCAGGACCACCGGGCTTCCGCTCACCGTAGCCTCGCGCCGTGCGTCGATTCCAATCACCGGCCGCCGCGGATCATCGAGCGTCGCCTGGACCACGGCCAGGTCGGCGTCCGGCGAGATATTCTGGATGGAGACGCGCAGGGGGCGCGCGGCGTCCGGGCAGTAGCCCTCGATGTCGGCGATCAGCGGCTCGATTCCTTCCTGGGTGATGGAGGCCAGCTCATCGTTCTTCCACCAAGGCTCGACGACGTGCCGGTTGGTGAGCATCCTTCCGTCCGCAGCCACCAGAAAAGCGGTGCCGAAGAAATCGGCGCGCACTTCCGGCCCGCGCCCTTCGAGCGAAATGATGGGCTTGCCTTCGCTGTCCTGGAGCGGCTCACCCTTGGGGTTGATGCCCGCATAGCGCAGACGCTGGCCGCCCTCCTTCTGCCGGAAAGCCACGGAGAGATGCAGCAGGCAGACGCTGCGCGAATAACTTCGGATGATTCCCTGGGCCTCGCGGCCTTCATCCTCGATGCGCTTGAGGCGCGTGCTGGTCTCCTGGAGTTGCTTGCGCAGATCGGAGACGTCGCCTTCCCCGGCTGACTCCAGCTGCGCGCGCAGGATCTGGCTCTGCTGCTCGAGTTGCACTTTCTGCGCGTCGGAGGATTCCGGGTTGGCTTCATTTTCTTGACGGAGCTTGCTGGCGCGGGCTAGCAGTGCTTCCTGGCTGGCCAGGCCGCGCTCGAGCTGCGTGATCACCCTGTAGGCGCGCTTGGTTTCTTTCTCTGCGCGGCGGGTATAGAGAAGGAAGGTGCCGCCCATCAAAGCGGCGCCGCCCAACACTCCGGCCAGACCAATCTTCAGCCGCCGGTCGAGCGAGAAGGCGTCCTGGGTCATCTTCTCGGTGACAGCGAGCGCCTGGAAGGCAGTATGGGCGATCTGCTGGCCCTGTTCAGCGAGGTGCAGCCGGGATCGAAGGTTATCGGCGGCGCGCTTGGCGCGGAGTTGCGCGCGCACGCGCGCCAGGAACTCGACAGCGTCCACCGGGCGGGGGACGATGTCGTCCGCACCCAGGTCGAGCGCGCGGGCACGTTCGGCCGGGCCGAGGGAGGAGAGCACCAGGACGCGAATGGCCTCGGTGGCCGCGGCGCCTTTCAACTCCACTACCGTCTTCGACCAACAACTTCCCGGCGCGCCGGCGTCGAGCACGATAATATCGGCTCCGGCTTTGCTCGCCGCCTCGAAACCCTCCGGGCAGGATTCCGTGGCAAAGACCTCGTACCCGGCAGCCTTTAGATCGATTTCGAGCCTGGCGCGAGAATCCGCGTCGGTTTCCACCAGAATGATTTTTTCGCGCTTGGTCGCCATTTTCCCGGGCTGAGCCTTTCTCTTATCTTACCACTGCTCGGATTGCGAGAAGGCCGGCGACCGTTAATCGCGGGAAGGCCTGGGAAGGCGAAGGATTGAATTCTTTCTGGAGGAGCCAAGTGGCGGCGTAAAGCCGCCTCTACTAGTACCGCAGCGCCTCGAGGGGATCGATTTTCGCCGCTCGCCGCGCCGGCACGTAACTGGCGAGCAGCGCCACGGCAAGCAGCATGAGCGAGGTAAGGAGAAGAGTGGCCGGATCAAACGGACTCACCTGAAAGAGTTGGGCGGAGAGCAGCCGCGCCAGGCTGAGTGCGGCGACGAGCCCGATCAGGATTCCCGCGCCGACGAGACGCAAGCCGTGCCTGACCACCAGTCCCAAAACCTGTCCCATCTGTGCTCCCAGCGCCATGCGGATGCCGATCTCCTGGGTGCGCTGCGTGACCGTGTAGCTGATCACGCCGTAGAGTCCCAGCGCCGACATCAGCAGCGCCACGCCGGCAAAGAATCCCAGGACGGTGACGGCGAATCGCCGCGCTCCGAGCGAGCCGGACACGCGCTCGTCCATCGTGGCCAGGTCGTACACCGGCTGGCCGGGAGCGACGGCGCGCACCGCCGCGCGGATCGGACCGGCCAGTCTCGCCGGGTCAGCATCGGTGCGCGCGAGCAGGAAAGCCCTGGAGATGGGGATTTGAAACATGGGGTAGTAACAGACGCCCTTGCCGGTGTCACCGGCAAGCTCCGAGTGGTGAACGTGCGCGACCACGCCGACGATTTCCACCCAGGGCGCGTTTTGCCCGCGCCGCAGCCTCTTTCCTACCGGGTCTTGCCCCGGCCAGTATTGCCGCGCCAGACTATCGTCAATCACCACCACGGGCTGCGTTCCCTCGCGATCCTGCTCGGTAAACGTGCGCCCCGCAAGCAACGGAATCTTCAGCACGGAGAAATATCCCGGCGTCACCGCGCGAAGGTCGCTATGCGGGCCGGGATCGCCGGGGCCCTGAGGCCGGCCTTCGATGTTGAAGGAAGAGGAAAAATTCGACGCCGAGAACGGCAAGGGAATTGCCGCCGCAGCCAAGGAAACACCAGGCAAGCTCGCCAATCGCTCGGTCACCGCCCGATAGAAGGCAATTTGCTTGGGCTCCTCTTTGTACTGGCTTTCGGGCAAGGATATCGCGGCAGTGAAAACGCCATGCGAATCGAATCCCGGATTCACCTGCTCGAGGCGCGCCAGACTCTTGAGAAACAAACCCGCTCCCACCAGGAGCACCAGCGCCAGCGCCACTTGACCCGCCACTAGAAGCGCGCGGAGTTGCCCCTTCCCGCGGCTGGCCGTCCCGGAACGTCCTCCTTCTTTCAATACCTCGAAATCATGAATCGCCGAAACCTGCCACGCCGGCGCAATTCCGGCCAGAATGCCGGCCAGCGCGCCGACCACAGTGGTGAATACCAGTACGTATGCGTCGGGCTGAATGTTGAGACCGTTGGCAACATCGGCCGGAGCCAGCCACAAAAGAATGCGAATCCCGGCGCGCGCCGCGGCCAGGCCCAGCAGCGTTCCCGCGCACGCCAGCACCAGGCTCTCCGCGAGGGTCTGACGAATCAGATGCCAGCGCCTGGCGCCCAGCGCCACGCGCACAGCGAGTTCGCGCGCGCGTCCCGACACCCTGGCCAGCATGAGCCCGGCGATGTTCGAGCAGGCGATCAGCAGCACGAACCCCACCGCGCCGATGAGCACGAACAGCGGTGTCTTCAAATCGCCGTAGGCAAACTCCGTCAAGGGCAAAGCGAACATGCCCCATCCCGAGGCTTTTCCGTATGCTCCTTGCGGGTCCCGCTGGAGGATCTGCCCGTTCAGGAGCTGGACGAACGACTGCGCTTGCGCCGGCGTCACACCGGGCCGGATGCGCGCCACCGCGAAATATTCCTCGTTGAAGCGGTTGTCGGAGCCATATTGGCTCGCGGGCAATCCAAGGGGAACCCAAACCTGAACCTGATTGGGCCAATTGAAGTCGCGCCCCATCACGCCGACGACCTTGTACGGAAGCTGATTGAGCTGGATGGTCTTGCCGACGATGGCTTGGTCGCCGCCGAACCATCGCTTCCACGCGGAGTAAGAAAGGACCGCCACCTGGTTCGCGTTGGGCTGATCCTCCTCGGGGCGGAAAACTCTCCCCAGGAGCGGCTTGACGCCAAAAACGTCGAACCACTGAGACGACACCTGCGCGCCGTGCAGCCGTTCGGGCAGGTCCTCTGCAACGTAGCTGAAGTCCGCTTCTTCGAGAAGGGCGGCGAAAGAGAACACCTGCTTGGAGTCACGGATGTCGGCGAAGTCCGTGGCCGACACCGGAATGCTCTTAAGGTTTAATTTTTCGTACTTCACGCGGACGGCCAGCAGACGGTCAGGCTCGGGAATCCCTGCCGGATGCAGGAGCAGCCCGTTGATGACGCTGAAGATGGCGGTATTGGCGCCAATGCCGAGGGCTAGCGCCACGATGGAGGTTGCCGCGAAGGTCGGGCTCTTGAGAAGGGCACGCAGTGCAAGACGGATGTCGGTCCACATGGCGATACATACGCGCTGCAGGCCGCGAAGGTTCCCGAAGATTGCGTTCGGGCCGCGTCCCTCCTGGTCCGTGCGGATTGCACGGTAACGAGCGCGATTCAGTTGGGGTGCAAACGCAGAAATTCGGTGGCCACGTCGCGCACCTCGCGACGCTTTCCGTCCACTTCATAATTCATGCGGCGCATGTCTTCTTCGGAGATTTTCCCCGCCAGCGCAGCCAGCGCCGCACGGAGCGCGGGGAATTCCTGCAGGGTCTCTCGCCGCACAACCGGTACAGCCTCGTAGGGCGGGAAATAATTGCGGTCGTCGGCCAAAACGACCAGACCAAGTGCGGCGATCAGGCCGTCGGTCGAATTGCCGGCCACAATATCCACCTGCTTTTCGCGCAGCGCGCGATAGATCAGCCCCAGGTCCATCACCCGGGGAGACTGGCGGAAATTGAGTCCATAGGCCTTCACCATGCCCGCATAGCCGTCGGGGCGTTCAAGGAATTCAAAGCCCACGCCGAGCCGCCATTCCGAGGAATGCGCCGCAACCTGCGAGAGCGTCTTGAGACTAAGGCGCCGGGCGTCATCGCCGCGCACGACCATGGCGAAAGTGTTGTTGAATCCGAGCGAGGGCAATACCTCGAGTCCGAAGCGCCGGGCATATTCGTCGCGGACGCGCGCGAAGACCCGCGCCGGGTCGCTGGACGGTGGTTCCTTGAGCAAGGCGGTGAGCGCGGTCCCGGTGTACTCGACGTAGAGGTCGATGCGGCCAGCCAGGATGGCCTGCTGGCAGATGTAACTGCCGGCGAGGTAGAAACGGCGCTCGACGGTCAAGCCAGTGGCGCGCTCGATTTGCTGCGCGAGCAATTCACCCAGAATAGATTGTTCGGTGAAATTCTTCGAGCCAACGACGATGGGTCGCGGCCGCGAGCTGCCGCATGCAGCCAGCCCGAGAACGAGGAGGCCCAGAATCGCCCGGGAGAGCGCGATCACGCCGATCGCCCGGCCCCTCACGCGTTGCGCTGCAGCCGCCGCTCGCACATGCCCAGAGCTTGATCTGCGATGATGGCCAGCGCCGCGGCAGGAATCGCTCCGGCGAGGATGAGCTGGTCGTTCACCATGGCCACTCCGCGAAAGATGTACTCGCCGAGTCCTCCGGCGCCAACGGCGGCGGCAATGGTGGCGGTGCCGACGGAAATCACCGTGGCGACGCGGATGCCGGCGACGATAACACCCAACGCCAGCGGCAGTTCGACGCGGAAGAGCAGTTGCCGGTCAGTGAGCCCCATGCCGCGGCCAGCCTCGACAACCGCGCGGTCCACGCCGGTGATTCCGGCATACGTGTTGCGCAGGATGGGCAGTAGGGCGTAGAGCGTGAGCGCCAGGATGGTCATGCGCTCGGCCCGCGCGCCCAGCCAAGGCAGCGGCAGAAGAAAACCGAACAGCGCCAGGCTGGGAATGGTTTGCAGGATGTTGGCGCCACCCAGGATTGGCCGCACCAGCGCCGGCCGCCGGGTCAGTAAGATTCCCAGCGGCAGACCCACCGCCACCGCAAATGCCGTGGCCACGCCGACCAGCCAGAGATGTTCGAGCGTCAGCGTGAGCACTTCATGGCGGTTATGAAGAAAAAACTCCGCGAGCCTCATCCGGCACTCTCCTTCACAGCGATAGGGCATCCACGCCGGTGCGGAATGCCGCGGCGTATGCGGCTGCAATCGGGTCTTTGGATTGGAGAAACGCTTCAGGGGTGTAGACGCCGATAAGGCGTCCGGCTTCCAGCAGGGCGATGGTAGTGCCCAGCAGCAGAGCCTCGCGCAGGTCGTGAGTGACCAGCACGACTGTTTTCCCCAGCCGCTTCTGCAGCCCGGCGAACTCGCGTAGCAGGTCCGCGCGCGTCAGGGGGTCGAGCGCGCCGAACGGCTCGTCCAACAGCAGGATGGGCGGGTCCAGAGCCAGGGCGCGCGCAACTCCCACACGCTGGCGCTGCCCGACGGAGAGCTCACGGGGGTGACGCGTGGCGTGGCCAGGTTCGAGACCCACCATCTCGAGCAGCTCGCGCACGCGAGCGGCGATGCGCTCGCGCGGCCAACCCTCCACTTCCGGGACCAGCCCGATGTTGCGCTCGACGCTCATGTGCGGAAACAAACCGATTTCCTGAATCGCGTAGCCGATGTTCCGGCGCAGGCGGATGGAATCCCATTGCGTTGTTGCCCGGCCCTCGACCAGCACTTCGCCTTCGCTGGGCTCGAGCAACCGGTTGATGAGCTTCAATGTCGTGGTTTTCCCCGAGCCGCTGCGTCCCAGGAGCACCAGCGTCTCCGCGCGCCGCACGCTCAGATGGAGAGGGGCGAGCAAAACACGGTGCGCATTGAGGCGGTAGGAGGCGCCGCGGAATTCGATCACCGCGCCGTTGTCCGCGGCGGCGGTCATCGCCTTTTCCCAGTGGCCTGGAGTGGGTCGGCAACCAGCCAGGCTTTGCCGTCAAAGTGATGCGGCGGCGGGATGCCGAACAGTTGCAGGACGGTTGGCGCGACATCGGCGAGTGCCGCATGGTCGCAGGCGATCACGCGGTTGGCAAACAATACGCCGGGCACGGCGCGGGCATCAATGCAGTGGTCTCCGCTCCAGGCTTTGCAGTTGTCTACGAAGACCTCGCCGCAGACGCGCCCATTCGCCGTCTCCCAGGAAACGCGGTAGCCCGGCGCATAGCCGACCAACAGGTCGGGCGCATTCTCTCTAAAGGGGCCGGTGTATACCTCAGTGGCGTCGAAGACTTCGCGGATTCCCGCCTCGCCGTTCTGCGGGTCGGCGAGGCCGCGAAGTTTTTCGCGCAGCTCGGCGCGCAGCGCTTGCGCCTCCTCGCCGGCGGCGACGATTCCCTGCCGTTCGCGCCCGGCGAGATTAAGGTACAGACCATTGAGGCCCATGGAATAGGCGCGGGTCTTTCCCCAATCCACTTGCGCGAACCACTCCGCGCTCTCGCTGGCTCCCTCCTGCAGCGCCAGATAACCGTTGCGGTGCAGCCAGGAGTTCACGTTGACGCCGCGGCGGAAAGACTTGAAGCCGTGGTCGGAAACCACCATCAGCACCGCGCCTTCGTCGAGCTGCTCCATCACCCGGCCCACCAGCGCATCCATGCGGCGATACATGCGCTCGATTACCTCGCTCTTTTCTGT
>JBGPJC010000069.1:0-21718 GCA_041485165.1 Terriglobia bacterium | reverse complement strand
CATCCGCGAGCGCGGCAAGACAGTCTTCTTGACCACTCATCTGATGGAGGAGGCCGAACGGTTGTGCGACCGGGTAGCAATCATCGAGCACGGACGGATCATCGACATCGACAGGCCGGAGAGGCTCGTCGACCGTCACTGCCCGGAGCGAACCGTCGTTCTCGCCACGGACGACCCCATCGCTGAAGAACGCTTCCGGGCGATCCCGGGAGTTGAGGCTGTGATCTGCACTGACTTGCGATTCACCATTTGCGGGCGGGGCGACGACCTGGTGACCGAGGTGATTCATTGTCTGTCCGAGAATCGCATCCGGGTCACGGATTTCCGCACGATTCTCCCCAACCTTGAGGACGTCTTTCTCAAACTGACTGGTCACTCCATTCGCGAGTAGGTTCGATAATGATGCTGCGTGGACTCTGGAAACTGACTTGGATCGAGATCAAGATCTTCCTGCGCGAGCCGCTTGGCGCATTCGGCACGATCGGTTTCCCTGTTCTAGTTTTCCTCGTGTTGGGCCGTGTAGCTGGCCGCAGACTCGCGCCCCCCTCACTCGCTGCCAGCAGTTTTATCCGCGTGGGTCTACCAGTTCTTGTGTCGGTTCTGATCGCCGTCAGCGCTGTGCTTTCGCTGGTCACGATTATCTCCATCTACCGCGAGGGTGGCATCCTCAAGCGACTCCGCGCCACGCCACTGCGCCCGCAGACGATCCTTACCGCCCACGTGATCGTGAAGCTGATACTCACCGCGGCCACGCTGGCCTTAATGGTCCTGGCAGGCAAACGCTACTACCCCGTCGACGTTCACGTTCCATTGTTCTCTTTCACGATTGCGCTGCTGATCAGCACTTGGAGCATCTTGTCGATCGGTTTTCTGATCGCCAGCATCGTTCCCACGGCGCGCTTTGCGCAGCCGATCGGCGCCATCATTCTGTACCCGATGATCGCTGTCTCCGGACTCTTCGTGCCCGTTGAATCGCTGCCGCCAGTGCTTCACGCGGTGGCGCGAGTGCTGCCGCTAACCTACGCTGTGCCTCTACTCCAGGGAATCTGGAACGGCGACGCGTGGTCGGCCCACGTGGGCGACGTAGCGGCACTGGCCGTGTTGTTTGTCGTTTGCACGGCGCTCTCGGCGAAGGTTTTTCGTTGGGAGTAGCAAGATTGCTCGATGCCCTGTTCAGCGCAGCATAAGTCACGTTTTTATCAGTTGTCTCAGGCCATGCGATAAACGGACAGCGAGGAAGTTTGGGAGCGGACTGTCAAGGGCACCCGGACGATCAACGCGCTAATCGGACAAGTGAAATCTCCCTGAGTCCCCAGAAGTCCCCTTCTGGGAAGCTGGAAGCTCCATTTGGAGGTTGCCGATTGCGGGCACTGGATAGTCATTCCAGCTCCTAGGGGCCCATGGCGAATATAAAGCGAACAAACTCCGAGTTCCAGATACGTTCCAGTTGGCCGCAATTTCACGGTATCGTGCGTTTTGAGCGCCTGGATTTTTCAATAAGTTGCGTGTTTTCAATGGGCGTGATTAGTGCAATTCCCCCCACCGGCACCACTCCATCCTCCTCGCTCTCCGTGAGATTAAGAGCTGGGTCGCCGTTTCCCGAGTCGCCGGATGAAGGCATCTCGGCGTAATTCACTCGCCATCGCACCCTGGCCATCAATCGGCGCAGAGTGCGGCTGGACGCGCCGCGATGGTCTAGTCAGCCGGGCGAATTAAATTTCGAGAAGTAATGTGCGCGCGACACGACAGACCGGCAGGCCGATTGGCCAATTCCGGGCCGGCCACAACCCTTTTGAGGTAAGCTACCGGACTGATGGGAAATACGATCACACGCAACCTGCGAAGATACGCGGCGTATTTTCTTATGTGGACGGTTGTCGGCGTTTTCTTTTTTAGCCAGGGCCTGGCGCAAAAACTCACTTCGCATGACCCCACACCCTGGTGGCACTATCTTGTGTCCTGGCTTACCGGCGTTTACATCTCCGCCTTTTTGACGCCCGGCATACTCTGGCTGGGCCGCCGATTTCCCATCGAGCGGCGAAATTGGCCGCGGCGGGCAGCACTCCACTTGCTGTTCAGCGTGGGTTTCGCCGTCATTCAACTCACATGGGAGAGCGCTGTTCTTTCCCGCCTGGGTGTCTTCCCGGCGGTGTTCAGCACATTCGTAAGCACCTTGATCGTCTTACTGCTGATCGGATTTCATCAGAGCATCTTTACCTACTGGATCGTGTTGGGCCTCCAGCATGGCATCGGCTATTACCGCAGGTATCAGGAACGCGAGCAGCAGGCCTTGCGGCTGGAGCTTCATGCCTCCGAGCTGAAAACGCAGCTCATGCGGTCACAATTGAGTGCCCTGAAGATGCAGCTTCAGCCGCATTTCATCTTCAACACCCTGAACGCCATCATGGTGCTGGTACGCCAGCAGAAGGGACGAGAGGCCGAAGAGATGCTCTCCCGTCTGAGCGATCTTCTGCGCTGTGTGCTCGAGGATGTGGAGGCTCAGGAAGTGCCGCTCCGCCGCGAACTCGAGTATCTGCAACTCTACTTGTCCATTGAAGAGATCCGCTTTCAGGACCGGCTGCGCATCGAGATTTCTGCGGATCCGGCAATCCTGGATGCTGCCGTCCCGCAGATGGGCTTGCAGCCCATCGTGGAAAATGCCATCCGCCATGGCATCGGGCAAAGTTCCGCGGCGGGCAGGATTCAAATCAGCGCCGCTCGCGTGAATGAAACACTAGAGATCAAGGTGCAAGATGACGGGCCCGGACTCGACCCAGGAAATCTCTCCCGGGGTCCGGGGATCGGATTGGCGAACACGCGGGCGCGTCTCCACCAGCTCTACGGTGATGCGGCAAGGTTGTCACTCGAGAATTGCGAACAAGGTGGGGCCCTTGCGACCATGATCCTCCCCTATCGCATCGCGCCCGCCATCTCAGAGAAAGAAGTGATGGAAATACATGCCCTTCACGACGTTAATCGTTGATGATGAGCCCCTGGCGCGCGAAGGCTTGCGCATGCTGCTCTCCGAAGATCCGGAGGTCTCAGCCATTCACGAAGCCAAGGACGGCCGCCAGGCGGTAACCGCGATCCGCAATACCCGGCCGGACCTGGTCTTTCTGGATGTGCAGATGCCGGAGATGGACGGGTTTTCGGTCGTTCAGGAGGTCGGCGCGGAGCGCATGCCCGCGGTTGTGTTCGTCACCGCGCACGACCGCTTCGCCATTCAGGCATTTGAAATCAATGCCATCGACTACCTGCTCAAACCGGTGACCGCGGAGCGCTTCACTCAGGCCCTGTGCCGCGCCAAAGCCCGCCTTCGTTCGGCACCGGCGGGCGATGCCAGCCGGCAGATCATCGGCCTTCTGGAAACCATCGTCTCGCCGCGCCGGTACTTGAAGCGCCTGGCGGTGCGGTCAGCGGGTAAAACCGTCTTCGTCGATGTCGAGGACGTGGATTGGATCGGGGCGGAAGAGAATTACGTCCAGTTGCACGCCGGGCGGGCCGGCCATCTGCTGCATGTGGCCATGAATGCGCTCGAGAAGTCTCTTGATCCGGAGATGTTCGTCCGCATCCATCGCTCCATCATCGTCAATGTCGCGCGGATCAAAGAGCTCCAGCCTGCGCTGCATGGAGAGTACGTTGTTACCCTGAAGAACGGCGTCAGGCTCGAATCGGGCCGTACTTACCACGACAAACTGAAAGCCCTCGCAGCCAATCCATTTTAATCCCTCCCTCCGGCCTCTTCGTCACGCCATTCGGCCACTTGGTCAATATTTGGTTTCGAAAGATTCCCCTCTGGCCCAGACTCCCGCGTGTTGCAGTCGCGTGTCGCATGCCTGCTTCATCGCCAGGGCCGGAGCGCCGCGGCTGGGAGGCTTCGAGAACGCCGCCAAGCGGAGAAAGGAGCGACTCACCATGAACGCAGTCATTACCGCAGACCCAATCGCGTCAGCACCCAGAAGGAGCCCCGCGGAGTTGGAACCGGCAAGCCCATCAACGCCAACAATCAACCTGCCGGTCGGCTACCTGCGGGCCTGCCTTACTGTGATGGTGCTCGCACATCATGCGGTCCTCGCATACATTCCGCATATCCCTCCACCGTCGGCCTCGATACTCGACGAGCCCCGCTTGTGGCAGGCATTTCCCGTCGTTGACAGCCAGCGATGGACGGGCTTCGGCCTGTTTGTGGGTTTCAACGACACCTTCTTCATGTCGCTGATGTTTCTCCTCTCCGGACTCTTCGTCTGGAAGAGCCTGCAGCGCAAAGGAAGCAAGGCGTTCCTGCGCGACCGCATGTTCCGGCTCGGCGTGCCGTTTCTCGTGGTTGCGGCTTTCGTGGCGCCGCTTGCCTACTACCCCGCTTACCTGATGACTGCGGCCCATCCGAATCTCGCCGAATTCGCGCGGCAATGGCTTTCGCTCGGCTCCTGGCCGGCAGGTCCACTGTGGTTCATTTGGGTTCTACTGGCATTCGACTGCCTCGCCGTCCTGCTCTTCATGGCCATCCCAAAGTGGGGCGAGTCTCTTGGCCGGCTGCTGTCTGGCGCGTTGCACCGCCCGATCGCTTTCTACGGACTTTTGGTCACCGCCTCCGCAGCCGCTTATATCCCCCTGGTTTGGGCCTTCAATCCTTTCTCCTGGAGCGCCTTCGGCCCCTTCGCCTTCCAGACCAGCCGGATTCTTCTTTACGCATGCTATTTCCTGGCCGGGATCGGCATCGGCGCTTACAGTTTGGAACGCAGCCGAATTCAGGCAAACCAGCAGACAAACGCGCTGTTGGCGCCGGATGGCAAGTTGGCGCGGCGTTGGGTCGGCTGGGTTCTGGCGGCGCTCGCCGCTTTCGCCGTAGCCGTTATCATCACCATCGCTGCTTTCGCTTCTCCGGGCCCGTCGCACAAGTGGGAAACGCTCGGCGGATTGGCTTTCGTGCTCTCCTGCGCCGCATCTTCTTTTGCCGCGCTCGCCCTCTTTCTCCGTTTCGCGCGGACGCGCGTGAAAATCTTCGATAGCCTGCGCGACAACGCCTACGGGATGTACTTGATCCACTACCCATTCGCCAGTTGGCTTCCGTACGCATTGCTGCGCGCACCGCTCCCGGCGTTTGCCAAGGGGTCCCTGGCGTTCGCCGGCACGCTGGCGCTTAGCTGGGCCGCCGTCTCCGCCCTGCGGCGCATTCCAGCAGTCGCGCGGGTGATCTAGGCAGCATGATCCCGGCGTGGCCCAGTCAACGGAAAGCAGGATGAACAGCGGAGGTAAATGAAAATGCCTAGGGAATGTTTGGCAGAACTTTCGGGTGTGAGCAAGCGCTTCGGAAAGACCGTGGCGCTCGACAAACTTGATCTGAAAGTGCGCAGCGGAGAGCTATTCGCCGTCCTCGGTCCCAACGGCGCCGGAAAAACCACCGCCATCTCCCTGTTGTTGGGGCTGCTGAAGCCTGACGCCGGATCGGTGCGCCTCTTCGGCCAATCACCTCAGCTTCTCGCTCCCCGGCGTCTGATCGGCGTGATGATGCAGGAAGTTTTTCTTGCGCCGGAGCTTCGCGTCCGCGAACAGATTGATTTGGTCGCCAGCTACTACCCGGCGCCGCTTTCGCCCGCTGCCGTTATGGAAATGACCCACACGGCATCGCTGGCCGAGCGTCCCTATGGAAAACTTTCCGGGGGACAAAAGCGCCAAGCGCAGTTTGCCATGGCGATTTGCGGCCGCCCCAAACTGCTTTTCCTCGACGAGCCCACGGTGGGCCTCGACGTTCAGGCTCGGCAAATGATGTGGGCCACGCTGCGCCAACTGATCAACCAGGGTTGCTCCATCGTCCTGACCACCCACTACCTGGAAGAAGCGGAAGCACTGGCCGATCGCGTCGCCGTTCTCGCCAACGGCCGCCTGCTGGCCTCCGGCACGGTGAGCGACATGCGCGCCCTGGTGGTCCGCAAACGCATCCGATGTTCCACCACCCTGGCCGTCGAAGAGGTCAGTACCTGGCCAGGCGTAGAGAACGCCAGCCGCGATCAGCACGGGCTGCACATTACCGCAATTGATGCGGATGCCGTGGTGCGGCGATTAATGGCCGCAGATGAGAATCTGCAGGAACTGGAAGTTCGTAGTGCCGGGCTCGCCGAGGCGTTTGCGGAGCTCACCAAGGAGGCCACGAAATGAATGCTACTGCTCTGCAATTCGACAGCGAGTTGACCCGCAGCACGGCCATGCCCGCCAGCCGTGTGTTGCGCGCTTATCTCACCGAAGCTAAATACGAGTCGGTGCGCATGCTGCGCACGCCAGCCTTCGCCATACCCTTCCTGGGCTTGCCGGTCATGCTGTTCCTGCTCATCGGAGTGGTTCTATTCGGCGACGCCATTCGTAACGATCCGAACGCCTCAAAATTTGTGTTCGCGGCCTTTGCCGTGCTCGGCGTGATGGGACCGGGCATGTTCGGGTTCGGCATGGCCTTGGCCATCGAACGCGAACAAGGTTTGCTCAAGCTCAAGCGCGCATTCCCCATGCCGCCGCCGGCCTACCTGGTCGCGAAAATGCTCATGGCCATGCTTTTTGGGGTCATCGTCATGATCACCATGATCGCCGCTGCGCTGACCGCCGGCAATTTGCCCCTGACCCCTGGCCAATCCTTGAAAGTCACCGTGATCTGCGTTCTGGGGACGTTGCCGTTCTCTGCCATCGGGATGCTCATTGGCTCACTGGCCAGCGGGCGGAGTTCGATCGCTTACGTGAATGTCATCTACCAGGTCATGATGCATCTTTCGGGCTTGTTCTATCCGCTGCCCAAGTTCCTTCAGACCATTGCTCCGGTCTGGCCAACACATCATTTGCAGCAACTGGTGCTCAGCGCCACCGGTGCTCCAAGTCGCGGCTCTGCCACCATTCATGTAGCCGTCCTTGCCGCGATGACGCTGCTCTTTACCCTCTTCGCCGTGCGCCGGCTCGCGCGTGTGGGTTAATCGTTGACGGGGTTCGATATCCCTGTTGGCACCGCTTATTCCTCTCCCGGGTTCCGCCCGGTGGCTCTTTCGTAGTCGGCGCGCGCGCTCCAGAAGCGCAGCAGGGCGCGCTGGTAGTCGTGCTGTGATTCCGCCAGCGCGGCCTTCGATTGCAGCACGTCCTTCAGCAGCACGCTCTTTTCCGCGAAGCGGTTGGAGATGGTGCGCGTCTTTTCGTGAGCCGCTTGCCGGGCGAGGGCTGTAGCGCGCAGCAGCGCGCGCGCCTCGCGCAGCGAACGGAAGCGCATATTCACATCCATCAGCACGCGGCTCTCCGCCTCGCGGACGCTCAGCCTGGCTTCCTCGACGGTCTTGCGCTTTTCGGCAACCTCGCGTTCGCGGCGCCCCCAGGTGAGCGGGTCCCAGGTGAGCGAGAAACCCGCGGCGGCGGTGTTCTTGGGCACCAGCTCCACATTGGCTATGCCCAGATAGTTCACCGTGAAGCTCAGGTCGGGCAGATATTCAGCCTTCTTCAGGCGGACCTGGCTTTCCGCCTGCTCAAGTTTCAGCCGGGCTTCGGCGACATCGGGCCTCGAAGACAGCGCGCGCGTCTGCGCCGAGGGCAAGTCCACTTCGAGGACCGACGCTTCCGGAACCGGCTCGACGCGGAACTCGGCGCGGATGTCGCGGCCGAGCAGGTGGTTCATTTCTTCTTCTCGCGAGGCCAGTTCGTCGCGGAGTGTGAGCGCCTCATATTCTTCCCTGGCCAGACGCGCTTTCACCTCCAGGCTGTCAGCGGTCAGAGCGATTTTTTCGACCACGTAATCTCCCACCAGGCGGTCTAGCTCGCGGGTGAATTGCAGCGAGCCTTCCAGCGCCTCGATCCCGCTCTGCGTTTCGAGCAGCGCGTAATAGAGCCGTCGCACGTCATTGACCACTGCCTGCTTCCGCGCCCGCAGCTTTTGCGATTCCACCCGGCGGTCCAGGTTGCTGATATGGATGCCCAGGCCGATTTTGTAGAGTTGCGACAAGGGCTGATTGGCCTGGGTGTAAAAAAATCCGAATGGTCGCAGGGGGGTGGAAATCTTGGTGTTCGCTGCGGGAATCGGGCCGATGCCGGAAAATGTGCCGAAGACTCCCTGCGGGAAATGGAAGTCGAGCGGGGTCAGGAGCTGAGCGCCGAGCAGGTTCAAACTCAGCGCGGGCAGCCGCCGGGTGCGCATGGCCGCGAGCCGGTCATCCGCCTTGGCCGCCTCCAACTGCGCCCCGCGCACCTCGCGGTTGTTTTCCAGCGCCAGCGCCACCGCGCGCTCCAGCGTCAGCACCTCCGCCTGCGGCGCGTCCGGGCCGGGAGGCGCTCCCTGCTGCGCGCGGGATGCGGACGACATCAGGAGAAGCAAGCAGAGCAAGGTTGGGCGAAACATCGCCATCCTCCTTCGAAGCGTCATGAAGGGCAGTCCCTGCTCGCCGCGGATTTGACGTCCGCGCGCGGGCAGAAACTCCACAATCCGGGAAATGCGCTGTAGTGTATACCAGCCTGCTCAGGGCGGCGTGATCCAAGACCAGAACCAGCGCAAGATCCAAGCCCCCATCCGAGCGAAGATAAATTGACAGCGCGCCGCGTCCGGTCTATCAGTCTCTTCCGGCAGCATCCCGTCAGCGTCAGCGACCGAGGGACGAACGGACCGTCAGGCAGAGATGGACTCTCAACGGAAGACACTTGTTCTTGTAAACCCTGGCGCAGGCCGGGGACGCGCGCGGCGCGCGCAAGCCGCCGTGCGGGACTACCTGTGCGGCCAGCATGCTGCTGTGGATTTCGTCGAAACCGCAAGCGCGTCGGAAACCGAGAAGCGCGCCAAGGAAGCGGCGGCGGCCGGTTACACGCACGTCGCCGCCCTGGGAGGCGATGGAACCTTTCATCACGTCTTGAACGGCGCCGCGGAATCTGCCGCGGCCTCTCGGATCGTCCTCGGCCTGCTCCCCTGCGGCGGCGGCAACGACATTGCCCGCGCCCTGGGGTTGCCACGCGATCCTCTGGCCGCCGCGCGCGCGTTCCTGGACGCGCCGGCGCGGGCCGTGGATGTCTTGCGCGTGCGCTCGTCGCGCGGCATCAGGTTGTACATGGGCGCCGGGGGGCTGGGACTGGACGCCGAAGCCGCACAGGCTGCCAATGAGCAATTTCGCCGCTTGCCTGGCGCGATGCGCTACGTGGCCGCGGCGCTCTACGTGTTTCGAGGCTTCCGCCCGTTTACGTTCGAGATCGAGTCGGACGGCGAGCGCTTCCGCGAGACGGCGCTGCTGATCGCCGTCGCCAATTCACCCAGCTACGGCTCAGGCATCATGGTTGCTCCGCAGGCCTCGCTGGATGACGGGCTGATGGACCTGTTCCTGGTGAGGCCGATTGCCTGGACGCGCCTGCTCGACGGCCTTCTGCTGGCGCTGACCACCGGCGACATCCGCTGGCCGGAGGTGCGCCGCTGGCAGGCGCGGCAAGTGAGGATTTCCGCCGACCGCCAGGCGTGGTTCCACGGCGACGGTGAAATCCTGGGAGAGTCACCTGCGGAGGTTGAAGTGCTCCCGCGCTGGGTGCGGGTGGCTGCGCGCTGACCAGCCTCTCCCGCAGACAGCGGGGAAGCAAGCAAGAGCAGCTACTTGCGCCCCACCCTCAGGTTCAGGACGATTTCCTTGCGATTGTCGAGCGTGGAGATGGTGTGTTTGGCGGAGACCATGCCTTTGTGTTCGGCATGGATTTGATAGTCCACGTTGGGATCAAGCCCGCTGAATCTGTAAGCCCCTACATCGTCGGCGATGTAGGTCTTCACGCCGTTGGTCTTGATGTTCTTCAGAAAGACGATCGCGCTGGGCAGGGGACTGTCATCCTTGTCCAGCACTTGCCCGCGCACCGTGCGCAGCGGCGGCCCTTTCTTGTTGTCCTGGGCAGCAGCAGCAAAAGCTCCAGCCAGAACCAGGGCCAGCACCGTCAGTATCGTGAGGTTTTTCATCATGATCATTGGCGACCTTGGTGTTTCTCTCAGGAGGGCTTTTCCTTGCCCTTCTTCTGATTAGATGCAGGTTGCAGGCGCAAGGTCAGGTCCACCCGGTTCCCCTGCCGGGCATCCACCTTGCGCGTCTCGGGATCGAAGCCTTTTGCTTTGACGCTCAGCTCGTATTCCACATCCGGCGGGACGCGGAATGCGAACTCGCCGCGCGAGTCCGAGCGGCCTTGCCAGCGGTCTTTTCTTTCGCCGGCGCGCCGCAGGCGCACATCCGCGCCGGGAAGGGCGAACCCCTGGGCGGTGAATATCGTCCCGAAGACGATAAAAGGCTGGGCGAGGTCTTTGTTCCGGCCCGCCTTGGCTCCCGACTTGCTCTCGGGCGCAGGCTGCCGCTTCGTTTCCACAGGAGCGCTTTGCTCCTGGGCCATCACGCCGCCGGAAGACAGAGAAGCAAAGAGGAGAATCAGAAGGAATCGCATGAGGGTCATCAGGTGATCCGGATGGGGGAAGGCAGGCAGGAAGAAGATACCGAGCCCGGGGCGGTGGGCACGGCGACTCCCGGCGCTATTCCGCCTCCTCCTCTTCGTCGAGCTCTTCCTCTTCCCCCTCTTTCCCGTCTTTCCCCTCTTTCTCGGCGATGTCTTCGTCTTCATCCGAGAGGACGTTGACCTGCACGGGCTTGGTCTTGACCACTTCGAGCTCCACCTCGCACTCCGGGCAGCTCATCACCTCTCCCTCTTCGACCTCATCTTCTTCCAGGTCGATCACGCCACCGCATTCAGGGCACCTGACCACAGCCAGACCTCCTCAAGCGTGGTTCGATCCACGAGAGCGAGGGGTATTATATACCGCGGCTGTCCGGTGGCGTCCAGCGCCAGCAGAAGAACGGTAACGCCCGGTGGAAAGAGCAGGCCAGCGGAGAGAACAAGCCAGCGGAGAGAACTAGGAAGATGAGCGACCCGCGTGAATTTCCCGAGCGGCCGATTGTCGGCGTGGGCGGGGTGGTAATCGAGGACGGCCGCACCCTGCTGATCCGGCGGGGCAGCGAGCCGCTCAAAGGCCAGTGGTCCATCCCCGGTGGCACGCTCGAGCTGGGCGAGACCCTGGAAGCCGGCGTCACCCGCGAGCTTGCCGAGGAGACCGGCATCGAGGTGCGCGTGCTAGAGATGATCGAAGCGTTTGAGCGCATCTTTCCGGGCGATGGCCGCGGCCCGCGCTACCACTTCGTCATCCTCGATTATCTCTGCCAGCGCGTCAGCGGCACGGCCCGCGCCGCTAGCGACGTCACCGACGTCGCCTGGGCGCGCGAGGACGAGTTGCCCGCCTACCAACTCTCTCCCACAGCGACCCGTATCCTGAAGAAGGCTTTTGTGATGGCGCGCGCGCGATCTCTCCCCGAACACACCTCTTAATTTCGCGGCCCCGCCGCTCTTCAGGAAAGGGCCGGGAGCCGGTGCAGCGTCCTCCTGTGCAGGAAGCTCTGTTCTCCTCCAATCACCACGCGCCCCAACCAGGTGGGCACAAACTGACTCCGAACATAGAGGCGCGCACCGCGAATCTGCGCGGGTACGTCGAAAACCAGATCGGTGGAATAGGAATCACCGGGGCGCAGCCACTGCGTGAGCGGTGTGCCTCCTCCGCCCGTCTGTTCTAGGGCGGCCTGGCCCTGTGCGGAAATGCTGTAGATCTTCCCGTCTTCGTCGACAATCGAAATTTCGCGGGGCGAGGGATACAGCGGGAAGTCCTTCGGCCGGTGGTTCGATATGGTCGTTTCATCGAACCGCGTGCGCAGCGACACAACCAGGAACGTGCCGTCCGCCTTGGCCTCCGCGGACGGCGCGCCCAGCGTGTCCACCATTCGTGCGCTGGTAAGGGCATACGCCAAATGACAGTCGATCTCGCAAAAATATTTTTCCTCACCGGGAGATAGCACGCGTTCGCTGCTGGTCAGCGAGAATCCGATAAGGACCGCGCCATAGCCGAACACAACAATTCCAGCCGCCAGCAAGAGCTTGGTTGCCAGTCCCCGTCCGTCGAACAGCCAGGCCAGGCTCTTGCCCAGCGCCGCGGCTAGACGTTTCTCGCCGATTAATCGAGCGAGCAGCGCGGCGCCCACGACGACGGGCAATAATGTCACCGTGCCGAGGAACGCCATCGTGCCGAAGATGGCCGTCAACTGCTGGCTTGCCATGTTTTTCTCCTCTTCTACCGGAAACCGCAAATACTCGGTAGTGGGTCAGTTTGATCCACGGTTGTGTCGCAGTTTACCGGTAGTGTTCAAGGTAATACAGCGCTCCAAACGCGAGAACCAAAGCGGCGGCTGGAAATGCCAAAGGTCGCGTGCTTCGCAAAGGCTGCCTCCAATCCGCCGTTGCGAGGAAAAGTAAGATCATCGGCACCAGCGCCACGATTGACAGCTGAAAGATATGTGCCGCCGCGCCTTCGTCCGGTTGGGGCGGCTGAGTGTACCCGCTAAGTACCGCAAGCAACGCTGTAAGAGACAGGACGATTAGGACTTTGCCGCTAACGCGGTTGATTTGCTGGCCACGCATGGCGTCACTTCCTTTCCGGCTTGTTGTCACCGATTCAATTTCGCCTTCGCGATCTTCCCTAGCTTCTCCTCATCCACGCGAACCAGCTAGCATCGCCAGAGCGTTACGCGCAGAAGGCGCGGCTCGTTCCTTGCCTCTACTCCAGCAGACCGGCAATTTCCTTGATGCTCCAGACGTGATCCGCGATTCCAGCTTCCATTGCTGCGTATTTCAAACTGGCCCACTACCAAATACTCTGTACTTTCGCGTACTCTGCAATATAAAGTCAGTAGGCCAAAAAAAATCGCCGGCCCTAACTCTTACGTGCCGCCCGGATCAGGGCCTCCAGGTGTCCCAGGTAGCGCTCCAGGGCGCGACGCCCGGAACTTGTCAGCCGGTATTCGCTCCGCGGGACACGGTGGTGGAAGGACTTGGCGCAGGAGATGATGCCCCCCTCTTCCAGCTTCCGGGCGTGCACGCTCAAGTTGCCGTCGGTGGTCTGCAGCAGGCTCTTGAGCTCGGTAAATGTCAGCGGCTCGCCGGCCGCCAGGGCGCTCACGATTCCCAGCCGCGTGCGCTCGTGGATCAGCCGGTCCAGCCGCAGCACGCTACTGGCTTCGCCAGCAGGTCTGCGCTTGGTCTCCGGCGCGCGCGCGAGTGCCGATTGCTTACCCACCATGCCTCCTGGCGATGATTGCTCCAAAAACGATCTGCAGCCCGCCGAAACCCGCGGCGAGAAGGGCGTCCCCCCAGACCGGGGGACAGAACAGGGCGATGGCGCCGAGCAGCAGGAAGCCGAACCCCATCCGCGGCACCAGGGGAATCGAGTTCGCGCCGCCGGAAACTGTCGCCGCGCCGTAGAGCAACAGCCACATCCCCGGCAGTACGGCGATGAACCCGGCGCGAAACAGCGCGGCGGTAAGCAGCGCTCCAGCCAGCAGCGCCGGTGAAATCGCCAGCGCAAACCGGCGCCCCGGGCCGGCGAAAATAGGGACCTGCGCGGCGCGAGCTTTGAGCGTCAAGGTCACCGCTCCGATGACGAACCCCAGCACGGCAGCAACGAGCCAAACCTCCAGCCATCGAACCGCGGTGGTTTGACGCCAAGCCACAGCCGCCGCAGCCAGCGCGGTCAGCCCCATCAGCATTCCTCCGCGGCCGGGCACGGCGGTAAAGGATCCGGCGCGCTGCATGGTGTCGTGGATGAAGCTGAGGTATTCCGACGCGCTAACCTCCATCGGGACGGGTTGACGGAGCGGCTGGAGACGAGCCATAGGCGCAGGGTAACACCACAGAACATACTGTCAAGTACTTTATGACATAAAGTCAGGAACCAGGGCGATGCCGCACCGGGTATCGCCCGCACAGCCAGTTCCAGCGAATCTGTGCCAGCTCGGCCAGCATGCGCAGGCTGTCGCGGAATACGTGCACTTTGGTATCCGGATCGTGCGCCCAGCGCACCGGGATCTCCGCCCAGCGCAGACCGTGGCGCGCGGCTAGGAATAAAATCTCAGGGTCGAAGCCGAACCCCTCGATGCGCTGCTGTTCGAACACGATCCGTGCCCGGTCGGTCACGAAGGCCTTGAACCCGCACTGCGTGTCCACGATCGGCAGCCAGATTACCGCCTGCACCAGCTTGTTGAACATAATCCCGGCAATTTCGCGCAACCTGGACTGGTGGGTGGAGATCAACGAGCGGTCCACGGCGCGCGAGCCAAAAGCCACTTCGCACGATTGCAACGCGGCGAACAGCTTGGCGGCCTCTTCGATGGGGGCGGAAAGATCGGTGTCCGTGAACAGCGCTAGCCTCCCCTGCGCTTCGAGCATGCCGCGCCGCACGCTGTAGCCCTTGCCGCGGTTGGTGCCGTTGCGCAGGACGCGCAGCGACGGCAGCGCGGTGCGAAATTCCTCGGCGAGCTGCGCGGTGGCGTCGGTCGAGCCGTCATCCACCACGATTACTTCCGCGTCGAGCCGCTGCGCCTGGAGGAACTCCCGGATGCGCTCCAGCCCCCGTGGCAGGCGCCGCGCTTCGTTGTACGCAGGGATGACGATGGAGACTTCCGGCCGGCGATCGTTCATCCGCCCTCGCCTTCCGGCCAGCCGTGGCTTCCCAGCAGGGGCACAAAGCGGCAGTAATGGAGGAGCTCGCGAGTCGTCCGCCCGCTGGATTTGCGCACCCGCAGCAGTTCCTGTTGATCCGGCGGTCCCACCGGGATGACCAGCCGTCCGCCTTCCGCCAGTTGGTCAACCAGCGGCGGAGGGACCGCCGGGGCCGCGGCTGTCACCAGGATGGCGTCATACGGTGCGCGTCCGGCGTACCCCGCCGAACCGTCGCCGCAAATCACCGTGACGTTCACAAAGCCCATGCGCGCCAAGCGCTCGCGCGCCGCGGCGGCAAGCGTGGATTTCATCTCGATCGAAATCACCTCTCGCGTCAGATGCGCGAGCATCGCGGTCTGATAGCCGGAGCCGGTACCTATTTCCAGGACGCGCTCCGCGCCGGCCAACTCCAGCGCCTCGGTCATCGCCGCGACGATGAACGGCTGGGAGATGGTCTGCTCTTCACCGATGGAGAGCGGCTGGTCGGTGTATGCCTCGCCGGCCAGGGCGGCGGGTACGAAGAGGTGGCGGGGGATGCGCAGCATGGCATCCAGCACGCGCGGGTCGCGGACTCCCCGCGCGCGGACCTGGCTCTCGATCATGGCGGCGCGCTGCGCTGCAAAATCATCCTGCGCAGGCGAGTGCCGCTCGCCGCGCGAGCCATTTGGGCCGGTCATAAGGGTGCCATGCTGACGCCGTGAATCTGCGGCGGCGAAGGGACGGCAGGGCGAAGGGAGATCACCGTTTCAGACTGCCGCAGCGTGCTGTTCCCAGGCGCGCGCGGAGAGGATTTCCCCGATCTGTTCCAGAGCGTAGTCAATTTCGTCTTCGCGATTATAAAAGTGCGGCGAGAGACGGACGCCCGCCCCGGGGCGGTAGTCCACCATGATTTTGCGCGCCAGCAGCTCGCGAGTGACTTCTTCGGCGTGCGGGCAGTTTACGGAGACCGTGCCTGCGCGCGCCTCGGGATCGAGCGGCGTATTCACTTTCCAGCCGCGCGATCGGGCGCCTTCGATCAGGCGCGCAGTCTGCCGCCGCGACTTTTCCCGGATGCGCTCGACGCCGGCCACGGCCAGGATCTCCAGGCCGGGCTGGCAGGCGTAGAGCGCCGGGATCTGCGTGGTGCCGGTGAGAAAGCGGAGGTCGCTTTCGGTGCGCTCGATGGCCTTGGCCTCGAAGGCGAATGGCCGGCGGTGTGCAAACCAGCCAGTCAGAGTGGGCTCGAGCTTTTTCTGCAGGTCCGACCGCACGTAGAGGTAACCAACACCCGGGCCGCCGCACAGCCACTTGAGGACTCCTCCCACGGCAAAATCCACGCCGAGCGCGCGAACGTCTACCGGGATCGTGCCCGCGGCCTGAAACACGTCAAGGATCACGTGCGCGCCGACGCGGTGCGCCTTCTCGACAATGGCCCGCGCATTAACGATCGCCGCGCTGCGGAACAGCACCAGCGAGATGGGCACCAGCAGGGTGCGCTCGTCAATGGCGGCGAGGATGCGCTCCAGCGGGGCGTGGATCCCGTCTTCGCTCGCCACCACTTCCACCTGCGCGCCGTGGCGGCGTTGCTCGAGGTAGTAGTAGAGGATCGACGGAAACTCCAGGTCCACCATCACCACCTTATTGCGTGGCCCGCGGAAATCGAAGCAGGAGGTGATCATGGCCTGGGTCAGGGTGACGTTCTGGTGGACGGAAACCTCGCCGGGCCCGGCGCCAATCAACCGGGCAATCTTGTTGCCCACGTCCGTAGGCATGCCCCACCACGCCTCTTCCCATGCGGAGACGCCGCGCGTGGCCCAGATCTCGGCGTAGTCGCGCATGCGGTCTTTTACCGCGCGAGGCATGGCGCCAAGCGAATTGCTGATCAGGTAGGTGGAGGTTTCCAATATGGGAAATTCGCTGCGCCACTTGAGTAAGTCGTCCACCACCGCTCCTTGAGGGCTTGCCCGCGAGCCAGTCCAGCTAAGCTAGCACACCGTCACGGCCGCGGCAAAATCTCCCCGCCGCGGGGAACCCTCCTGCCGGCTTCTTGCCGCTGGCCTTCTCGGACGGGAGATGTATAATCCCCGCCGCCACAGCACGGAAGGTTCGTTGCCAGGAGGAATGCGCATGAACCGCCGCGTCACTCTGTCGCTGGTTCTCACTCTTCTCTGTGCCCTGTTCTTCGCTCTGCCGGCGGGCTCGGAAGGCGCGCCGCAGGACGGGAACGCCCCGGATCCCCCGATCATCATTGCTCCAGTGAAGGAAGCGGCCATCCGCCGGCTGATGAAGGTGAGCGGCGGGGAGAACGTCACCGCAGCCATTCCGCAAATCCTGCAATCCATCCAAGCAGCGATGGACAAGCGCTATCCCCCCAGCGACGAACACGCGCGCAAGATGACCGCGGCGCTGTTGCGGAAGCTGGGCGCGCGGCTGGCTTCCAAGGACTTCCTCGACCAGATGGTCCCGATCTACGACAAATTCTTCAACGATGAAGATATCGCCGCGATGATCGAGTTCTACGAATCACCGGCTGGCCGCAAAATGGCGCAATCCATGCCCTCCATCACTCAGGAAGCCTCGCGCGTCTCCATCCGCTGGACTACCCGGGCATTTCGCCAGGCCCTCGAGGAGATGGTGACCGACTATCCAGAGCTCAAGCCCACGCTCGATTCCACGTCCAAGCAGTAGAGACTGCGCCGGGCGCTACTTGAACCGTTTTTGGAAGCGGATGTCCAGGCCGAAGGTCCCGTTTTCGTCCCGCAGGGCGAGGATGGAAATCTTGCGGGTGACGTTGTATTCAAACTGGAAAATCTGTTTTTGCGTGGAAGTGACGTTGGTGACGTAGGAGACGGTGAGGTCGCGCGTGATGCGCTGCTCGATGGTAACCCGCGCGGTGGCGTTCTGGCCCACTTCTGCACCGGAAAATGTGGGGTCCACACGGAAGCGGCTAACGCCGAACAGCCGCTCGATCCGCCCGCCGACCTGGCTGGAAATGGCTTCCGACAAGAGCGCCTGGGCCCCCAGGTCCGTCCCCGCGCCGCTGCCCGATGACCGCAGGCTGCTCTCCTCGCCGGTGCGGCCCAGGGCCAGCAGGGTGATGATGTCGGTCGAGGGCAGCGGAGGATCGGAGCGGTAGCTGAGCGCCAGCCGGCTGGCGGCTCCGGAAAGCTGGATGGAAATCTGATACTGCTGAACGTTGGTGGTGGCCTCCAGATCAATCACCGGATCCAGGCGGAAAGGGTTGGAGAAGTTCATGTCACCGCGGCTCAACTGGAAGCGGTTGCCGCGGAAATTCAGCTCCCCGCTGAGCAGGTGGACGTGTCCGAGCAGAATGGGATGTTCGGCGGTGCCGCGGATGCGCAGGCTGGCCTCGCTTTCAAACCGCGCCGCGGCCCATTCGACCCGCGCGCCGGGGCTGGAGACGGCTTCGATTTCGAACTGCAGGTTGCGCAGAAACCCCGAGGTGCTCCCCGCCCCCCGCGTCGAGGCGTTTGATTTGCCCATCATCGAAGAGAGGTCAAGCCCCTCGATCATCAGCAGGCGCTCGACGACCACCCGCCCGGAGAGCAGCGCCCCACTCGACGTGCCACGCAGGCGCAGGTTTCCGCCGGCGAGCCAGCTCATCCCCTCCGGGTAGCGGATGCGCACGTGGGTGGCGCGGGCGTTGAGGTCGTAGCGGAGCGCGCCATCGCCATAGGAAACGCTGCCTCCCAGCAACAAGCTCCCCCCGCCCGCCTCCGCGGCCACATTTTCAAACACCATGCGGCTGGCATCGAAGACGAACTCTCCGTTCACGTTGCTCAGCCCGGCAGGGAAATCGCCGTAATTCGCCGCCGCGTTCTCCAGGCGGAGGCGCCCGGTGATTCGCGGGCGCAGGGAAGTCCCGGCAATTCCGGCATTCACTTCGGCGGCGCCGCGCGCGTCGAGGTCGGGCAAGAGACCGGCGAGCAGGCGCAGGTTGATCCGGCCGGCGACCTGCAGGGCGAGCTGGCGGTCGCGCGCGAAGCGCGCATAACCGCTCAGGTTCAGGTCGGTGTCCGGGCCTTCCAGGTGCGCGGAGGTGATGCGCACCTCGTCGGCGCGGTAGGAGAGCCGCAGCGGGCCTACGTTGTGCAGCTTGACGTATTCGTAGTCGAGGCTGATCTGCGAGACGTCCGCCTCGACATTGATCGAGCCCGTCTCGCCCAGCGCGCCGCTCACGCGGAATAGGCCGGTCACGTGGCTGTGGCCGGTCAGCGCGCGCAACCGCAAGGCCGTCTGCAGGAACGGGTCGAGGTCCACATCCTCGACGGACAGCTCTCCCTGGAACGGATAGTTTCCCGCCAGCGCAATATCCATATGCCCATCGAGCTTGCCTGTCCCCATTGCCGAAGTGGCATCTATGCGCAGGCTGGCGCCGTCCGAGCGCAACCTGGCATTGAAATCCCCTAGCACTTCTCCGCCAACTCCAAAGCGGTGCAGCTCCAGTGTGCCCTCCGCCTGCGGGGCGCGCAGCGGACCGCTCCCGCGGAGGGAGAAGCTCAGCGTCCCAGCCAAAGGCAGGCGCTCGTTGCGCAAAGGTTCCAGGTCCTCGACGGCGAAGCCGCCGCCCTGGAAGTCAAAGGACACCGTCTGTTCCTCCGCCTGGACCAGGTGGAAACTCCCCGACGCACGCCCTTTACCCTTGCGGATCTCCGCAAGGGAGAGCGTCACCTCTGCGCCATTCCATTCCAGACTCCCCCGCGCGCCAGCGAAGTGCATGCGGCGCAGCAGCAGGTCTTCGAGCTCGAAAGTGGAAGAGAGTTGTGGCTCGTCGCGCGTGCCGTGACCCCGGAACTCACCGCTCAGCGTGCCGCGCGCCGGATACGACGTGCCGAAGAGACTCTGCAGGCCGTCGGTGTCGGTGTGCACCAGGCGCACGTCCAGATCCCATTCGCTCTCCGCGCGGAATTCCCAGTCGGATTGCGCCAGCATCAGACTGAGCGTGGCCGTCGAGGCGCCGCGGCGCAGCCGGGCATGCGTCAAGCGCAGATGGTCGTGCGAATAGCTGAGGTCGCCCTCGGCCAGGTCCCAGAAAAGCTGGTCGTAGGCCGCGTTCTCGACTCGAAAGTGTCCATCGAACGCCGCCAGGGCCAGCGGACCGGTCATCGTGCCGCGCCATTCCCCGCGGCCGCCAATTCGCCGCGGTGTAGCATTGCGGCCGCGCAAGTGATTGATGAAATCGTCCCAAAGAAGCAGATCCGAAAAAGTGATATGCGCCGCCAGAGAGGAATCGTCGGCGCCGAGACGCCCATCCACCTCCACGCGGCTGGTCGGGGTAGAAATCCATCCGTGGGGCAAATCCGCACCAGCCGTGTCGCGGGAATAGTGGACGTCGAAGTGCCCGGACGCGGGGATTACGCCGGGTGAGGTGTCCGCCGGCGGGGTCCACACGGTGACACCGCGGATGTCGAGGTGACGGAATGCACCTTCCCATGTAGTCACCGAGTCGATGGCCACCAGGCTGTCCCAATGCAGCGGGGTGACGGAGAAACTGGGGTGGTCGAGCGCCGCGAGGATCTGCGCCAGGCGCATGCCTTGGGCGTGCGTCTCGGCGCGAAAACGCAAGCCGGCGAACTCCATTTCCACGCGGCCCGCCATCCCGCCGCCCAGGGCGCTCGCCTGGAAATCAGGTACTACCAGACGATTGCCGGCCACCTGGTAGGTGCCTTGGCTCTCGATCCCCGCAGTATGGAACCAGCGGTACGGCATCACGATGTTGTGCGCTGCATAACTTCCGTGTGCCGCAACCTTGCCGCCGGTGTATTCCCCTTCTCCGGTGAACTCCGCTTCGCCGCCCGGCATGCCCTCTTGCCGCAACAAAATGTGGATGTCTTCGAAACCGACCCGGCCGTGATAGCGGAAAGTCCAGTCGGGGCGCGCAAAACTTGCCAGCGTCGCGGAGAGATGCAGCTCGGATGCCGGTAACTTCCAGGAAAGCTCTTCGAGATCAAAACGATCGTGGCCCAGCGCGAACTTGGCGGACAGGTCGGAGTGAAATGGCGGCAAGCGGCCCTCACGCAGCGTGAGGCGCTTCCAATCCAGAGCGCCGCGATAGGTTTCCCGGCCCGGCGCCGGAGCGTCGAAGGCGGTGACGAAGTGCATCGCTCCGCCTTGCACCTCGAGGGGCACGCGCTGGTCGTTCCAGAAAGCCACGCCCTGGTTCACTTCGAATTTTCGGATGGCCAGGTCGAACAATTGCTGGCTCAGCGGCTTCCCCGTCGCACTGGGCGTCTGCGGCAGGGGAAAATTGGAGTGCCCGCCGTGATCAACGCGCACGTGGACGGCAGGCTTGTCCACGCGCAGCTCGTCGAGGGCGATGCGCCGGCCGAAGAACGAGACCACGCGAACATCCAGGAGCACGTACTCGGCGTGGAAGAATGGAGGATTGGCGGACGTCTCGCGCCCGTGGATGGTCAGATCGGTCAGCTCGGCGCGCAGCGTCCAGGCGTGGAAGCGGAACTCGCGCACCTCGACGCTGCCGCCGGTCATCCGCTCGATCTGGGCGATCACCACGCGGCGCATCCACCGCCCGGCCAGGCCGCTCTCCACCAGAAACAGCACCAGCCCGGCCAGCAGCAGCGCCGCCAGGGCGCAACGCTTGAACCAGCGCTTGAGGCGCGTGGTCATTTGCCGGTCTCCTGCTCGGGGAACTCGACACGGATCTGCGCGCGAGTCTGCTCCAGCCACTCCGCCGCGCGGCGGCTGATCTCCCGCTCGACCAGCAGCTCGCGGATTTGCTCGCTCACTTCCTCGAGCGCCGGCACGGGCTGCTTGCGCGCGCGAAGATCTCGAGTAAAGTCTTCGCCGTAATAACCCTCGATGTCGGCGGGGTCCACCTGCACCGCGGGCCGGAATTTGTACTCCAGGTAATGCGACAGGTAGACGCGCCGCAGCATCAGGCGCCGGACAGCTTTCTCCGAGAGCGCCAGCTCACCCAGGCGGGCGAGATAGGCCTGCCGGCTGGGGAAACTGGCCTCCAGCTCGGCGATATCTTTGTCGATGCTGGCCTCGCTGGGCTGCCGGAATCGCGCCGCCGCGGCGTCATTGGCGACGATCCACTGCTCGATGAGCTGGCGCAGAAGCGCGGCATCGTCCGTCCGCGGGGCTCCGGCAAGCTGCTGGAAAGCGCCCAGCTCGCGCACCTCGCTCAGGGTGATCACGT
>JBGPJC010000068.1:0-21848 GCA_041485165.1 Terriglobia bacterium | reverse complement strand
GACACGCTGGTCATTCCCACCATCGAAGCCGCCAGCGGGAAGACCGCCGGACGCGACTTCGCGGTGTGCTACAACCCGGAATTCATCCGCGAGGGCACGGCCGTGGCCGACTTTTACGCCCCGCCGTTCACCATCATCGGCGCGCACGACCAGGTGCATGGCCAGCCGGTTGCCGCGCTTTACGCTGCGATCGACAAGCCGCTGGTGCACACCGAGGTACGCCTGGCGGAGATGCTCAAGTACATCTGCAACGCCTTTCACGCAATGAAAATTGTTTTCGCCAACGAAGTGGGCATCATCGCCAAATCCGTCGGCGTGGACAGCCAGGCTCTGATGCAACTGTTCTGCTCGGATGAAAAATTAAACATTTCGCGCGCCTACCTGCAGCCCGGCTTCGCCTTCGGCGGCTCCTGCCTTCCAAAGGACGTGCGTTCACTGGCCTATTGCGCCCGCGAACACGACCTGAAGGTGCCCATGCTGGAGGCCGTCCTTTCTTCCAACCAAATCCATATCCAGCGCGGAATCGATCTGATCCTGCAAACCGGCAAGAAACGTATCGGCGTGCTGGGCTTGAGCTTCAAGCCGGACACCGACGACTTGCGCGAAAGCCCCATGGTCGAGCTGGTCAAGGCGCTGCTGGGTGAAGGATGTCAGGTCAAGATCTATGACGAGAAGGTGAAGCTGTCGGCGATTGTGGGCGCCAACCGCGAGTTCGTCGAAAAGGAAATCCCGCACATCGGCGCATTGCTCGAAGACACCATCGAGGAGGTTGTTCGTCATTCCGAGGTGATTGTGGTCGGGCGCGATGCTCGCGAATTCCGGCAACTGCGGGAGTTGCTGCGCCCCGATCAAATCGTGGTGGAACTGGCCAGGTCGCGCAACCTCGAGGGAACTTCCGCCCGCCGCGTGGGCATCTGCTGGTGAACGGCCTGCGCGCCGCGGCCGCTTCCTTCCCGAGCCCCCGCATGCTGCGCCCGCGATCAGCCACCCAGAGCGCTTAGCGCTTTGCGGATTTCCCCGGCGCTTTCAAAGTTCGGATTGATCTGCAACGTGCGCTGAAATTCTTCCCGCGCCTTGTCCTTGTCATTCGTCTTTTGGTAGACCACTCCCAGGTGATAGTGGAAGGTCGGGTTCTCCGGCGCCTTCTTCACCGCCTCCTGAAGCAGGTCGATCGCCAGGCCATACGCTCCCTTCCTGTAGTACACCCAGGCCAGTGTGTCGGCCACGCTGGGTAAATCCGGCAAGGACCGGCGGGCGGATTCCGCCAGGGTCAGGGCCACGTCCGAGCTGCCTCCGTTCTCGACCAGCAGATAAGCCAGGTTGTTGGCCGCCACGGGGTAATCGGGCTGTATCCGCAGCGCCTTCTCGTAGAGCGCCCGCGCCCGTGTGATGTCTTTCTTGGTCTCCATGAGCATCCCCAGCAACACATACGGCCGAACATCCAGAGGGTTGCTCTTGATGGTTGCTTCGTAGCTCTGCGCGGCTCGCTCCGAGGACCCGCGGGACACCTGCACCTGCGCCAGGAGCAGAAAGGCGTCCACGTTGATCTTGTCCAGTGCCACAGCCTTTTGCAGCGCCTCTTCAGCTTTCTCCAGGTCGCGCGTTTCCATCAGCCCCTGGGCCAGCAGCAGATACAGCGCGCTGCTGTCTGGAGATTTCTTGATCTGGTCGTTGGCGCGGGCGATGGCCCGGGCCGGCTGCTTCTGCAGGAAGTAGATGGCCATCAGTCCACGCACCGCTTCCATGAATTGCGGATTTTTCTCGAGGGACTGCTCAAACAGCTTTTCTGCTTCTGGATATTTTTTCTGTTGTGCGCGAAGCGCAGCCAGACGGGCAAAGGCCGTCGGGTCGTTGGGAGCCACGGTCATGGCGCGGTGGAGATCTTCTTCCGCGCCGGGCAGGTTGTGGTTGGCGGCTTTGGCCAGCGCCCTCAGGACGTACCCTCCGGGAGCCTGCGGCTCGAGGATGATCAGTTGATCGGCGTTCTCCATCAGCAGCTTGACATCGTTCTTCCGGATGGCCACGGCGGCCAGGGCCTGGTGCGCCGCGGGCATGTCGGGGCGCAGCCGTGCGGCCTCTCGCCAGGCCTGCTCAGCTCGAGTAAGCATTCCTAGCTGGCCATAGGCAACTCCCAGGTGATACTGCGCCACGGCGTTGTCCGGCTCGGTCTTGAGCGCGGCCTCAAGATCCTGGATGGAATCCTTGGCCTTGCCCTGCCGAAACGAGATCTGCCCGCGGGCCACCAGGCCTGCGACGTCCTTTTCGTTGTCTTTGAGGATCTCTTCGTTCAGTTTGACGGCTTCGTCCAGCCGGTTGCTCAGGATCAACAACTGGATGTAGTCTTTCTTCAGGCGCATATCCTTGGGGTACTGCCGGTAGAGCGAAGAAAACTCCTCAACGGCCTTGTCCATTTCCCCCAAGCCGAAGTAGAGATCGCCCAGCAGCCGGTAGCCCTCGGGATTGTCGTGCAGGCTGCGCTTGGCGTCTCCCAGGAGTTGCTCGGCATCGGCGCGCTTGCCTTCAATGACCAGCATGCGGGCCAGCGCGGCCACCGGGAGGTAGTTGGCCGGCTCGACCTGCATGGCCTGCCGGTATTGCTGCTCGGCGTCGGCCCACCGCCGCTGCTGTTGATAAAAGTTGCCCAGGGAAATCAGTGCGTTGGTTGATTTGGGATCCAACTCGATCGCTTTCTTGAAGCTCTGCTCAGCGGCCGCCGCTTGCTGCGAACTCATTTGCAGGATGGCCAGATTCAAATAGCTGCGCGGCCGGTCCGGAGCGAGGGTGATGGCCTTCTGCATTTCCGCCAGCGAGTCCGGCAGGTTTTGCAGCGCGGCGTAGGAGTTGGCCAGCAGAATGTGCGCGTCCACGTTTTTGGGATCCAGCGAGAGGACGGTTCGCGCGTGGTCCTGCGCGGCGTCGAATTGCCGCGCCGCCAGCAGCAGGTTGCCAAGGTCAATGTGCGCTTTGACGTGCTTGGGATCCAGGAGGATCACGCGGTTGAGTTCCTGACCCGCCGCCGGCCAAATGCTCAGCTTCAGGTAGGCCTGCGACAATTCGTAGTGCGCCTCGATGAACTGCGGATCCACCTGGATGGCGTTCTGGTATTGGATCGCGGCTTCACGGTACCGCTCCTTGGCCATGAAACGGTTTCCGCTCTCCAGATACTTCTGCTTGCGGACGTTCGGATCCCGCGTGCAACCGGCCAGCAAACCGGCGGCAAGCAGTACAACCGATAGGCTGGCGGCAAGCGGCTTCTTTCTCATGCGCTGACTCCTCGTACTCGGGTGCTTCGCAAGCTTAGATCGGAATATAGTTATCGAGCAGGGGCAGGATCTGCTCGGCGAATCGGGTGGCGCGCTGCACGGCGCCGGCCCGGCCCTCCGCAGAGGCCACCGGCGTGCTTACGCGGACCAGCGAACCGTCGCTGCGATTGCTGCGGATGGCGTCCGCGACCAGATAGTACTTGGCCGAGTATTCGCTGGCCACCACTCGCCCATGAGCCTGATACCAGTAAAGCACTACCCGCTGCTCCATTCCTTTGCCGATCAGATAAATATTCACCACGATCCGCCGGCCATCGGGGCGAGACAGCTCCAGCTTGCTATTCTCAAGCGGAGACCACCCCGCCCCCGGCAGACAGTTTTGCGGCGAATGGATGGTGTCGCCGGCGCGTTGGCTGGGGAAATAAGCGATGAACAGGTCGACGGGCGGAGCCGTAACCGAACCTCCGTACAGTCGCGCCAGAAAATCTCCCGGACCCAGGACTTGGAGAACGTCCTGCTCCAGGGGAAAATCGGTCCCTTTCCACTCCGCCAGGTTTTTGGGAAACTCGGCCAGCGGCCTGCGTAGCGGGACCAGCTCGGCCTGCCGGCGAGCTTCGAGAAAGACTGCCGCGGCGAGCAGCAGCATCAGGGTCACACAGAAACGCAGCCAGACTGGATCTGGGCGGCTCACAATGCCATCCTGGTTCGCGCTGGGCTCAGGCGCACGAGCACGCGGTGGAACAGAAAGAGCAAGCTGAGAGAGATCACGAAAATAATCCAGCCGGAAAAAACGTGGAAGAAACCCATAGCCTTCTCCGGATCCCAGTACTCGCCGAGCAATCCGGTCCCGGTGATGCGGAATCCGTTGGCGACCACGGCAATCGGCACTGCACCCACGGCGAGGAGAGTGCGGCGCAGCAAACTGGTGTCCAGCAGGCTGCCGTAGATCAGCGCCAGAGTGAGTAATGACACCAGCGAGCGAATCCCGCTGCACGCCTCGACCACTTCCAAAGTCATTGACGCCAGGTGGATCACATTTCCTTCACGCAGAACAGGAACGCCCAGCACGCTAAGCAGCCCGGTAGCCAGTTGCGCCGCCATCAACTGCAAGGGGAAGGCAATCTGGTTGAAGAGAATCGCCGGGATCGGAATCATCAGGAAGAGAAACCCCCAGGGGAAGGCCATGGCCCGCAGCCAGTTCCAGCCGAGCAGATAGACCACCATGCCCCCCAGCAGAATCACCAACGACGTCCGCGCGAGAAACAGCTCCGCCCCCAGCGTCCCTACCACCAACTCCATCAGCGCTGCGGCCATGATCGCCAGCCCCAGCCAACCTGGGCGGATTTCCAACTTCCTCAGTTCCGGACGCCTCTGCCAGACCAGAAAGCCGGAGAACAGCGGAACGATAAAGCCGTGGGAGAAATTGGGGTCGTTGATCCATTGCAGGACTAAGCGCCGGAGCACATCAAAGTAGACCACTCCGATCCCCGCGCAGAGGACGGCCGCTTGAATCGTCCAAACCCGCCAACCAGCCTCGGCCGGCGTCGGCAGATCCATGACGCGTTGGTTCGACAAATGCCTTGGCCCCTTTGAGAATCTCCGTTGGCTCTCTCGACCACTGTAGTGCACGAATGCTTCCAGAGAGAAATGACTATTGTTGACCCAAATCCGGCTCTATGTGTAATCTTTTGTTCTCGCCGGTGCTCGGGAATGAGGAAATCGTGGAAAGATTTTTCCCACGAAGGAAAACTTTTTCCTCTCTCTCTTGTTTTGAAAAGTTTCTCCCAAGTGACTGACGCCAAGTACTATAGCGCACTCAAGATGTAACGGGCAGAATAGGTCTTTGTGGGAAGTCGGCACAAAGGGGTACTAATATTCCACAAAGTGGTAAACTATTCGCTAGGGTGAAATCTCTGGTTTTCCCCGGACGCGTCCCTGAATCAGAGGTAAACCATTGAGCACAAGTCTTTTAATTCATTTTCTTTGGGAGTCACTTCCGTGGAGAATAGCTGGCACCTTCCTTGCTCTAGTTTAGCCATTGTTTGGGCCGTTGCATCGCCCAACATAATTTCTTAAGTGTTCGACCGGGAGGAAGAATGTTGTCTAGAGCACCTACATCCTTCATCTCTGAAAGCCCTCTGGCTCCCCAGGGGGTGGAGAACCATGTGTACGTGGAAGCGGTGAGCAGCGGCATGCGCTCGATTGAGCAAGTGATTGCTGACATCGCACCCACCGACATCCCGGTTTTGCTGCTGGGCGAAAGTGGCACGGGGAAAGACGCCGTTGCCCTGCACATTCACCGGCGCTCGCGTCGCCGGCAGAAGCCGTTCCGCAAGCTGACTTGCGCAACATTGTCCCCCGAATGGCTGACCGCGCGATCTGCGTCGGAACAGCAGGGCGAAGCCGGCCTGGGTGGAGGTACCCTGTATCTGGACGAGGTGGGCGATCTCTCTGCCGCTGGCCAGGCCAACCTGCTGCAGGCGCTCTCGGACGGAGAGTTGGCCATGGCCGGCGGTCTGGGGACTCGCTTGATTTGCGCCACCAGCCGCAACCTCGAGGAACAATTGCGCGCCGGCCGCTTCCGTGAAGAACTCTATTACCGCATCAACGGGGTCTGCCTGCGGCTTCCGCCGCTGCGGCATCGCCGCGAAGATATTCCTGCCCTGGCGGAGTATTTTCTGGGGAAGTACGCCGCAGAGTTTGACCGGCCGCAACCCGCGCTGAGCGCGCAGGCTTCCGGGCGATGCCACGACCACGCCTGGCCCGGCAACATCCGCGAACTCGAGAACGCCATGAAAAAAATCGTCGTGCTCGGGGACGAGCGGCTGGCCGTGGCCGACTTTGACGCCGCTCTGCCCGAGCCTCGCGCCGCGGCCCCAGCCTCCGCCGGCATTTCCCTGAAAGAGGCGGCCCGGGCTGCCTCCCGGCAGGCGGAACGCGAGTTGATCTTGAAGGTGCTTGCCCGCACGCGATGGAACCGGAAACGCGCCGCCACCGAACTGAAAATCAGTTACAAGGCGTTGCTCTACAAACTGAAACAGATCGGCCTCGAAGAGGCCGCGGGCTCTTGAGAAGCCCGGGAGTGAGGGGACTGACGATATGAAAAAATCCGCGACAAGAGTGTTCTTCCTCGCCCTGCTGATGGTCCTGCCGGCTGTGGCCGGTCCCGGTGTCCTCGATCTCCGCGCCCAGGGAGGCAAGAGCAAGAAAGATAAAGAAAAGAAGGAACCGGCGCCGACCCAAGTCACCACGATTGCGGTTAAGCCCGCGGTCGAAGATCCCAACTACGTAATCGGCGAAGAGGACTCGCTCTCGATCAGCGTCTGGAAGGAGCCGGATCTCTCCCGCTCGGTGCCCGTGCGGCCCGATGGGAAAATCTCTCTGCCTCTGCTCAATGACGTGCAGGCCTCCGGCCTGACACCCATGCAGCTTGCAGACTTGATCACCGAGAAGCTGCGCAAGTTCGTCGCCGACCCGCAGGTCACGGTGATCGTCAATTCGATTCAGAGCCGGCGATTCTTCGTCCTGGGTGAGGTGGGCCGCGTGGGCAGCTATCCGCTGCTGCACGGGATGACCCTGCTGCAGGCTCTTTCCGGCGCTGGCGGATTCACTCAGTTTGCCAACCCGAAAAAAATTTACCTGATGCGAACGGAGAACGGAAAGCAGGTCAGATACCTGTTCAATTACAAAGATGCCCTCAAGGGGAAGAATCCCGAGCAAAACATCGAGATCAAGCCGGGGGACACCATTGTCGTTCCCTAGGGGGTGAGTGATGATGCGCAAATCCAACACGGCAAAGGCGCTCTTGGCGGGCCTGTTTCTCTTCGCGCCTCTGGTCTCTGCCCAGCAGAGTGATCCCGGCGGCAGCCCGCCGGCCTCGCCGGGACAAAGCAGCAGCCAGTCCGGGCCGGTTTCCCCGTACGACCAGGCGCTTCAGCCCCAGGCTCCGCCGCAGGACGTCCAGGGCCCGATTTCCGGCATCGAGATGCCTCGCCTGGGCAGGCTGAATCTGGGAAAGAGCTTCCTGATTCCTTCGCTTTCGATTCAGGAGTCGTGGGACACCAACAGCCAGAACGCCGCCGCTTCTGCGTCCCGTACGAATGAATCCATCAGCACGATCTCGGGAAGACTGGATATGCAATGGATGGGGAGAAAGAGCATGCTGGACCTGGGTTATACCGGCAGGGGTTTTTTGTATGACACTACTTCGCAACCCCACCAGTTCCTGCAGGGGCTTAACGTGAACGACAGTATCCTTCTGGGGCGCTTGACGCTGACCATCGGCGACAGCTTTTCCTACGTCCCGCAATCCCTGTTCGGGCTGGGCGGGTACGGATTCACACCGGGGAGCCAGGTGAATCTGCCGACGGGAAACCTTGGGACGGGCACAACCGGCACCACATTCAACCCGGCCTTCCTCCCCGCGCAGAACATTCTGGGAACGGGGCGCCAAATCAACAATTCGACCCTGGGGCAGGCCCAGTACAAGCTGGGGGCACTTTCATCGCTCAATATCTCCGCCTCCTACGGTCTGCAACACTTCCTGGATCCCGGCTTTATCGACTCGCACAGCATCAATGTGCGGGGAGGCTACAATTTCAGCATCTCCGCAAGGGATTCTGTGGGGATTACCTACTCAGCCGGTCTATTCCGTTACGGAGACCAGGTCAGCCATTCCACCTCACACACGGTTTTCCTTTCCTACCAGCGCCATATTAGCGGACGGCTGATTGTGACCTTTAATGGCGGACCCCTGATCTCCCAGTCCACCAGACTGACAGGCCTGCCGGGCATGACCGTGATCACCTCGAGTAGGCAGCTTTCCTGGTCGGTGAACTCCAACGTGAGTTACCTCACCTCCCGCGGGAATCTCAATGTCTCCTACTCCCGCTGGAACAGCGAGGGCTCCGGCCTTTTTCTTGGCGCGCAATCCGATGCTGTGCAGCTGTCCTTCGGCCGCCAGTTGACGCAGATATGGTCCGCGAGTGTCTCCGGCAATTACACCCGGAATAGCAGCTTGAGCAATACGGTGACGGGGACATCGAACGCCGCGCAGGCTACTGGCTGGGTGGCGGGACTCTCGTTTGGGCGTCCGATCGGCCAGAATTTGAGGCTAGGCCTGAGCTACACGGCAGCGAGGCAGACATCCAATTTCACCGGCTGCCTCGTGGCACTTGGCTGCGGAAACGTGGCCCTGCGGCAATCCATCGGTGTGGGCATCAGTTGGTCCCACCGGCCGATCGCCCTGGAATAATCCGGACTGATAATAAGCGAGGAATAGCGATGCTCGGAAAGAGACAGTTGACCCTCGGGGAATATGTGCAGGTGCTTCTTCGCCGGAAGATCTATCTTCTGATCTTTTTATTCCTCGGGCCCGTCGTCGGTTTCGGCCTGACGCTGGTGTTACCGGCCAAGTACACCTCCTCGACGCTGGTCCTGGTGGAGCAGCCCCGGGTGCCGGAATCGATCATCAGGCCGGTAGTGAGTGACGCGTTGAACCAGCGCCTCTCCAGCATGCAGGAACAGATCCTGAGCCGCACCCGGCTGCAACCGATGATCGAGCGCTTCAACCTGTACCACAACGAAAAAGAAAAGGTGCCCATGGAGGAGTTAGTGGCGCGGATGCGCGGTAACATCAGCGTCACGCCGATCAAGCCCGTGGCCGGCGCACAGCCGCAGGCCCTGCTGCCGGGCTTCACCATCAGCTTCATCCACGACGACCCCAAGTCGGCGCAGTTGGTGTGCAGCGAGATCACTTCCATGTTCATCGAGGAAAACCTGAAGCTCCGCCAACAGCGTTCGCAGGGCATCTCGGATTTTCTGATCAAACAGCTTGAGGACTCCAAACGCAGTCTCGACGCGCAGGACGCCAAACTGGCCGAATTCAAGCTCCGCTACATCGGGCAGCTCCCCGGCCAGGAAGGGGCCAACATGCAATTCCTGATGTCTCTGAACGGGCAGCTCGAAGCCGTTACCTCGCTGCTCAACCGCACCCAGCAGGACAAAACCTTCACCGAATCTCTGTTGGCCCAGCAGCTCGCAGCGTGGAAAGCATCGCAAGACACGGGATCTGCCAGCCCGCAGACCCTTGAACAGCAGCTCGTTCTAATGCAGGCCCAACTGGTCACGCTGGAAGGCCGCTATACTTCCGACCATCCCGATGTGATCAAGCTGCGCGGCGACATCGCCCAGATCAAGAAAAAGATCGCCGAAACAGAGGCTCAGCAGTCGGAAAATAAACCCGAAACCATACAAAAAGCGTCGCTCTCCGAGCCGCCGCACATCGTCCAGCTCCGCGGCCAGATCCACCAGCTCGAGCAGACTCTGCAGGAGAAGACACACGAGCAGCAGCGCCTGCAGGAGCAGATCAAGGTCTACCAAGCGCGCGTCCAGTTGAGCCCCATGGTCGAGGAGCAGTACAAGGATCTCAACCGTGACTACCAGACCGCGGTGAATTTCTACAACGAACTCCTGGCCAAGAAGACGCAGTCGGAGATGTCTACCGACCTCGAGCGTCGCCAGCAGGGCGAGCAGTTCCGGGTGATGGACCCGGCCAACCTGCCGGAAACGGCCTCCTTTCCGGACCGCACCAAGTTCACCGCAGGCGGCTTGGCCGGCGGCCTGATGATCGGAATGCTCCTGGTCGTCCTTACCGAGTTGCGAGAGCCGGTGGTGCGCAACGAGCGCGACGTGGAGTCCTTCCTCGACCTGCCTACCCTGGCTTTCCTACCGGTGATCGAGGAGCACGCCCGCCGGAGCCAGGGCCGCTTCTGGAAGTCCAAAAAGAAGCGCGCCAGCGAAGAGATGACCCTGGGAGTCGGAGCTTAGGAATCGCCAACCATGTATAAGAAGTTTTTTGGGCTGCGTGAAAATCCGTTCAACGTCAACCCGGACCCGCGGTACTTGTTCTCCACGCGGCACACCGAGGAAGCGCTGGCTGTGCTGACCTACGGCATCCAGAGCCGCAAGGGGTTCATTCTGCTCAGCGGCGAGGTCGGCACGGGCAAGACCACGCTCCTCAACAAGATGCTGGACTGGCTGCACCGGGAAAACATGGTTACCGCCTTCGTGTTCAATCCGCGCCTGAATGTCACTCAATTCATGGACTTCATGATGGCTGACTTCGGCATCACCTGCGAATCGAAGCTCAAGAGCCAGGTGCTCCTCAAGTTGAACCATTGGCTGCTGGAGCGCTACCGCGCCGGCGAGACTGCCATCTTGATCGTGGATGAAGCCCAAAATCTTTCCCCGCAGGTCCTCGAGGAGATCCGGCTGCTCACTAACCTGGAGACCTCCACGGAGAAGCTGCTGCAGATTGTGCTCTGCGGGCAGCCCGAGCTGGAGATGAAGCTGAACCAGCCCATGCTCCGCCAGCTTCGCCAGCGCATCACCTTGCGGTGCAAGACACATCCCCTGGGTCTCGAGGAGACCACCGGCTACATCGCGGAACGCTTGCGCGTGGCCGGGGCCGATGGCGCTCCGATTTTCCTCCCCGAGACGATCGAAAGCATCCACCGCTATTCCCGCGGCATCCCCCGCGTGATCAACCTGCTTTGTGAGCACGCCCTGATCAGCTCGTTTGTGGACCAGAAGCGGCCCATTCACGCCGATGTGATCGAGGAAGTGGCGCGCGAATTCAATTTGCATGAGATTGACCCCATTGCTCAACCCGTTGTTCCCGAGCCGGCCGGTGAGAATGCCAGCCTGATGGAAGCCTTGCAGAACCTGGCCACGCTGGTGGACCGGCTGCGCAGGCCTAATTGAGCCCGGGGTAAACGGGGGGAGAGAGAGGCATGAGTCGCATCCATGAAGCACTGAAGAAAGCGGAGCTGGAGAAAGCCGGGAACACCACGGCAACGGCGGACACGCAGATCCCCGCACGGCCCGCCCCCATGCCGCAAACTCGCACCGCGGTGGCCGAACCACCCACCCAAGGCCAGCTCGCCTTCGAGTCGCTTGCCGCCGGCTGCCGCAAGAGCCACTGGCACGGCGACCCCAAAAAGCTGTTCATGCTCAACCCCAACCAGCACGGTTACGGCGCAGAACAACTCCGCACTTTGCGCTCGCGTCTCTATCAGTTGCGCGACCGCATGCCGCTGCAGACGCTGCTGGTCACCAGCGCGCTGCCGGGCGAAGGGAAGACGTTTGTAACCGCCAACCTGGCGCACGCCTTCGTCCGCCAGCACGAGCGCCGCATCCTGCTCATCGACACCGACCTGCGCCGCTCCCATCTCCACGAAATCCTCGGCGCACCCAACGAGCCGGGCCTCAGCGACTACCTGCGCGGCGAGGCCGATCTGAATTCCGTGGTACAGCGCGGCGCCCTGAATAATCTGTTTTTCATCTCCGGCGGGAAGACAGCCGAGAACCCTGCCGAGTTGCTGGCCTCGGAAAAGCTGAAGCAATTGATCGATCGCATGACGCCGCTGTTCGACTGGGTGATCTTGGATTCGCCGCCGGTGATTCCCGTTTCCGATCCCTCGCTGCTCGCCGACCTCTGCCATGGGGTGCTGCTGGTGGTGCGTTCGGGTTCCACGCATCTCGACGCGATTCTCAAGGTCGGCCAGGAAATGCGCGAAAAACGCCTGGTAGGTGTGGTGCTCAACTGCATGGAAGAGCACAACAGCGCGAGCCCCGGCTATTACGGCTACTACGGTTATTCGTCCGATTCCGCGGACGCAAAGCCCGGCATACATGGAGGCTAGTTCCCGGCGTGATTAGGCTCTTCAACGTCTATTACCCCAAGCGCTTTGTCGTCCTCCTGGTAGGCGAAGCGTTCCTGGTGTGCACGTCGTTCCTGCTGGCCACATTTCTTCTTCTGCGGGATGATTTTCTGCTGGTGCTGAACTACGAGCACGGTTACGCCAAGATTGTTTCGGTCTCTTTTCTCGCTCTGCTGTGCATTTACTACCTGGACCTCTATGACTTTGAGCGCATGCGATCGCCTGGCGAGACCTACTTCCGCCTGCTGCTTTTTCTTGGCTGCTTCGCCTTTCTGCTCGCCGGCGTGAGCATACTTTTCCCTTCAATCATCGTGGCTCATGGCGTCCTGCTGCTTGGGCTGGGGATTTCCGGAGTATCCCTGCTGAGCTGGCGCGCGGCCTATTCCTGGATGCTGGCCAAGCCGTTTCTCCGAGAAAGAGTGTACGTTTTGGGGACCGGAGAGCGGGCATCGCGGATCGTCGATATCCTTCGGTCCCGCCCGGAATTGGGCATGGAAGTGGTGGGCTGGGGGGCGGAGCGGGGTGGCGACACGGCGCTGACCCGGGAAGCCATGACCCAAAACCTTACTATCGCCGCCAAGAACGGGGGCCTGCACCGCATCATCGTTGCCCTCTCCGACCGCCGAGGCGCGCTGCCTGTGGACAAGCTGCTGGAGCTGCGCATCACCGGCTCCAAGGTCGAGGATGCCAACGACATCCTCGAGCGCGTGTCTGGCAAGATCGAGGTGGACGGCCTGAACCCGAGTTGGCTGATCTTTAATGACGGCTTCAGCCTGCAATCGGCCGCGCTGGCCGTGCGGCGGGCGAATTCCATGGTCTGCTCGCTTCTGCTGCTGTTGATCACCTTTCCGCTCATCCCTTTTGTGATTCTGGCCATCCTGCTGGATTCACCCGGGCCTGTGCTTTTCCGGCAGAAGCGCGTGGGACGCTTCGGGCGAATTTTCCACTGCTATAAGTTCCGCACCATGCGCAACGATGCCGAGGCCGACACCGGACCCACCTGGGCTGACGACGACGATCCGCGCATCACCCGCGTGGGACGCTTCCTGCGGACCACGCGGCTGGATGAGATCCCGCAACTGTTCAATGTGATCCGCGGCGATATGGCCTTTGTCGGCCCCCGCCCGGAGCGTCCGGAGTTTGTGGAATGGCTCAGCCGCGAGATCCCGTACTACGAGTTGCGCAATGTGGTGCGTCCGGGCATTACCGGCTGGGCCCAGATCAGCTACCAGTACGGCGCTTCGCTCGAAGAAGCCAAGGAAAAACTTTGTTACGACCTGTACTTCATTAAACATCTGTCGCTGATGTTCGAGCTCTTCATCATCTTTCAGACCATAAAAATCGTTATCTTCGGCCGGGGAGCCAAGTGAATCCTGTGCTCCGCAACTCCCGCCGCCCCTGCACCCGCCGCTGCACGGCGGCTTGGACCACCCCGGCGCGGGAATTGCGCTTAGGAAGTTAGCCATGTGTGGCATCTGCGGAATTCTGGACGCAAACGGGGGGTTGCATCCCGGCGAGCCGCTGACGCGGCGTATGGCCCAGGCCGTTGCCCACCGCGGTCCGGACAACGACGGCTTCCACGACTCGCCCCACTGCTCATTGGGACACCGCCGCCTGCGCATCCTGGACCTTTCCCCTCTCGGTCACCAGCCCATGACCAACGAGGATGGCTCCCTCTGGGTGTCATTCAACGGTGAGATCTACAACTATCTCGAACTCCGGCCTGAATTGGAGAGCCGCGGGCACAAGTTCCGCAGCCAAAGCGACACCGAGGTCATGATCCACCTGTATGAAGACGAGGGCCAGGATTTTCTCCCCTTGCTCAACGGCATGTTTGCCATCGCGCTATGGGACCAGCGGCGGCGGCGCCTGCTGCTGGCGCGCGATCGCTTCGGCAAGAAGCCCCTCTACTACTACACCGACGGCAGGCGGCTGCTGTTCGGATCGGAAATCAAGGCCATCCTGGCCGATCCGGGAGTGCCGCGCGAATTCAATCCCCAGGCCATCTCCGCTTATCTTTCGCTCGGCTACATTCCCGCCCCACTCACCATTTTCCGCGGCATCTCCAAGCTGCCGGCGGCATCCTGGATGTCCGCCGAAGTGGCGCCTGAGGGAGGCGAGCTCCGCCTGCGCGGCCCGGAGCGTTATTGGAATCTGCGCTACCAGCCCGACCAGCGGCTGACCGAAGCGGACTGTGTGGAGGGGATTCGCCGCCTGGTGCGCGACGCCACGCGCATCCGCATGTACTCGGATGTCCCTCTGGGCGCGTTCCTCAGCGGGGGTCTCGATTCCTCGGCGGTCGTGGCCATGATGGCGGAGCACAGCTCCAAGCCGGTGGAGACCTTTTCCATCGGTTTCGACCAGGCCAGTTACGACGAGTTGCCTTTCGCGGAGATGGTGGCCAGGCGCTTTGCCACCAACCACCACACCTTCCGTTGCGCGCCCGATGCTCTCGGTGTGCTGCCCATCTTGGTGCACCACTTCGACGAGCCTTTTGCCGACAGCTCCGCCGTACCCACCTATTACGTCTCCAAAATCGCCCGCGAACACGTTACCGTGGCGCTCTCCGGTGACGGCGGCGACGAAGTCTTCGCCGGCTATACGCGTTACGACGACGGAATGCTGCGCCAGCGGCGGGCCTCCCATGTTCCCGGCCCGCTGGTCCGCGGGCTCTTCCGCATGCTGACCGATCTTTATCCGGTGGGACGCCGCGGCTGGGGAATCCTGCACCGCAATTCTCTCGCCGCCTTCGATTCCTTCCAGGCCGATCTCTGTGCATTCCAGCCGCGTGAAAAACTTGCCCTGCTCGATCCGCGCCTGCACTTTTCCAACGGTCAGGGAAGCCCGGAAACGGACCAGATCTTCCAGATGGGGCGCAGGCTCGCCGCCGAGAACGGTTCCCCAGATCTGCTCTCGCAGATGCAGTACACCGATCAGATGCTCTACCTGCCCGACGACATCCTGGTCAAAGTGGACCGCGCCAGCATGGCTGTGGCCCTCGAGGCGCGCGCTCCCCTGCTCGATTACCGCCTGGCGGAGTTCCTGGCGCGCATCCCGGCCGGACTCCGCTACCGCAACGGCACCAAGAAATACCTGATGAAAAAGGCTTTCGAGGGCATCCTGCCCGCGGAGATTCTCCACCGCACGAAGATGGGCTTTGGGGTTCCCATCAAGCACTGGTTCCGAAATGAGGCGGCGAGTTTTGCCCGTGAGGTTCTGCTTTCTCCTTCCGCCCGCGCGCGCGGTGTCTTCCAGATGCGTGAGGTCGAGCTGATTCTGGAGCGCCACGCGGCAGGCCGGCGTGATTTCTCGCATAAGATCTGGTCGCTGCTCTTCTTCGAGCTGTGGTGCCGCGAATGGATGGATCAGGCACCGACGCTGCAACCCGACGATATGGGAGTGACGCGATGCGCCGCTCTCTGACCGCTCAGGCCGGGCTGCTCACCGGAAGCCGCGCGCTCGGGCAGATTCTAAATGCTCTCGCCAGCCTCCTGGTCGTGCGCTCTCTCGCGCAATACGACTATGGCACCTACCGGCAAATCCTGCTTCTCTGGACCACGCTTTTCCAGGTGGGCGACGCCGGCTTCTCGCAGGGCCTGTTCCAGTTCCTCTCCGGGCAGCGGGAACGGGCGCGTACGTATCTCGGTAAGGCTCTCGCCACCAGCGTGGTGATGGCCGCGGCGTGGGGCACGGGGCTGGTTCTGCTGGCTGGCTTTATCAGTCGCTTCTTCAACAACGCCGACTTGGCGGCGTACATGAAATTGCTCGCCGCGTTCCTGGCTTTCAGTTTGTTCACCAAAGCTCCAGAGGCCGCGCTGATCACTCTGGAGCGGGTGGGGGCGCTGGCTTTCAATACCGTCTTTTTTGAATCCCTGAAGTTTGCGATGATTCTGGTGGTGCTTCGCGCCCACGGCGGCATTGACGCGATCCTCTGGGCCATGCTCCTCGCCACGGTGCTGAAGCTGGCCCACCTGCTCTGGACTTTGCGAGACACAGGCCTCTCTCTGGCGGGCGGCGGCTTTGGCGCCCTGTTCTCTTACTCCATGCTTCTCTGGCTACCGGGGCTGCTGAACCTCGCGGGCACATATGCGCACCAGTACATCGTCGGCTTTTATTTCGATCCCAGCGTCTACGCAATCTATGCCGTGGCCTGCTTCCAGGTGCCGTTCATGGGCGCGCTGAGCAACTCAGTGGCAGAGGTCCTGCTGGTACGGGCGACTGAATACCACGCCGGGCGGCGCCAGGCGGACCTGTTGCAGATGTGGCACCACGCCTGCCGGAAGGCGCTGCTGATCTTTGTTCCCGTTGTCATTGCGTGCGCGGCGCTCTCTGTGCCGTTCATCACCACACTGTTCACGTCCCGCTACCGGGCCAGCGCCCCACTGTTCGTTCCCATCGTACTGGGGCTGGTATTCAGCGGGCTCTTCCAGGACACCATGCTGCGCGCCTATGGCGCCATGCGGGCCTATGCGGGGTTCTACATCTTGCGGGTTGTTCTCGCTTTAAGCCTGGGCGTGGCCGGCGCGCGGTGGTGGGGACTCTGGGGCGCGGCGTTTTCCACCCTGGCGAGCCTGATCATTCTCAACTTCTGGCAGCTCATCAAAGTGGCGGAGCTGCTGGAGGTGCCATTCACCCGGGTGTTGCCGTGGCGCGAGATCGGCCGGATCTGCCTGGTGAGCGGCCTTGCCGCGGGCCCCGCCGCTGCTGCGGCGTCTCTGGTGCCACGGCCCGTCTACGCGCTTCTGGCGGGATCAGCGCTCTACGCCGCGGTCTTTACAGTGCTGGCGCCGCGGCTCGGCGCGGTGCGGGCCGAAGAGTCCCGCGAGTTCACGCTGCAGTTGCGCGCCGCCGCAGGCCGTCTGGGGATTCTGCCGACGAAAGCGAGCGTATAAAGAGCCGGGGCATGGAACAGGAGTCCTTCCAGATGACCCCGTATTGTGAAGGCAGCTCACGGCAGAAAGGGGGCGTGGCCAACAGCGTGATCGATCCATTTTTTGTGCGCGTCACAAGACCGCGATGACCGACTACACTCGAGAAGAACGCTGGAAGGAAGAAAGGGATTTCTTTGATTCACGCGTCACGGAAAGCGGGCGTGAACTCCAGCCTGCCGACCCGCTGGCCCTCGCGCGCTACGGTGCGCCGTCCCCACGGAGGCGATTCAACAAAGAATACCGCTTCCGGGTTCTGAAGGATCTGCGCGGCAAGAGGGTACTTGATGTGGGGTGCGGTGATGGCATAAATTCGATACTCCTGGCTCAGCTCGGAGCGCGGGTCACCGGAATTGATATCTCGCCGGAATCCATCAAGCTCGCCGGGAAGCGTGCTGAGATCAACGGTGTGCAGGCCTCCACCCAGTTTGTTTGCGCTCCGCTCGAGGTCGCCGAAATTGCCCCTGACTCCTTCGACATCATCTGGGGGGACGCGATTCTTCATCACTTGATCGCAGCGCTCGAGGTGGTAATGTCCCAACTCCTGGTTTGGGCAAAGCCCGGTGCCCTCATGCTTTTTGCCGAGCCTGTCAATTTCAACCACACTTTGCGCCGGATCCGTTTCATGGTGCCGGTGAAGACCGAGGCCACTCCCGGCGAACGGCCCCTGGAGTCCCCGGAAATCGAAATCCTTCGGCGCCATTTGCCGGATCTGCAAATCCGGGTCTTTTCACTTCTGGGCCGCCTCGACCGTTTCATTCTGACCAGTTACAACTATGAGCGCTCGTCGCTCCCTCGCCGGGCTCTAGCGAACGCCATTGCCACATTGGATTACGGCCTGCTTTCCCTCCCTTGGGTCAATCATCTGGGAGGAACAGCTGTGATCTACGGCCACGCGCTCAAGCAACCAGCGCTGGCCTCCTCAGGAGTCATAGACAAAAAGCGAGGCTGAGTGGAGATCGAGCGAGGGCGAGACGACACGCACGCGGCCACCAGAGTTGGCGCGCGGCAGGATTTGTCTGCCCGGCCGCGGGTGATGCTGTTTACCGACAGCTTTATCCACGGTGGGACGGAGCGACAGGTCGTCGCGACGCTGCGCTTCCTCGACCGGGGAAAGTACGACCTGCTGGTCGGTTGCCTGAAGAAGTGCGGACCGTTCCTCTCCGAAGTGGAGGCGATGGGCATCCCCGTCACTGAGTTTCCCATCACCTCGCTCCGCCGGTGGAGCACTTTTGTACGGATGCGCGAGCTCGCACGCTTCCTACGCCGCGAGCGCGTGGCGTTGGTGCACACCTTCGATTACTACACGGACCTCTTCGCCATCCCTGCCGCGCGCCTGGCCGGTGTGCCCGTGGTGCTGGGTAGCCTCCGCGACCCGCTGTACGATCGCAACGCCGGGGAACGCGCGGCCCTGGCGCTGGTGTGCAGGCTGGCGCACGGCATCGTGGCGAATTCGACCCCGGAGGCGGGTATCGCCGCGGGTTCCCGCGACAACGTGGTGGTAATCCCGAACGCGATTGACCCGGAACGGTACGTGGTCACGGAGGCTCGCGAGGAACTCCGCGCGCGGTTGCGGCTGCCGCCAGGACTGCTGATCGGCGTCCTCGCGGGGCTGAGGCCGCAGAAGGATCACCGGACGTTTCTCCGCGCGGCCGCCGTGGTCGGGAAGTCAGAGCCGCGGGCCCAGTTCGTGCTGATCGGCGATGGCCAGGAGCGTGAAGCACTCGAAGCGCTGGCACGGCAGCTCGGAATCGCGGAGCGCGTCGTTTTCGCCGGCGACCAAAAGAATGTGCCCGAATGGCTAAAGGCGCTGGACATTGCGGTGCTGTCTTCGGGCGCGGAGTGCCTGCCCAACGCGGTGCTCGAAGCCATGGCCTGCAGCCTGCCCGTCGTGGCGACGCGCGTTGGCGGCGTGCCCGACGCCGTCGTCGACGGTGTGACGGGCTGGCTGGTGCCGCCGGGGGATCCCGCCGCGATGGCGGAGAAAATCCTGGCGCTGCTCGCCGATCCCGCTGCGCGCCGCTCGATGGGCGCGGCCGGGCGTGCGCGCATTGAGCAGGTATTCGCGCTCGCGCGCGTGAAGCAGAAGATCGAAGCGCTCTACGACCGCAAACTGCGCGAGCGGCGTCCCACCGCACGCATCCTGCACATCGGGAATTACCCTCCGCCGGTCTGCGGGTGGTCCCTGCACATCAAACTCGTGCACGAGAGCCTCCTGCGGGGCGGGGCCGATTCGCGGGTAATGGATATCGGCCCCGGGCGGAGGATCGAAGGCCGCGACTGCCTCCCCGTAAAGGGCGGCTTCGACTACGCGTGGAAACTGCTCACGCACAGGCTGCGCGGCTTCAAGTTCCACGTGCACCTCAATGGCGACTCCTGGAAAGGCTACACCTTGGCGCTTGCCGCGGTGCTGCTGGGCCGCGCAACGGGGAAGCCCGCCGGAGTCAGCATGCAAGCCGGTCCCAGTCAGATGTATTTCCCACGCCAGCGCGGATTCTGGCGATGGGCCTTCCGCCTGCTGTTTACGGCGAGCGGCGAAATTATTTGCGACCACGAGCCGGTGAAGGCGGCTATCGAAACCTACGGCATCCCCGGCAGGAAGGTTCACGCGATTTCCCCCTTTTCCGTCGAGTACACTGAAGACGATCCCGCGCCGCTCCCGGCGGCTGTGGAGGATTTCCTCCGCGGACACGAACCACGGCTTTTCAGCTATTCGATGTTCCGCCCGGAATTCACGATCGAGGCGCTGTGGGAGGCATTCGGAGCGGTCCGGAAGCGCTATCCTCAGGCCGGGCTCCTGCTGGCCGGGCCGCAGGACGTGCCGGATGACGTCCGCCGTTCGTTGCGGCAGATGGAGCTCGAATCGAGCGTGCTCATGCCAGGCAACCTGCCCCACGCTCAATTCCTCACCGCCGTGCAGCGCTCCGACGTTTTCGTGCGCACGCATCTGCGCGATGGCGTGTGCGCCTCTGTGCTCGAGGCCCTGAACCTGGGCGTGCCCGTGGTCGCCGCCGAAGACGGCTTGCGCCCGCCCTCCGTGGTCACCTACGCTCCCGGCGACGGCCGCGACCTTGCCGCAAAGCTCGAATCCTTGCTGGGCGATCTGCCCGGAGCCCGCGGCCGCGTGCAACGGCCGGACCTTGACAGCCACCTGGACCGCGAAGTGGACGTAATGCTCAGCGCGGGCAGCCAGACTCTTCCCTGATGGCTCTGAAAGAAAAACTATTCCGCCTGGGCGAGATGGATTTCGCCGAGCTCCGCTTCCGCGCGGCGCAGGAGCTGCGCGTCTCCCGCGAGCGCTGGGGAGTGGCGGGCAATGACCACACGCCGTCAGCGCAACAGGCCCTGTGGTGGCAGGCTTGGGACCCTGCGCGCACCGCGAACGCCGCGCTGCGCCAGGCCCTGGCTTCCGGACGCGCTGACCAGGCGGCTGCGCTCCTGCCCGGATATTTTGCTCAAGACCGTGCGGCGCGCTTTTTCGCGCGCTTCTTTTTTCCCGATCATGAGGCCTGGCGCGAGATAGCGGCTCTGTACCCGCGCCTGTTCCCCGGGCGTCTCGAACAGCTCCGTGCCGAAGCCGATGTGCTTTGCGCCCACCGCTTCCGCGTTTTCGGATATCCGGAAGTCACCGCCGGCACGGAGATTCCTTGGCGCCAGGACCTGGTCCACGGCACCGAGAGCGGTGACGAGCATTACAGCCGCATTCCCTACCTGGACTTCGCCAGCGCCGGAGACAGCAAGATCGTCTGGGAGCCCAACCGCCACCAGCATTTCTTTACGCTCGGCCAGGCCTGGGCGCTGACCGGAGACTCGCGCTTTGCCGAGGAATGTTGCGCGCAGTGGGAACACTGGTTGCGCGCCAATCCCTATCCCCGCGGGATCAACTGGGCCAGCAGCCTGGAGGCGGCCTTCCGCGCCTGGTCCTGGCTCTGGGCCATGCACTTGCTCGCCGGCTCTGCTGCGCTTACCGGAACGCGCCTCGGGGTCATCACCCAGGCCCTGGCGCAACATGCCGATTACATCGCCGCCAACCTCTCCACTTATTTCTCTCCGAATACGCACTTGCTCGGCGAAGGCTTCGCGCTTTACTGTATCGGCCTGCTCCTGCCCGAGCTCCGCGGCGCTGCGGCGTGGCGCCGGCAGGGGCGCGCCATCTTGATCGAGCAGATGGAGCGGCAGGTGCACCCCGACGGCGCGCACCGCGAGCAGACCGGCTGCTATCACCGTTACGCGGCAGAATTCTTCCTTTGCGCCGCGCTGCTGGGCGAGCGGAACGCGGACGCCTTCCCCACTGAGTATCTCCAGCGGCTCGACCGCATGTTCGAGTTCTCCCTGCACTCTTCGTGGCCCGCGGGGGATCAGCCCGACACCGGCGACGACGATGGCGGGCAGTTGCTCTTGCTCGGTCCGCGCAGCCCGCGGGACCATCGTGCCCTGCTCTCCACCGCCGCGATCTGGCGCGCCCGCAAAGACTTCCGCCACGCTGCCGGGGGGCTGCATGAGGAAACCTTGTGGCTGCTCGGTACGGACTGCGTTCCTGCATTCCAATCGCTGGCGCCGGAGCCGCCGCGGGAAACTTCACGCCTCTTCGCCGATGCCGGTGCCGTGATCCAGAGGTCGGGCTGGGACTCGAGCGCCGGTTTTCTACGGCTGGACGCGGGGCCGCAAGGGATGGGCAGCTGTGCGCACGGACACGCCGACGCGCTGTCCGTCCTCTGTGCGGCGGACGGCGTCGAATGGCTGGTTGATCCCGGCACGTTCGTTTACACCTCCTCACGTCCTTGGCGCGACTTCTTCCGCTCCACCCGCGCGCATAACTGCGTGACGCTGGATCACTGCAATCAGGCCGAACCCCTGGACCCTTTCAACTGGCGCGCCATCCCGCGGGTCCGCCTGGAGCGAAACTGGATGCTCGGCCATCTGGATTGCGCCGT
>JBGPJC010000067.1:0-22349 GCA_041485165.1 Terriglobia bacterium | reverse complement strand
GGTCCTCCAGCTCGTTCCCTTCCTTTATGTTTACGCGGCGCTGATTGATCTGGCGCGTGCCGGCGACAATGCGCAGGGCCGTTACAGCAATGCCACGCTATGGCTCGCGGGACTCTCCGGCTTGCTCACCACGGCGCTGGGAATGATTGTCGCCTTTATCCCGCAACGCGAGGGTGAGCCGGTCTGGCTCTTTGAGACCAAGCTCTCAGCAGGCTGCATCTTTTTCCTCGGCCTGGCGGCGTTCTTTTTCTTCATCTATTCGCGGCGCAAGGCCGCGGACTCCGCGCCGCAGCCGGTGGCGGACTATCCCCTGGCAGGAGACACAAAATGAAGCGCTATCAGATGTACATCAACGGGAAGTTTGTTAACGCCCGCCGCGGCGGGTTCTTCCCCGTCTACGACCCTTCCACCGAGGAAGTGATTGCCGAGGTTCCCGACGCCGATGCGCAGGATGTGGACGACGCGGTTGCGGCGGCGCGCGCGGCATTCGATTCCGGCCCCTGGTCGCAATCCACGCCGCAGGATCGCGGGCGCGTGCTGTTCCGCATCGCCGAGAAGCTCCGCGCCGAGACCGCCCTGCTCGCCGAACTCGAAACGCGCAATTCCGGCAAGCCCATCGTGGAGGCGGAATACGATATCGCCGACACCGCCACCTGCTTTGAATACTACGGCGGTCTGGCCACCAAGGTGACCGGCCACGTCAATCCCGTTCCTGCCAACGCGCTCAGTCTCTCGCTGCGCGAGCCCATCGGCGTGGCCGCGCAGATCATCCCGTGGAACTACCCGCTGATGATGGCCGCTTGGAAGCTGGCGCCGGCGCTGGCGGCGGGTTGCACTTGCATCCTTAAGCCCGCCGAGCAGACGCCGCTCAGCGTCCTGGAGATGGCCCGGTGGCTTGAAGAGTTGGGTGTGCCCCCCGGTGTGGTCAACATCGTCACCGGTTTCGGAGAAACCGCCGGCGCACCGCTGGTGACGCATGCCGGCGTCAACAAGATCGCTTTCACCGGCAGCGCGCAGGTAGGGAAGATGATCGTCAAGGCCGCGGCGGACACCGTGAAGCGCGTGACGCTCGAGCTGGGCGGAAAATCTCCCAACATTTTCTTTGCCGACGCCGACTTCGAAGCCGCCATTGACGGCGCGCTCTTCGGCGTGTTCATCAACCAGGGCGAAGTCTGCTCGGCGGGAAGCCGCATCCTGGTGGAGCGGAAAATCTATTCGAAGTTTGTCGACGCCATGACCGCCAAGGCCGGCAAGATCAAGCTGGGGCCGCCGCTGGAGCGCGAGACCAAGATGGGGCCGCTGGTCAGCAAGGAGCAGTACGAGCGCGTCACCAGCTATATCGAGATCGGCCGCAAAGAGGCCAAGATGTCCGTGGGCGGCGCGCGCCCGGCCGCATTCACAAAGGGCTATTACGTTCAGCCCACCATCTTTTATGATGTGGACAACAGCGCGCGGATTGCGCGTGAAGAGATTTTTGGTCCGGTGGCCGCTGTGATACCGTTCGACTCGGAGGCCGATGCCCTGCGCATCGCCAACGACACGCCGTACGGCCTGGCCGCCGCGGTGTGGACGCGGGACATCTATAAGGCCTTCCGCGTGGTCAAATCGCTGCGCGCGGGCATCATCTGGGTGAACCACATGCAGCCCACTTACGTCGAGGCGCCCTGGGGCGGCTACAAGCAGTCCGGCTTCGGCCGCGAGCTGGGTACCTGGGGCATCGAGGAATATCTCGAGACCAAACAGGTTTACGTCAATCTGGACGAACAGCCCATTGGATGGTACTGACATGCCCGCAATTCAAATGAAGACACCCATTCCGGGCCCGCGCTCGCAGGAGCTGATGAAGCGCCGCGGCGTGGCCGTGCCGCGGGGAGTTTCCATTACCGTGCCGGTTTTCGTCGCCAGCGCCGAGGGCGCGGTGATCGAAGACGTGGACGGGAATCGCCTGATCGACTTCGCCGGCGGAATCGGTTGCCTGAACATCGGCCACCGCGCCCCGCGCGTGGTGGCCGCGCTGCGCGAACAACTCGACCGCTTCATGCACACTTGTTTCCAGGTGACGCCCTATGAGGACTACCTCGCCGTCGCCGAGAAATTGAACGCACGCATCCCTGGCGATTTTCCGAAGAAGACCTTGCTGGTGAACACCGGCGCCGAAGCGGTGGAAAACGCCGTAAAGATCGCCCGCTGCTTCACCGGTCGCCCCGGGGTGATCTGTTTCGAAGACGCCTTCCACGGGCGCACCCTCCTGACGCTGGCCATGACCAGCAAGACGCACCCCTACAAAGTGGGCTTTGGCCCGTTTCCCGGGGACATATACCGCATCCCCTATGCCTACTGTTACCGTTGTTCGTATTCGCTGAAATATCCCGAGTGCAATGTTTTCTGCGCCCACCACCTGGAAGACACTTTCCGGCGCGTGGTGGCCGCTGAGGCCGTCGCGGCGGTGGTGGTCGAACCGGTGCTGGGCGAAGGCGGGTTCATCACTCCGCCCAACGAGTTCTTCACCGTGCTGCAACAGATCTGCCGCAAGCACGGCATTCTGCTGATTGTGGACGAAGTGCAGTCCGGCTTTGGCCGCACCGGCAAGCTGTTTGCCTGCGAGCACTCCGGAATCGAACCGGACATTGTCGTTACGGCCAAGTCTCTGGGCGGCGGATTGCCACTGGCCGCGGTTACCGGGCGCGCCGAAGTCATGGACTCTCCCGGACCGGGCGGGCTCGGCGGCACATTCTCCGGCAACCCCATGGCCTGCGCCGCGGCGCGTGCTGTGCTCGAGACCTTCGAGCAGGAAGATCTTCTCTCCCGCGCCAATCAGATCGGCGAGCGCTTCCGCGCGAAGGCCAATTCCTGGAAAATGCGCTGGCCTCTGATTGGCGACATCCGCGGCCTGGGCGCCATGCAGGCCATCGAATTCGTGCGCGGGCCGGGTTCGCGCGCTCCCGCCGAGGAAGAGACCAAGAAAATCCTGCAGCACTGCCACCAGCATGGCTTGATCGTCCTGTCCACCGGCAGCTACGGCAATGTCATCCGCCTGCTGGTGCCCCTGGTGATTTCCGACGAGCACCTGGCCGAGGGCCTCGCGGTGCTCGAGGCCGGTATCGAATCGGTGGCGGAGACGCGCACGCCCGCCGTCCCCACAACGGTTTGAATTTTCGCCGCCTGCGGCGGACAATGGTAAGAGCAGTGAGAGGTGCCTGATGGTTAGTCCGGTCGCTACTCCAAGCAAGGTCTATACCTGTCCGATCTGCATCGGCGGGAAGTGGCAGGCCTCGGCCGGCCACACGGAAGTGTTGAATAACCCCGCCACTGGAGAGCCGATCACGGTGGTGCCCTACTGCACGCCGGAGGAGGTCAACGCCGCGGTCGTAGCTGCGCACGCCGCCTTCGAGAGCTGGCGTCAGGTGCCCCTACCGGAGCGCGCGCAGATTTTCTTCCGCTACCGCGAGCTGATCGTGAGCCACCAGGAGGAACTTGCGCGCCTGATCACCCTGGAGAACGGCAAGACCCTGGAAGAATCGCGCGGGGAGGTCGGCCGCGGTATCGAAACCATTGAATTTGCCTGCAGCGTGCCCACGCTGATGATGGGGGAAACCATCGGCGACATTTCCCGCGGTATCGACAGCGTCACCGTGCGCCAGCCCATCGGCGTCTGCGTGGGCATCCCGCCCTTCAATTTCCCCGGCATGGTGCCCATGTGGATGTTCCCCATGGCCATCGCCTGCGGCAACGCATTCATCCTCAAACCCTCCGAGCGCGTGCCGCGCACCGGCGTGCGCATCTTCGAGCTGCTGCACGAGGCCGGCCTGCCTGCGGGCGTGGCCAGCGTGCTCCACGGAGGCAAGGATGTAGTCAACGCGCTGCTTGCCCACCCGCTGGTCAAGGCGGTCTCGTTTGTTGGTTCGAGCGCTGTGGCCAAACAGATTTACGAAACTGCAGGCAGAAACGGCAAACGCGTGCAGGCCATGGGCGGCGCGAAGAACCATCTGGTGGTGATGCCCGGCTGCGATATGCCCTCCGCGACCAAAGCCATCCTCGGCGCGGCGTACGGCTGCACCGGGCAGCGCTGTCTGGCCACCAGCGTGGTCGTCGCCGTGGGCGAGGCCGCTGAGCCTCTGGTTCAGGAGTTGATGCGCGCCACCGGACAAATTGCCGTCGGCTCGGGCGAAAACCCCAAGACCGGGATGGGCCCGCTGATCAACCGCGCCGCGCAGGAACGCGTCGAGCAATACATCGAAACCGGCAAACAGGAAGGCGCGGCGCTGGTACGCGATGGCCGCGGCGTCAAGCCGCACGATGCCAGCACGGGCTACTACGTCGGACCGACCATCTTCGACCGCGTCACCCCGCAGATGCGCATCGCCCGCGAAGAAATCTTCGGCCCGGTGCTCTCCATTATCCGCGCGAAGGACCTTGCCGAAGCCGTGGACCTGGTCAACACGTCATCCTATGGCAACGCGACGTCGGTGTTCACGGGATCGGGCGCCGAAGCGCGAGAATTCGCCAGCCGCGTGCAGACGGGTATGGTGGGGGTCAACGTCGGCGTGCCGGCGCCTTCCGCTTACTTGCCGTTTGCCGGATGGAAAGGCTCGTTCTTCGGTGATTTGCACGCGCTGGGCAAGGACGCAGTGCATTTTTACACCGAAACCAAAGTGGTCACTTCGCGCTGGCCCACGCCCGACCGCGAGCACAAGATCACATTCTAGTGTTGTGTCTCACAAGTTCCTCTCAATAGGCCCCGATTCGTTTGTGCCTCTGTGCCCTCCGTGCTCTCTGTTTGCCCTGAGCGAAGCGAAGGGTGCTCTCCGTCCTCTCTGTGTTCTCTGTGCTCTCTGTGAACTCTGTGTTAAATCTTTTTCCTTGGCCCGCCAATAGACGTACCGCCAATTTGGCCTCCGCCGTGCGCGCGCAACGTACTTGCGTCACAAAGAATCAAATCAGGCAGTCCAATCGCGGGCCTCTCCGCTACAATTGAGGCTCGTCTGGTTTCCGATGAAGGACTCGCCAACCCGTTCGCTGGATCCCTCTGACCAGGAAGTGCCGCAGGGAAGCTCGTCCTCACGGGTTCCCGCCAAGGTGCGCGCGCTGCGGTATCGCAACTTTCAGCTCTTCTTCGCCGGGCAAATGATTTCCCTGATCGGCACGTGGATGCAGACCGTGGCGCAGTCCTGGCTGGTCTATCGCATGACTGGTTCAGCAGTGCTGCTGGGGACGGTGGCATTCGCTTCGCAGATCCCCGTGTTCCTGTTTGCCACCGTTGGCGGGATCGTCGCCGACCGGCTGCGCAAGCATCGCATCGTAGTCTTCGCGCAGATCGCCTCGATGCTGCTGGCGTTTATCCTGGCCTGGCTGACGCTGACCGGTCGCATTCAAGTGTGGCAAATCATTACGCTGGGCGCGCTGCTCGGCACCGTCAACGCCTTCGACATCCCCGCGCGGCAGTCCTTCCTGGTGGAAATGGTAGGGAAGGAAGACCTGATCAACGCCATCGGCCTGAACTCATCGATGTTCAACGGCGCGCGCGTGATTGGTCCGGCGGTGGCGGGCATCATGGTAGCCAGCATCGGCGAGGGCTGGTGCTTCCTGGTCAACGCCGTCAGCTACATCGCGGTGATTATTGGCCTGCTGCTGATGAGACTCGCGCCGCCCGTGCCGCGTGCGGATGGCGCTGCGCAGAATCCCGGCGTCTTTGAAGGTTTTCGTTACGCCTGGCGCACCGGGCCGGTCCTGGCGTTGCTGCTGTTGATCGCCCTGGTCAGCATGACCGGAATGCCCTACAGCGTCCTGATGCCCATCTTCGCCGACAAAATTCTGCACGGCGGCGCGCGCGGGCTGGGGATGCTGATGTGCGCGATCGGGGTGGGCGCCACGATGGGCGCGCTGACGTTGGCCATGCGCAGCGGCCTGCGCGGACTGAGCCGGCTGGTGGCCATGTCTTCGGCCGGATTTGGGCTTTGCCTGATCCTCTTCTCGATGTCGCGCTCATTCTGGCTTTCGATGGCCGTGCTGGTGCCGACGGGCTATTCGGTGATGCTGCAAATGGCCACGGTCAACACCATGCTTCAAACCATGGCCCCGGACCACCTGCGCGGCCGGGTGATGGGCTTGTATTCCATGATGTTCATGGGCATGGCGCCCATCGGGGCTCTCGGCGCAGGATTCACCGCCGCGCGGCTTGGCGCGCCGCGCACGGTTGCCATCGGTGGCGTGGTTTGCCTGGTGGGCTCGGCGTTGTTTGCCCGGCGCCTGCCGCAAATCCGCGCCGAAGCCCGAGAGCTGCTTGCTGCGCAGGGGATGCTCGTGGGCGAGCCCGCCGAAACCGTCAACGCGCGCACCATCTCCTAGCAACGCATCAATTCCTTGGGAAGCATCGGGGCCGACAGCCCATCCTAGCTATGGCGAGGGTGGCGCACCCTCGAAACGTCAATCTCACTGTGAACTGACGCGGCGCGATTCGACTGGTGTCGTCTGCTGTCGAAAGGAGAAAAGAATTACGGGATAGAGGGGGCTACGCGCCAACTATTTGCATTGCGGCGATCTCTTCTTCACATTGCTCACATAACTAGGGTCACCCGAAGTTCCCCGGTCAGCGGCCGGGACCCGTTCCCACTTGGCATTCACCGTCCCGGTTGTCGGATCGCCGTCAACCACCAGAGCGCCATCCTTATCCACCTGGATCCTGAACTCATGCAAGGGGTTGCCGAAACCGTCGGCTCCAGCATAGCCGTTGAAGCCTCGGATGGTGTCGTCTTCCAATTCCTCAGCGGTGTAATCGGGAACCTTGACCGTCACCTGGACAGGAACCTTGGGCGCGGGGGCAGGAGCCTTGGCCGCGGGGTCAGGAACCTTGTCCCCGGGGGCAGGAGCCTTGGCGGCGGGGTCGGGAGCCTTAGCCGCGGGCTCGGGAGCTTTGGCCGGCGCTTTCAGCCCGTCGGTATACTTTTTGACCAAGGCTTGAAACTTCGCAGAATTCCTCACATCTCTGGGATAGGACTTCGCGGTTCCCTTCTTTTCTTTGTACAACTTCTCGCCTGCTTCAATATTGGCTTTCCAACTCCAGATCTCGTCATCGGTGGGGGCTGGACGGGTAAGCTGACAAATGCCCACGCCTAGAAGTTTGTCTCCACTGAAGTACGGATAAATCGCGCCAGCTTCCTCAGGGGCAGCCAGGAATTGTTTCATTGTGCTTTCCTGGCAGGCGATCTTGCGATGGGTGTCATCCGACAGGGCCGCCACCACGACGGAGGTACTCGGGTTGGTGCCTTGGATCTTCAGGCCATCGGTCTTTGCCTCCAACACTTGGTTGCCCACGGTGGCTTTCACCGAAAGGGTGAGATCTCCGCCACGGATTTGAGTGAACTCCGGCGTAAATTTTCCACCGACTACAGCCTTGGTCACATCCGGAGAGGCAGTGGTTCGTGTCCCTCCCCCCGTTTTCTTCCCACTAGGGCATTTTCCGGAATCGAAGACAATCCTTGCTGTCCATTCAAAGGATGTGGTTGCCGTCGGATCGGTGGTAGCGCCAACAATTGTGGCAATGGCCTCGATCACGGGCATTTTCGGTTCCGCAGTAATCGAAAAAATGGTGGCGGGTTTCGGGGCCGTGATTTCGATTTTGAGTACGGTGGGAGTTGGAGAAGGGGCTGCGGCTCCTGTGGGTCCAGCCTTGGGGGCGGCTGCCTGGGGCGAAGTGCCATCCTTCACGACGACGGGCTTCTGCGTTTGGTCTAACGGACCGGGTGATTTGTCGGCCACGATCGCTTCTCCAAGAGGACCCTATCACTCGAAGTGTTGCTTGCGCAGGCTATCACGATAGATATCGACACAGTTGATGTATCTTCGCCGCTCTCCGCAACGGCGACATTTTCTTCGAGCATGATGCTCAGGGTATTCGTTTTCGAGTCGTAACAAACATTCATAACGACTCGCGTATCTGGAGGGAATTAGAAGCTGATCCGGATCCCGAACTGCGCCGCGAAGGGAATCCCCACCGTGGTCCCTGGGCCGAAGAAATCGCCCAGCGCGCCTGCCGGTTTGCGCAACTGGTTGGGGCTGGTGATCGGCGCGGTGGTGGTGCAGGCCGCGTCGAGACAAATCCGTGTGACATCGGTGAGTTGGCCGGGAGGCAGGTTCAGCGCGCCGATATCTCCCACGTAGTTGTTTCCGGAATTCACGCGGTTGAAGAAGTTAAAGAATTCGACGAAGGGCTGGACGGTGACGCGCTCGCCGATCTTGACGGGACGGCTGATGCGCAGGTCCACCTGATAGAAAGGCGTGCCGCGGAACTGGTCGAGTGAAGTCTGCACGCCGTTGACCACCACGCGGTCGTTTCTGGTCACTCCGTCGCCGGTGACGTCCACGGGCGTGCCAATGGTAAACGGCCGCGCGCTCTCGAACTGCGATAGCGTGCTGACCTCGAATTTCCAGGGCAGCTCGACGCGTCCCACAATCACCAGCCGGTGGCGGATGTCTTCTCCGGACGGCCCGTGCTCGCCGGGGCCAAAAGCGTTGCGCGCGTCGGAGACGCCGTTGACATAGTCGAACAACTCGCCCACCGTGGCGCCAAACGTGGTCGCCTTGGCCAGGGTGTAGTGCGCGGTCAGGTCGAAGCGGCTGGCGAAGCGGTGCTGCACGACGAACGAGACGCCGTCGAAGCGTGAGCGGTTGTCGGTGCGGAACACGGACACATCCGGCGCTGCGGCCGGCAGCGAGATGCCGCTGATGTATTGGTAGCGGCGGTACTGGTGCACGCCCTGCTGGTGCTCGTAGAAGACGTTCACGCGCCAATTCTTTCCCAGCTCGCGCTCGACTCCCGCGCTGGCCTGTATGGCATAAGGCGTGTGGTAGCGCGCATCAATCACCGACGATGGCCCGCCCAGCGTCCCGTTCACCGCCTGGAAGGCTTCCGCCCAGCCGTTCTGGGCGAGGTCGTTGTAGTAGAGACCAAATCCGGCGCGGATCACCATCTTCCCGGAATCGCCGGGGGCATAAGCGACGCCCAGGCGCGGGGAGACGGCGCCGCGGTAATCGTGGGGAATCCCCGTGGGGATCGGCAACGGCGTCCCCAGCGCGGCCAGGGCTATCACCGTGGGGTTCTGGTTCTGCTCGCGGCCCGAAGCGCGGAAAAGTCCGAACGTGGTGTCGTAGCGCAATCCGTAGTTGAGCGTCACACGCGGATGCACGCGCCAGGAATCCTGCGCGAAAAAGCCCAGCCGGCGGAGGCTTTGGGAGAAGCGCCCGCTCACCCCCGGCGGCACGATGGTCTGGTTGTTTGGATCGGTGAAGTCGGTGTTGAACGCGCCCGCGTTCGCGGGGTTGAGGTAGAAACTCGGATCATTGGGAAAGACCACCAGCAGCACCGGGCTGTCCGCCAGACGCCCGCGCAGCACCGGCTCGTGGATAAAGTTAACGCCGGCGGCGAGAGCGTGCCGGGCGCCGGAGCGGTGGAGATCGTAGCGGAATTGGTATTTCTGCTGGTCGCGCTCAATCGGGAAAGCGGTGATGGGCGTGGCAAACTGATTGTCGCCAAACGTCTCGAAGCCCGAGATGGTGTGGAAAGTCGAGCTGACCGGAAACGCCAGCGCCAGCCCCAAGCTGGAGTTCCGCGTCTGCGTGAGGTGGAAGCTGTTGGCCTGCAGGGTCAGCGAGCCCAGCCAGCTCTGACTGAACTGGTATTGCTGGTTGACCAGGATGCTGTAGTAGTTGGAGACGGTGGTGGCGCCGGTGGAGGGCAGCGAGGCCTGCTGCACCAGGGCGTTCTCGGTGCGATAGCGGTCCAGCGACCCGCGCAAAAACCAGTGTGAGCGCGAAGACTGCGCCCAATCCACGCGCGTGGAAAACAAGGCATCGCGGAAGGGCACGCCCACCGAGCTGGGCACGCTGATCGAATTCACGGCCCCCGGAATCAATCCTCCCAGGGCGCCGGAAGCCATCACCTGGCTTACGGCACTGTTGATGGCCCCGCTCGAGGCCAGTTGCGAAAGGGAATTGAACTCGTTCAGGCTGTTGGAGCTGTAGGAGACGCTGGCATTTTCATCAATATATTCGAACGAGGAGAAGAACCACAGCTTGTCCTTGACCAGCGGTCCGCCCAGCGTAGCCACACCGTTGTAGCGCGAGAACGGCTGCTTGGGTTCGGGAGCGGGGTTATCCAGCGGATTGCGCGCATTGAGAGCGCTGTTGCGAATGTAGGCCGCCAGCCCGCCGTGCCAGTTGTCTCCTCCGCGCCGGCTGGAGATGATGATCGAGCCGCCGTTGGTGCGCGAGGTGTCGGCGTCGAACTGCGCCGTGCGCACGGCAAACTCCTGGATCGCTTCCGGCGAATAGTTCTGCAGGAAGCCGCCGATCCAATCGTCGTTGTTGTCGCCGCCGTCCACGGAAAGATCCACGTTCAGCCCGGAGCTGCCGGCAAAGGAAACTGCGGTGATGCGCGCCTTGGTGGGGTCGGAGGGCTCGACCGGTGCGGTCATCGGCGCCAGGTAGGCGATGTTCGCAAAACTGCGCGCGGCCAGCGGCACGGATTCCAGGTCGCCGGCGAAGATGACATTCTTTTGCACGCTGCTGGTGGTTTCCAGCGGCTGCGAAGAGAGCGTCGTTTCTTTTCCTTCGACGCGCACCTGCTCGACGCGCGTCTGCGGCAGCAGGGTGACATGCAGTGTCGGTGTCGAGCTGACCGCGACAGTAACTGTTGTCGTGAATTTGGCGAAGCCGCCGGCGTCAACGATTACGCGGTATTCACCGGGCTCGAGCGGCCCGACGCGAAATTCTCCCAGCGCGTTCGATTTCGTGCTGCGCACCAGCGGCGAATTGATTTTTTCCACAATTACTATCGCGCCGGGGACACGTCCTCCGGAGGAATCCACCACCACTCCCGCCAGAGTGCCCTGGGGGATCTGTGCCACGGCCGCAGCCGCAAACAGGCCAATGGCCATGCAAAGGCACAGCAACGAGCCGATGGAGGCGAACTGACTTCCCCACGTCAAACTGGAACGATTCATCTCACCCGGTCTCCCGAAGAATTACGACTGTTCAAAGCGCTACGGCGTTACAGCCAATCGTAAGATACCAACTCCTGACGCCGGAGATGCCGGCCGGCGCTCCCGGAGGCCACTCTGCCTTAAGGTTAGCACATGGAATTCGGCAGCGAGGCCTGGCGAGTTCCCGGAAGAGACCCCCCGGAGATGAAAGGGGACCAGCTTGCAGCAACAGGCACAGGGTCGTCGTGAACTATTGCGGCTCTTTGGGTGCCTTGATGTCCGTCTTGGTATCCACGGAGAAGAGAACATATTTCTCGAGCTTGTGCCGCACGCGGAAAAGCTTGCCACGGAAGTGAATGTAGAGCTCGGCAGTGGAGGGAAGCCAGAAGCGGCTCCTCCCCTGCTGGAAGACGACTTCGCCATAATCCACGATCAGATGTTCCTGCTCCAGGCGGAGAGGGACGATCGGCTCAACCAGGTCGGTTTCGACGCGGAGGATCTCACCGTTATTCTGGTCCATCCAGGCGCGTCCGCGGAGCTGGACAGGAAAGACCTGCGCCTCGGCCTTGTAAACGCGGATGCGGGCTTCCTTGTCCCGGCGCTGCTGGAAGTAGACCTGCCAGGCGGGACGTCCGTTCCACTGGCCCAATCCTTCACATTTCATATCGAAGTCGGAAACGTATTTGGGATGAAAGATGAGCGCCAGGGCGACCAACCCGTGAGACATCGGGGCCGAGCCTTTGGTCGGACTGGGGACGTCGCTCTCGCGGTACTCCTCCACGCTCAGGTCGTTCTGGCGCATCTCGCGCACCTCAGCCAGATAGCGGGTGTGAATCTTGGCCACCTTTGTGGCGTTGCCCACGCCGTCCAACTCAGCTTGCTCGATCTCCTCCGTGGCCCCAATCTGCCCCATCTCGTGGGTGAGCCTCTGCATATTCTTTCCGGCTTGGGCCAGAAGTTTTTCCGCGGAGCATGTCACGCCTGCCGCGACCGGCGGAGTCTCATCGGCCACATCCGGCGGAGCCCACAGTCGTGCCGGAACGCGCGGCTCGAACATATCCAGCGTGACCAGTGTGGCCTGGAAGCGCTCGATGGGCGGGGCAAAGGGCTGCTCGAGGCCGGCGAAAAATGTCTCCTGGACACTGGCGCCGCGCACGATTTCTTCCGCGGTGGGGGCCAGCGCCGATTTCGGCGCGTGTTGCAGGAATAACTTGGCTCCCTCACGGGCCGGCGCCCAGTTGCGCAATTTGGCGTCGGCAAACGCTGCCAGCAGCTCCACCTGCGGGGCCAGGCTTCCCCCCAGGGCCAGCGCGCGGCCGGCGTGTACGCGCGTCTGCTGGTAATCCTGCATCTGGAAAGCAGTGCTGGCCAGGGCCCACTCCAGGTCCCAGGAATTCGGGCGCGCCGCCAGCGCGCTCTCGAATGCTCGCGCCGCCCATACATAGTTCTTCTGGCGATAAAGCAAGCCTCCGAGCGCCCGGGCGGCAGAATCCGAGTCGGGGTTCAGGTAGGCGGCCTGCAGGAAAAGAGACTGGGCGATGGACGGTTTCGACAGGAGGTAGTAGTAGACCCCGGCCATGTAATTGACTTCGGGATGCCCGGGGGCCGAGTGCATGATGGAATGGACGTACTTATCCGCCTCGGTGAGCTTGCCGGCGCGAATCGCGTCCACCGCCTTGCCAAAGTCTTTGTTGATCCGAGCGGGCAGGGCAGGGACCCAGGTGCCTGAGGGGGCCGCTTCCTTCGAAATGGTACGCAGATAAACGTTCATCAGGACCGTTTTGCCGGGCTCGACGAGCTCTCCACCGAGTTGCACGGTGGCGTAGCCGGGGGCGGAAACTTCCAGCGCATAACTTCCCAGGGGCAGATTCTTGAATTCGGCATGGGACTTCTGTGCGGAGGGCGTCGAGGCGTCGTACTTGGCGCTGGGGACAGTCAGCCGTACCGTGGCTGTGACCGGCAGGGGCTCCTCATTGGGGAGCCGGATATTCACAACCATACTGGCTGTGCCGAAAGCCTGGCTGGTCCCTGTACCGCCGGCTATTTGCGTCGTGGTGCCCTGAGCCGCCAGATAGAGCGGCCCGAACAGGACGATGACCACACTCCACCACAAGGTTTTTCGAAGGTCCCTCATCCGCCACCCCAGAGCACCCAATCTTAGTGTCAAATGATTAATCAGCATAGCCATTTTCCAATCGGAAAGGCGATTCACTTTGCGATAAGAGGGGTTGGAGCAGGTTACCCGGCCGGCGACCTGACATGCTGCTCGCCTTCCCCAGCCGAATCCAGGTTGGCAAACAGACCGTCAATCTATGGGATATGCCTTGACAAATGTTTGGTTTGAAAGTGAAATTACGATTGCTGGAGTAGCTCCGAACTGGGGTGGAGCCTTCAAGGGAGAAAATCGCGATGAAGTGTGCATGCTTTAAGGCCTGTGCAGGCCTTATTCTTTTGTTGTTGTGTGTCAACGTCCCGGCGGCGGCACAGACTGTGACCGCTACCCTGGGCGGGCGCATCACCGACAGTTCCGGCGGGGTCATCCCCAAGGCTGCGGTAACCGCCACCAATTCGGCGACCGGTATCGCCCGCAACACGGCAGCGGGTGACGACGGAGTTTACCAGATCGGGGCACTGCAGGCCGGCACCTACACTATCACTGCCCAGTCCAAGGGCTTTAAGAACCAGGCGAAATCCGTCGTTCTCCAGGTTGGCCAGGTGGCCACGCTCGATTTCTCCCTGGAAGTCGGTGAGATCAGGCAGCAGGTGACCGTAGAGGCCACCAGCGAGGTCACCGAGCCCACCCGCACCCAGGTCAGCACGGTCATCCAGGCGCGGCAGATCGAAAACCTGCCGGTGAATGGCCGCCAGTTTATTGATTTCGCGCTGCTCTCGCCCGCCGTGCAGATTGGCGACACCACCTCGGGCAGCACCGACGTGATCGTCGAGCCGGTCACCAAGCTTTCTTTTGCCGGCCAGAACATTCACTACAATTTCATCGCCGTGGACGGGGCCGACGATATTTCCACGGTCTCCGGCATCCAGCGCGCTACGCCTCCGCAGGATTCGGTGCGTGAGTTTCGCGTGGTGAATACCAGCTACAGCACCGAGTTCGGCCGGGCGGTGGGCGGCGTGATAAACATCATCACCCGCAGCGGCACCAACGAATGGCACGGCTCGGTCTACGACTACTTCCGCAACAACAAAATGGACGCCAAGAGCATCCTCCAAGCTCCGGGGTTGAATGTCCTGCGGCAGAACCAGTTCGGCGCCGCTATCGGCGGGCCGATCAAGAAAGACCGCACCTTCCTCTACGCCAACTACGAAGGCCAGAGGCGCGCCGAATCGCCGTTTTACAACTCGGTGGTTCTGGCCAATAGCCAGCCCAATGCGGCAAACCCCGGGGGGCTCAGCAACATTGACAACGTGAAAGTGAATATCTTTCATCTGCCTGCCGAGCCGAAAGGCTTGAATGTCCTACGCACCGGCGACACCGACAACGGGTTCATCCGTTTGGACCACAATATCAACGACCGGCAGAACCTGACCGTGCGCTATTTCGTCACCGACGGCCGGTACACCAACCAATCGCCGCTGAACGACGGCTTCGACCTGCCCTCTGCGTTTAAGAACAACTTTTTCCGCGACCAGTCGCTGGTCGGCAACCTGACTTCCTTGTTTTCCTCCAAGGTGGTGAACGAGGCGCGCGTGCAGTATGCCCACCGCTCCTTTGATTTCCCGGTGGTCACCACCCAGCCCCATCTCGAGGTGGGCAACACGTTTACGACCGGTGTGAACCGCGGCAATCCGGACTTCTATAAGGAGGACCGGTTTGAGCTGGTGGACAACGTGACTCTCAACCTGGGCAGGCACACCACCAGTTTTGGCGGGAACTTCAACTTGGTCCGCACCACCGAATCCTTCCCGCTGTTCTACCCCTTTGAGGCCGACTTCGGCAGTCTCCAGGCTTTCCTGGGGACTGACGGCGCAGCCGGCTGTCCCGTCAATGTTCAGTGCCCGGACCCCTTCGTCATTTTCTTCGAGCGCGTCACGGCGCCAACCTTCACCGAGCCCACGCTGGCCACGTCCGTTTATCAAGGCGGCGCGATTTCGTCCGCGATTCGCAATCAGGAAAAGGCCACCATCGACCACACCTACAACGGTTTCTACGTGCAGGACAAGTGGCGCGCCAGCAATCGCATGACCGTCAACTTCGGTCTGCGCTGGGAGTTTGAGACCTGGCCCAAAGAGCTGCTCAACAACCAGTACAACAATTTCGACCCGCGCGCGGGCATCGCCTACAACATCGGAACTAAGCGTAATGTTGTGGTCCGCGTGGGCGCTGGCCTGTTCCACGGCATCATTCCCTCGCCTCTCCTGCTGGCCCAAAAGCCCTGTTGCGCCGGTCTGGCGAAGTACCCCGGCCGCGACAGCGTCCTGAATGACGCGAATTCCAATAACTTACTCTGGGCCTTCGCCAGTTCGCCATTCATCAACAACCTGGCGCTCAGCGCCCTGTTGCCGGCTCCTCCCGCCACGACCGCCAACTATCCCGACTCCGCCCCGCTGGGCTTCTGCCCGGGCGGCGTCATCGCCGGCTGCGGCTTCCTCGGTCCTTCCACCGTCGTGAGGTTTGACAAGACCCACCAGAACCCCTACGGGATTCAATCCAGCCTGAGCTTGGAATTCGATCCCCTGAAGGACACCACCGTCAGCGTCACTTACCTCCGGGTGAAGGGAGTTCATCTGGGCAGTTTTTACAACGTGAACCAGCCTTTGCCCAGCGCCCAGGTATTCGTGCATAACTCCAAGGGCGTGGGCGGCTGCAAGAATGTCTACTATGCCCCGTTCACTTTCGCCCTGGCGCCTTCGGCGCAATGCACGGGCACTTATCCCGTGACCCCCTCCGTGGCCGTGCCGAACGGGCCCTTCCCGGGCACCGGCTGCATCAACCAGGGGTTGCCGTGCGCCGCCAACTTCGCCATATATTTCGAGGCCGCCTCCCGCTGGCGCTCGAACTACGACGGATTGCTGGTCAACGTCAGCAAGCGCTTCAGCCATCACTTCTCCTACGGGATCAGCTATACCTGGTCGAAGGGCATTGACGACGGCCCCAACCCCAGCTTCGTCCTGATCCCCCAGGACACGCTGAACTTCCGCGCCGAGCGTGCGCTTTCTGCCGACGATGTCCGCCACCGTTTCGTCGGCAATGCCGTGCTCTCCACTCCTGCCACGGCCAACATGTTTATCCGCGACTTTGACTTCGGGATTATTCTCACCCTGCAGTCGCCGCAACACTTCACCAAGTTCTCGGGTTCCGACACCAACGGCGATATCTTTGGAACCAACGACCGCGTGGGACTCGAGAATCGCGACACCTTCCGGGGGGACACTCTCCAATCGGTCGACCTGCGCCTCTCCCGCTCCTTCAAGATCGGGGATAAGAAGAATTTGCAGTTTATCGCCGAAGCCTTCAACCTCCTGAACACCGTGAACATCAGGTTTTTCAACACGGCCTATGGCTCGGCGGACTTTTGCAACGTGACCCCGGTGCCGGCGGCTTGCGGTGCGGGCCCCTTCTTCAAAGAAGGCTCGCCCAACCCCAACTACGGCACTCCGCGCGCGGTCTTCAACCCGCGGCAGATCCAGATCGCGCTGCGGTTCTCCTTCTAGCTTGTCCGGGGGCCCGCCACCGCGGGCCCCCGTTCTTTTCCCCTCGCAGAAAGCTTCTTACAGTTTATGATGTTCGTCCCGGAATGAGATTCCGGCGAGCGGCGGACTGCCCTTTGACCGTCTCCCGCTTTGTCCTGGGACCTTGCTCGGTTATTTCCATGCGCAGTTAAATTTTATTCGAGGGTCGAGCCGATGATTCGACGCAACGCTTCCATGTTCAACGCCAATAAACTCAAACTGGGGATCTTCGCGCCGAACTGCTCCTCAGGCATGGCCGTCACCAAGGTTCCCGAGCGCTGGCAATCCACCTGGCCCAACAACCTGCGTCTGACGCAGCTCGCCGACGATGCCGGCATCGAGTTCATGCTGCCCATCGCCCGCTGGAAAGGCTACGGTGGTGAGACCGACTTCGAAGGCTCAACGCTGGAAACCATCACCTGGGCCTGCGGGCTGCTGGCCAAGACCAAACGCATCACCGTCTTCGGCACCGTGCACGCCCCGCTGGTCCATCCCATCTTCGCCGCCAAGCAGTTTGTCACCGTGGACCACATCAGCGAAGGGCGCTTCGGACTCAACGTGGTCTGCGGCTGGAACCAGGATGAATTCGACATGTTCGGCATCGCCCAGCGCGAGCACGATACGCGCTACGAGTACGGCCAGGACTGGCTGGACGCCATCCGCATGATCTGGGAGACTCCCGGCGAGTTCGATTTCAACAGCCGCTTCATCAAACTGAAAGGCGTAAGAGCCGAGCCTAAGCCCTACGGCGGGACACGTCCGGTGATCATGAATGCCGGCTCGTCGGGCGCCGGCCGCGCGTTTGCCATCCGTAACTGCGATTTCCTGTTCACGGTCCTGGTCAGCCCGGAAAAAGGCGCGCAGGATGTGAAAGACGTCAAGACCAAGGCAGCGGAAACCGGCAGGCAAGTGGGCATCTTCACCACCACTTATGTCGTCTGCAGAAAAACGACGAAGGAAGCCCAGGACTACCACCACTACTACGCCGAGGAGAATGCCGACTGGCCCGCCGTGGACCACCTGATGGAATTGCAAGGGCTTCACGCGCAGTCATTTCCGCCGGAGCACTTCAAGGCTTTCCGCGATCGCTTTGCCGGTGGCCACGGCGTCTTTCCGATCATCGGCGACCCCGACCATGTCGCCGGCGAGCTGGCCCGGGTCAGCGCCGCGGGATTCGATGGCACGACCGTTGCTTTTGTCAATTACGTGGATGAGCTGCCCTACTTCTGCCAGGAAGTCCTTCCGCGCCTGGAAAAGATGGGTCTGCGCGTCAAGTCCTAGAGCCTCAACGTGGCCTTAGCCGATCACACCATCGCCGGCGTTGCGCAGGACGCCGCATCCTTCCCCGCGCTCAGCGCTCGGCGCTTGCTCGTCGCCGGCGGCATGGCACTGTTTCTCTGCGGCACCATCTTTGGCGACATTTTCGCGGTCTTCATCCTGCACCCCAATGCCGGACGGGTCGGCCAGGCCCTGGCCGCGGCGGCAATGGCCGTGCGCGCCAAAGACGTCGCCGGCGTCCTGCAAAACTTCAATGCCATTGGCGGTTTTCTCGAGAACCGTGGCACCAAGGTGGACGCCCACCTGCACATGATTGTTTTTGGCTACCTGGCCATGCTGATCGCCATCGTTCTGCCGCACGTCCACCTGTCGGAAGCTGTGAAAAAACGTCTGGCGGTGCTGTTAATCACCGGGGCCGTCGTTCTGCCGGTCGGCGTCTTTGCCATCCCCTATGTGGGCCTGGCATACAGCCCGCTCCAGTCCATCGGCTGGGCCAGCATAATCGCCGATACCGGAGGATTTCTGGTGATCCTTGCCGGTGCAGGGTTTCTTGCGGGTTTATTCCGCCGCGCGTCCGGCATCAACGCCGTCACGGCAGAGGATCAAATGCTGGGCGGGCGGAGCTGGTGCGGCCGGTTGCTGATGGCCGGCGGCATGGTGCTGATTCTTGCCGGCTTCGTGCAAGGCGTCTGGTATGCCGCTGTGGATCTCGATGCCCACGAAAAGCTGGACCACACCCTCCTGGAGACAATCGCCCAGTCTGCCGCTCTCGATCCGGGCGGCGCCGAGCTGCCCGCCAGCACGGTCGCTGCGCTCAACGGCTACGGGTATCTGCAGGCTGACCACGCGGTGAAAATCGCGGCGCACTCGCACATTATTGAATTCGGATTGCTGGCCATGATGGCCGGCTTCTTTCAGCCCTACGTTTTCCTCAGCGACCGCTGGCGGCGGCGCTGGGCTGTGCTCCTGCTTGCGGGCGGCGCTATTCTGCCCATCTTTGTCCTGTTGGAGTTGCGCTGGGGCCTGGTTGCCGGCGGAATCGCCGACGCCGGAGGCGCGCTGGCCATCCTAGCGCTGTTCGGGATGCTCACTGGAATCCTGCGCTTTACCGGCAAGGCCGATTCCAGTGTCCGCGCCGCGGGAGGCCGGCGATGACCCGCTCGCAGAAGCTGCTCCTGATTTCCGGACTTGCTCTCGTCCTCTGGGGGATGTTTGACGGCTTGGTGTACGCGGTCATCTTCGAACATCAGAAACTCGACCACATCGGAGGGGCGCTGGCTACTGCCTTCGCCGAGGCGGCGAATCGCGACATGCCCGCTTCTCAATCCGCGCTCCAGGATTACAGCGCAGCGCAATACTCCTACGTGCGCGAAGTTGATGCGCATTCCCACTGGTCAGGATTGGCCATGGTGCTGATCCTTCTCGGCCTGTTGTTCGACCGCGTAGCATTCTCTGAACGGCTGCGCGGCCTGCTGGCGCTGGCCATGATCGCCGGCGCCGTGATTTTCCCGCTTGGTGTCCTGCTCCAAACTCCCCATGCCGGCGGTCTGCCCAAGGCACTGGCCATCGCCGGAACAGGATTGCTGGTTTTGGGATTCTCCGCTTGCTCCTTCGGTTTCCTCCGCAAAACGTCGTAGGGGCGGCTTTACGCCGCCCAGGGCGAGGTAAACTCGCCCCTACGATTCCGGGAATCTCCGTGGGGCGACTTTACGCCGCCCGGTCCTGAGCCAAATTGAGAAAGCGGCCTGCTTCGGCCGAGTCAAATTGGCTCTGGCCGGTGCGCGCTTTCTCCGCTAATCTGCGACCATGAGCACGCACATCGAACCCACACCGCGGACGCAGGTAAGACGTCTGCCGGAGCGCGGCGCCTACGACCGAGAAACGATTTACTCCATCCTCGACCAGGCGTTTCTCTGCCATGTCGGTTTCGTCGCCGACGGTCAGCCCTTCGTCATTCCCACCGGATACGGGCGCGAGGGGGACACTCTCTACATTCACGGCTCAGCCGCCAGCCGCATGCTGCGATCGCTGGAGAAGAGCATCCCGGTCTGCGTCACGGTGACTCTGCTGGACGGCCTGGTGCTGGCGCGCTCGGCGTTTCATCACTCTATGAATTACCGCTCGGTGGTGATCCTGGGGAGCGCAACTCTTGTGGCGGAGCGCGAGGAAAAGCTGCGCGCGCTGCGCGCGGTTTCCGAGCAGATCATTCCCGGCCGCTGGGATTACGTCCGCCAGCCCAGCGAACAGGAATTGAAAGCCACTATTGTTCTGGCTTTGCCCTTGACCGAGGCCTCGGCGAAAATCCGCACCGGCCCGCCACATGACGAAGCAGAGGATTATGCCCTGGAGATCTGGGCAGGGGTATTGCCGCTGCACACCGTGGTGGAGGAACCTGCGGCCGACCCCGAGCTGCGCGTCGCGGTACCGTGCCCCGAACACGTCTTGTCTTATCTTGCGCCCGGTCGCCGCTAAGGCTAGCCAAGCGGCAATCGAAGATCGCCCTCTGTCACTGAGACTTTCCCCGCAGGAAATCGCCCACGCCTTCGAGCAGGCGCTCGAGGTCTTCAGCGGAGTTGAAGAAATGGCAGGAAACGCGCACGCCTCCCACATTGGACGTATAGCGCACTGAAACCAGAATCTTCCGCGCCAGGAGATGTTCCATCAGGGCGACGTTTTGCTGGGACTGGCCCAGCGTGAAGGTGACGATGCCGGCGCGGCTTGCCGGTGCGCGAGGTGTAACCACCTCGACCCCCTGACGATCGAGCCCTGCAATCAATTGATCGGTGAGACCGCGGATGTGGTCGGCGATGCGCTCCTGCCCGAGATCCAGGATCAACTGCAACGAAGCTGCCAGGCCGATGGCGCCGGGATAATTGCCCGTTCCGCCGGCTTCGTAGCGCCGAGCTTCGGTGGCGAAGGCATATTCGCGCACCGGGCGGATCGAGGGGGTTTGAAAATAATTTCCCCAGCCGCCTTCGGGTGGGTCAAGACTCAAGTACCCTGCCAGCGGCGGCCGCAGCCGGGGCTGGATCTCGTGACGGAGGTAGAGAAAGCCGGTGCCAAAGGGCGAGTTCAGCCATTTGTGGCCGCCGCAGGTAAGCACGTCCACGCGTGTCGCTTGCACGTCGATGGGGACGGCGCCGAGCTGTTGAATTGCGTCCACCACCAGCCATAGGCCGCGGTCCTTGCACAGCTTGCTCAGGGCGTTGAGGTCGGCGCGGAATCCGCTGGACCACTGCACATTGCTGATGGCCAGGACGCGGGTGCGCGGCGTGATGCGCGCGGCAAAATCCTCGGCAGTCACTTGTCCACCACGGCTGGCGACCACGTCGATCTCGATTCCGGCGCGATCCTGCAACTGGCACCAGGGGATGGCCACCTGCATGAATTCGAGGTCACACAGCATCACCCGGTCGCCGCGCTCAAGCGGCAGTGCCTGCGCGGCCAGCGATAAGCCCTGCGTGGTGCTTTCCACCAGCGCGACCTCGTCTTCCCGCGCGTTGAGTAACTTCGCCGCAATCGGACGTGCTTGAGAGCGCATCTCGTCCATGGCGATGTGATGCAGCGTGGAAGAAGCCTCTGGGCACAGCAGGGCCATGTCCAGGAATTTCTCGATGGCCGCGGTGGCCGTGCGCGGCGCCAGGCTCACGCAGGCCGCGTCGAGAAAGACTTTGTTGCCGAGCGCCGGGAACTGCTGTCGAGCCGCTTTCAGATCCATGGTGATCCTTTCCCTCGTCAAGCTCTCAGATGCAATTGCGGCCGTCAAGGACTCCGTCGCTTCACGAATCCTGCTGACGCAGGAAAGCGCGCAAGCAGCGGCGGTACGAGGCGGGCGTGGCGAAGTCCATCCAGATGGCCGGAGTGCGCACTTTGACCTTTCGCAGCCTCCGCGGATCGCGGTAGACCACCTCGCGCGCCGTCTGCGCCCGGCGCAACTCCTGCCGCATGCTGGGCGAAAAGACGGCGGGATGACCCACCCGGCCGCGGAATATCGGAAGAACGATCTCCTGGGCCTGGTTTTTCTGGCGGTAGGCGCGCACCAGGCGGCGCAGCAGATCAGGTGTGATGAGCGGATGGTCCACCGGATAGAGCAGAAACGCGTTCCCGGCCGGCATTCTTCGCAGGCCGGCCAGCAAGGAAGTAAGCTGTCCGGCGCGCCATCGTTGGTTCACCACCATCCGGATACCCTTGGGCACTCGCGGCGCCACGCGCGCAGCTGCGCTACCCAAAACGACCAGCGGAGTGGAAAGTCCTCTTACCGCCGCGCAGTTCGCCAAAGCGATTTCGAGCGCAGTCCTTCCGCCAAACGGCGCCAGCGCCTTTGGGAAGGGAAGCCCGCGGGAAGGACCACCAGCGAGCAGGATCGGAACTATTTTCGCTTGATTCATCCTCAGCGAGGCGGTCGGC
>JBGPJC010000066.1:0-22498 GCA_041485165.1 Terriglobia bacterium | reverse complement strand
TGAAAAAACCTATTTGGCTGATTTCTTGTGTGTTTTTCGGTGACCGGAAATGTATCCCCACCCCCCAAAAATCGTTTGTAGGGCATCTGGACGCGAGAGCGTTTGAGGATGATTTCCGCACGGGGGTTAATTCACAGCTTCCGCGTCTCTGCGTTGTCATTTATTCTTTGGTCTTTCCTCTCCCATCTTCCTAATGCACGAACCCCACATTCGGCTCCGGCCCGCCCTGCGGCGATTCCGGGATCGGTCCGAACTGCGCTTCGTACCGCGAGATATTCTCTCCTAGGGCGCGCAGCAGCCGCTTGGCGTGACCCGGACTCACGATGACGCTGGCCAGCAGCTTCCCCTGCGGCACGTTGGGAAAGACATAGATGAAATTGAGCGAGAACTCCTCGGTGTTGTGGTGCAGCATCACCAGGTTGGAGTAAAGCCCCTGCAGCTCTTTCTCATCGGCTTTGATTTGGATCTGCGGCTGTTTCGGCTGTTCGTCCATTGCTGCCTCCGGTTTATACCCGCCACCACTATAGCAGACGCGGGTCCCGCTGCCGGGTCATGCGCCGCAGCCGGGCTCCGAGGCAACGCCGGGAAAAGAAAACCTTGACTGTGCCACAAGATTAACTGTACTTTAGTCCTTGCATTAATCTAGGTTAATGTCAGCTCGTTCTCACGCGCCCATGGCAGACAGAGTTCAGGACGTTCTCAGCACCGCGCCGCGCACCACGTATGGCTGGCGTGCGGCCGAAGGACTGCCTTCGCTCCCCGAGGTTTACCGCACCATCCGCATCCCGCCCGGCGCCTCATTCCTGCGCAAGATGCTGGCCTTCGCCGGGCCCGGATACCTGGTGGCGGTGGGCTACATGGATCCCGGCAACTGGGCCACCGACGTTGCCGGAGGCTCGCGGTTCGGCTACCGGCTGCTGAGCGTGGTCCTGCTGAGCAGCCTGATGGCCATGTTTCTGCAGGCGCTGTGCGTCAAGCTGGGCATCGCCACCGGCCGTGACCTGGCGCAAGCCTGCCGCGATCATTATTCCAGGCCGGTGTCCATCGGGTTGTGGTTCTTGAGCGAGGTGGCCATTGGTGCCTGCGACCTGGCCGAGGTTCTGGGCTCCGCCGTGGCCCTCGAGCTGCTCTTCGGCATCCCCATTTTCTGGGGAGTGTTGCTCACCGGCTTCGACGTCCTGCTGATCCTGGCGTTGCAGCACCGCGGCTTCCGGCTGATCGAAGCGTTCGTCGTCGCGCTGATCGGCGTGATCTCACTGTGCTTTGCTTACGAAATCTTTCTGGCCCGCCCGTTGTGGGCGGCGGCGGCGCGCGGCGCGGTCCCTTCGCTCGAAGTCCTGCGTAATCCGGCGATGTTGTACATCGCCATCGGCATCCTGGGAGCCACGGTGATGCCGCACAACCTCTATCTGCACTCCAGCCTGGTACAGACCCGCTCGTTCGGCCAGGACGCCGCAGGGAAGCGCGAGGCGGTGCGCTTCGGCATCCTGGACTCAACTCTGGCGCTGGGTTTTTCGCTGTTCATCAACGGCGCCATCCTGGTGCTGGGCGCCGCGGCTTTCCACAGCCACGGCATGACCCAGGTGGCCGAGATCAGCCAGGCTTATAGACTTTTGAGCCCTGTTCTTGGCGTCTCGCTGGCAAGCACGCTCTTCGCCGTGGCGCTGCTCGCATCCGGGCAAAACTCGACGCTGACCGGCACACTGGCCGGACAAATTGTCATGGAAGGATTCCTGAACCTGCGTGTGAAGCCCTGGCTGCGGCGGCTGATCACGCGTCTCTCGGCCATCGTGCCCGCCGTGATCGTGATCGGATTGCGGGGCGAAAGCAGCGTGACCGGCCTGCTGATCCTCAGCCAGGTGATTCTCAGCTTCCAGCTTCCATTCGCCGTCGTGCCACTGGTGCGTTTCACCAGCGATCGTTCCAAGATGGGCGAGTTTGTCAACCGGCCGTGGACGATGGGAATCGCATGGGCGCTCGCCGCGGTGATCGTGGCGCTCAACGCCGCCTTGGTCTGGCAGATTTTTCGCTCCTGATCTACACGCTTCGCCCCCACCTGTGAACACCCGGAATCGAGTAGACTGAGAAAGATGTCCGATTTGTTCCGGAAAAGAGCAAGCCCTGTCCTCATCCTTCTCGCCGTGGCTGCGGCGCTGGCCGTCGCACACAGCAGCCAGGAATGGAACGCCCCGCCGGAAGCCAACGCCATGAAGAGCCCGCTGGCGGCGACTCCGCAAGCGCTGGCTGCCGCGGCGGCATTGTTCAACGACAAGTGCGCCAACTGCCACGGCGAAAAAGGGAAGGGGGACGGCCCTGAGGCGAATATGTATTCGGTGAAGCCTCAGGACTTGACCGATCCGAAAATAATTGGCTCGATGACCGAGGGGGAAATCTTCTGGAAGATTTCCGAAGGCCGCCGGCCCATGCCTGCATTCAAGAAGCAACTCAGCGAGGAGCAGCGCTGGCAATTGGTGCAGTTTGTCCGCAACCTGGTACCCAAGCCCCCCGCCCCGCCGCCGGAGAAAAAGACCCCACCTGCGAAGAAGAGTGCGGCAAAGAAAAGCGCGCCGGCGAAGAACTGATCGCGCGGCGCGCCGCTTCGGTCCCTCAATCGTGCCGGCTACTTGACGCCTGCCAGCGCCTCGGCCACCTCGTTGATGTCCGGCAGGACCGGGATGTCGTAGTTCTTCGCCCAGGCTACCTTGCCGTCTTTGCCAACGATAAAGATGGCCCGGCCGGTAATGCCTTTGTCCTCGAGATAGACGCCATACTTCGCGGCCATGGCGCCGCGGGGGTTGAAGTCGGCCAGCAGCGGATAGTGGATGTTCATCTTTTCTGCAAAGGCCTTGTGTGACCATGCGCTGTCCACGCTGACGCCCAGCACCTGGGCATCCAGCGACTCAAAGCGCTTCATGTCGTTGACCATGCAGGCGTGTTCTTTGGTGCAAGTCGGGCTCCAGTCCAGTGGGTAGAAAATCAGAACGACATTTTTCTTGCCGCGGAAGTCCGCCAGCTTCACTTCCTGCTGGTTCTGGTCCTTCAGCGTAAATTCGGGCGCGGCTTGTCCTGCGGATACGGCCATGATTCCTCCTCGGGCTGAGTGCGCGGTGCGGCGAGCAAAGGGTTGACGAAACTACGCCGCGCCCCGTTATGATAGCGGAAGCAGTCAGGAGGAGCAATTCGGCGCCGTGGCGCCGGAAGGTCCTCCGAGCGAGCCGGAAACCCCATGGGCCTCAAAGAGCTGGTTGCGAAATATCTTGCTGCCGCGGGCAGTTTCGGCGCCGCGGTGCCGCTGGAAGCATTTGGCATCAGCCGCGCGGAAACGGAAAAAGTGTTCAGCGTCCTTGACGAGGATTACCAGATCAGCCGGTTCTTCCACTTCAGTGAACAGGGCGGAGCAAGCTACAGCATCAACGGCTTTCCTCAGACTCATGTCGCCCTGGACGCGGCCATCGAATCTCTCCTGTAGATTTTTGCTCCCCCAGGGCTGGCCGCAAGCGTGGCGCCGCAAACCGCTCTAATGCTTTCATTCTGAGCGAGCGGAGCAAGCGAAGAATCTCTCTTTCCATGAACTATCCCGGCAGAGAGATGCTTCGTCCGCTGCTGCGGACTCAGCATGACGAACAAGGAGTGCTTTTCGCAGAGGGACTTACTTCTGTGGGATGACCACGCGGGTCAGCCGCTGATGGAGCTGCTCGTGCTCCTGGCGTAGCGCGGGCGGCAGGTCGCCGCCGAACTTCCCGAAGAAATCGCGGATCGAATCGAGTTCCGCAGTCCAGTCGGCCGGCTCCACGCGGAGCAACTCCTCCACCGTCTGCATGCGGATGTCCAGGCCTTCCAGTTCCAGCGCCTGGGGCGCCGGTACGAACCCGATGGGGGTCTCGACCGCGGCGGCTTTTCCCTCGATGCGCTCCAGAATCCACTTCAGCACGCGGACGTTTTGGCCATAGCCCGGCCACAGGAACTTGCCGTCAGCGCCACGGCGAAACCAGTTGACGTGGAAGACGCGTGGCGGGTGGGCGATCTTGCCGCCCATCGCCAGCCAGTGGCCGAAGTATTCGGCCATGTTGTAGCCGCAGAAGGGCAGCATGGCCATAGGGTCGCGGCGTGTCACCCCGACCGTCCCGGTAGCGGCGGCGGTGGTCTCCGACGCCATCGTCGCGGCAACGTAGACGCCGTGCTGCCAATCGCGCGATTCGTAGACCAGCGGGGCCAGCCGCGCGCGGCGCCCGCCGAAGATGAACGCCGAGATGGGCACGCCCTCAGGATCTTCCCAGCGCGGAGAGATGCAAGCCGCCTGGCGCGCCGGGACGGTGTAGCGCGAGTTGGGATGCGCGGCGGGTCCGTTTTCCGCGGTCATGCTTTCTCCGCGCCAGTTGATGGTCCCCGGCGGCGGCGTTCCATTGATGCCTTCCCACCACGGCTCGCCCGATGGCGTGAGCCCCACGTTGGTGAACAGGGAATTGCGACCCAGCGCGTCCATCACGTTGGGATTGGTCCTGCTGTTGGTCCCCGGGGCCACGCCAAAGAAGCCCGCTTCGGGGTTGATGGCGCGCAGGTAGCCGTCGGAACCGACGCGCATCCAGGCGATATCGTCGCCCACCGTCCACACGCGGTAGCCGCTTGATTCCAGCGCGGAGACCATCATGGCCAGGTTGGTTTTCCCGCAGGCGCTCGGGAATGCCGCGCTCATGTAGGTCACATGGCCGGTGGGGTCCTCCAGGCCCAGGATGAGCATGTGCTCGGCCATCCAGCCCTGTTCACGCGCCATCCAACTGGCGATGCGCAGCGCGAAGCACTTCTTGCCCAGCAGCGCGTTGCCGCCGTAGCCCGAGCCGATGCTCCAGATCAGTTTTTCTTCAGGAAAGTGAGCGATAAAGCGGCGCTGCGGATTCAGGTCGCCCAGGGAGTGCAGTCCGGGGACGAAATCTTCCGAGCTACCCAGGCGATCGAGAGCGACGTTCCCCATCCGCGCCATGATGCGCATGCTCGCCACCACGTACGCGCTGTCGGTGATCTCCACCCCGATCTTGCTCGAGGGCGAGGCCGCCGGTCCCATCACGTAGGGCACCACGTACATCGTCCGGCCCTTCATCGCTCCGCGGAACAGGCCGCCGATGCGCTCCTTGGCTTCCGCCGGGGCCATCCAATTGTTAGTGGGGCCGGCTGCTTCCTGCGTGCGGGAGCAGATAAAGGTCACCTGCTCGGTGCGGGCAACGTCACTCGGGTCACTGCGGTGCAGGTAGCAGTCGGGATGCGTGCGGGGGTTGAGAGGGAGGAAGGTGCCGTCGGCCATCATCTGCTCGACGAGGCGCGCGTTTTCTGTTTCCGAGCCGTCGCACCAGACGATGCGGGCCGGCGCGGTCATCCGCGCTGTTTCTTCCACCCATTTTTCCAGAGGGGTTGACATCAATCAGGCCTGCATACGAGGCACCCGCTAGACTAGGGCAGAGCCTGTGGAAAATCAAGGAAGGGAGCTTGGTGTAGTGCCATGATTTTGCACACCTGCTGCCTGGCGATGTCAGCCACGGCCCGGGCTCTGACCAGCGCCCAGCCGGCGCGCAAACCGTCTCAACGCCAGCTCCGGGACACGAAAGCGCGAGCGAGCTTCTTCACTCCAAAGAAGCCCGGCCACGGCCTGCTGCTATACTCATCCCATGTACGCCAGAAAACTGCGCGTCGAGATCCTCATCGCCGGCGAACGCCGGCCCTGCCCGCTCGACTGGCTCGATGCCTTTTGCATGCGGAACTTCACCGGCTCGTCTGAGTTCGACGACACGCTGCCCACCGGCGAGGGCAGCCTGGAAGCCAGCCTGCGCGTGGAGCCTGCGCGTCTGGCCGCCGCGCTGGGGGAATGGCTGACGCATCGCGGCAAGGGAAACGGCCGAAGTGTTACGGTTGAGATTCATTCCGCCTGACAGGACAGCTCCGCACGGCAAGGAAAAATCAACAAATCCCCTGGGAGCTGCGCGGTTCAACGCAGCGGGGAAGTGCCGGAGGCTAGACGCAGTTTGCTGTTGGTGACTTCCCTGCGCTGTACAGGCTCCGTCCGCCCCGCAAGCAGCTCGCGGATGCGAGGCAGGGCGGCGCGCGCCGCGGCTTCACCGGCGGCGATCAGTTCGTTGGCCTTGCTGAAATCATCCCAGGCGAATTCGCCGACCGCCGGGATGATCATCACATCGACGCGATTCTCGCCGCGGTTGACGGCGTGGTGCTGCATGATGGCGAAAGCGCGCCACAGGACTTCGGCCATGTGGCGGGGCTTCTCGGCGAGCGGGCCGGTGCCCAGATAGACGCCGACAACCACTTCCGCGCCTAAAGATCGTGCGGCCTCAGCCGGCACCGGCGCGGTCAGAAACCCGTCCACCAGCATGCGCCCTTCAACCTCCACCGGGCGGAACAGTCCCGGATACGCGGTGGAAGCGCGCAGCGCAGGTCCCAAATCGCCCCGCGTGAATACGTAGGCTTCGCCGCTCAGCAGGTCGGTGGTGGCGATGGCCAGGGGGATGTTCAGCTCCTCGATGCGCCGCGTCCCGCAGAATTCGGTGAGATAGCGGTCCAGACGGTCGTTGGAGGCCAGGCCGTAGCGGGAAAGGTTCCAGCGCGCAAAGTCGCGAAAGGTGGTGGAAATCGCGCGATGGGCGATGGCCTCGAGCGGCGAGCCGGTGGCAAACGCCGCAGCGATCAGGGCACCGATGCTGGTCCCGGAGATGCAGTCCACGGTAACCCCTTCAGCGGCCAGCGCCCGCAGGACTCCTACGTGGGCAATGCCCCGGGCAAATCCGCCGCCCAGCGCCAGACCCAGGCGCGGCCGGGGAGCGGTCACGGCGGGGCGCGGGGTGGCAAAGGCCCGGAGGCGCCGTATCCCTGTTTCGAAGAGTGTGCGAACGATGCTCATGGGCCTCCCTATCTACCTATAATAGATGATTTTAGCCCCCTGGGGGATGCACCCTTGCCCATTCCATACTGCCCTTATTACCCCACCTGCCCCGCAGGGGTCTAGTCCCCGGCCTGACACTCCCCGAGGCGAAGATTTCTTGACAAAGGCGTTGCAGTCCGATTATATGCGCGAAGGACGCAAACAGCCCGCGCGCGTTCCGGTCAGCGATGCGCGCCACATCCTGGAGGTTTCCATGTTCGAAATGAAGCCGGAACACGGCGACGATGACCAGAAAGAAATGAACTACGACGACGAAGAAGCCGGCACTGGCGGCGAAGAAATCGTCGAAGTCGATGAAGAGATTGAAGAGACGGTGGTAGAAGAGGAGCCTGCGGAAGCCGCCCCGGCGCCGGCGCGCCCGGTCCGCAAAGCCCCGCGGAAAAAGAAAGCTCGCAAAGCGCCGCGCCGGAAAGCGCGGGCTAGAAAGAAAAAGGGCGGGAAGAAGAAGGGCAGAAAGAAGAAGGGCGGAAAGAAAAAGGCCGGGAAAAAGAAGAAAGGCGGCAAGCGGGCCAAGGGAAAGAAAGGCCGCAAGCGCCGCTAGCGGCCTAGTTCGCGCCCACTGGCAGAGATCGCGGCCCGGAAGAAGCATCGGTTTCTTTCGGGCCGCTTTTTATTTTGTGCAGCGACGGCGGGCACGCTGCCGGCGCTCCGTGGCCACAACGCTAGCAGATTTTACAATTCCATCGAGATGTGGGCGATGCGGCCGGCCAGGAGGCCGGCTGCGGTTTGCCCTTGCGGGAGAGACACCACTTCTACCGGCGCATCCGGCTGGTGCGGGCGGAGGATGAGCTGGCCCCCGGCCAATTCAGCGTAGCGCACGGCGCAGCCCTCTCCGCGGCACACCGCGTAGAGGTTGCGGTCATTCTTGCGGTAGGGCCGCAAGCTGGTGTAGTGCCGGTCGAGCAGGAGCAGGGAACCAGCCGCCAAGCGCGGCCACATGCATGCGGCATCGCGGGCGTCGGCTTTGAGCAGCACGAACCTGGTCCAGGACTTGCGCGCCGGGGACGCCCCATCGGGGCGCAGCCGGCCCAGGAAGCTGCGGCGAAATCTGACCAGCTCCTGCACCTCATCATTGACGATCACCGCGCTGGCCGCCGCCGTGCGCCCCGAGACCAGCGCCACGCTGGCGTACTCTTCATCAGTACTCGCAGGCACGGCCGCGAATCGCGCCAGATCGTGGGGATTCAGCAGGTCGTAGACCGATAGGCCGATGGCCTTAAGCATGCGGTCCTGCGCTGCGAGTTTCAGGCCGCGCTTGTGATTCAGGAAATTCGAGATGTGCGCCTGGGTAAAGCCGGTGCGCCGGGCCAGCTCCATGCCCGTGAGTTCCCCGGCCTCGATGCGCCGCCGCATTTCCTTGCGCAATTGTTCCTGCAAGCTGACGAAACTCATGGCCGCACAATATAACCAGGAGCTAAGGAGCGCAAGGCGGCCGGAGTTCGCAGGCGGGAAATTCTCCCTGTACTCGTGCCAATTCAGTACCCCGGCCTGACGCCGGCAGTTCTCCCGGAACAATCTTCTTGCCGCCCAAAACGGGCCGGCATAGCATAGCCTTCCCGTTCTTCCTCTATGCCTCTAGCCATCGAACACATCCGCCGCATGCGCGGAGGCGCGCAGGCCCACCTGATGCGCTGCAATGACGACGGCTATTACGTGGTGAAGTTCCAAAACAATCCGCAACACAAGCGCATCCTGGTGAATGAATTGCTAGGCACACGGTTGGCGGCACGCATGGGCCTGCCCACGGCGCCATCGGCAGTGGTCGAAGTGCGCAGGGAGCTGATCGAAAACACGGAGGAACTGGCCATCCAGCTTGGCGCGGCGCGCTATCCCTGCACGCCCGGCTTCCAGTTCGGCTCGCGCTATCCCGGGGATCCCGCGCAGACCGTGGCCCACGATTTCCTGCCTGACGAGCGGCTGGCCGAGGTCGACAACGTGACCGACTTCGCCGGGATGCTGGCGTTCGACAAATGGCTGTGCAACACCAACGGCCGGCAGGCGGTCTTCTTCCTTGAACCGGGCAAGTCGCGCTACCAGGCGTGGATGATTGACCAGGGTTTCTGCTTCAACGCCGCCGGGTGGAATTTTCCGGACACGCCGCTGCGCGGTCTCTATTCGCGCATCAGCGTCTACCAGGGGATTCGCGGCATGGAAGCCTTTGCCCCGTGGTTCGAGCGCATCGAGAGAATGGCCAAGGGAGACGTCCTGGACGAGCTGGCCAGCGAAATCCCGCCGGAATGGTATGACCGAGACTCCGCGGCGCTGGACGAACTGCTCGAGCGCCTGCGGCGCAGGCCGGCGCGCCTCCCCAATCTGATCGAGGAGGCCAGAAAATCTTACCGGCAGCCTTTTCGCAACTGGACATAAACACAGGACGGCCAACATGACCGACGAAAAACGCGAACTCTGCACCTACCGCATCCTGCGGTACACCCCCAACCTGGTGCGCGATGAGTGGTTGAACATCGGCGTGCTGCTCTTTGACCCCGGGACAGGACACCTGCGCGCGCGCCTCCTGGAGGGAGAAGCGGGACTGGCGCGCGTCCGCCGCATCCACCCCCACGCGGACATCGCCCTCCTGCGCGCGCTCCAGGAAGACTTCGATAAACAGATCGCCGAGAGCGGGAAGGACGCGCAGGTGTGGCTGGCCAAGATGGAAGAGACGCTTTCCAATGTTCTGCAGATTGGCCCGCAAAAAGCCGTGCTCACCGAGGACTTCGAGACCGAACTCGACCGGCTGTATCGCGACCAGGTGGAGACACCGCGCTACCGCGGGGTGTCCGGCACGGAGCGCGAGGCCACCCGCGGCACCATCCGCATGCGCGCCACCGAGGCCTTCCGCCGCGCCGGTATCCTGCAGCAGTTCGAGCGCGGCGTGCGCGTGCAGGACTTTACCTCGCCCGGCGACCCTTTTCGCCTGGACTACTCCTGGCGGCAGAACGGCACGCGCGGCTACGTCCACGCGCTGCCCATCCAGCGCGATCCGGCCCAGGCCAAGGTGCTGGCTTTCACCGCCGACTCCGTAAGGCGGAAGCTGGGGTCCGCGGAATTCGCCGCGGTGACGGAAGTCGCCCCGCAGCCCGGGAATGAGCGGCACACTTTCCTCGCCGGACTGCTCGCGGAACACCGCATCGAGATCATCCCGGTGACCGGTCTGGATAAGTTTGCAAGAGGTTTGCGCGCGCGGCTGGCCTGACGGCGTCCGTCCACTTGGTCATTCTGATGGCCCGCAGGCCCGAAGAATCGCCGTTAATGCGCCTTCTTGTCGAAGTACCGCCCGATCAATTCATCCAGGCAGAATTTCCCGGGGCCGAAAATCAGCACGATCAGCGAGGTGAGCAAAAAGGTGAAGGGAGCTGCGGCGGAGAACTTGTCGGGTTCGCTGATGAAGGAAAACAGGGCTTCGTGGTCGGCTGTGTAATAGGCCACCAGCATGTTGACGGTGAGCACCAGCGCCAAAGGGCGGGAGAACAACCCCACAAAGAGAAGAATCCCCCCAAAAAACTCGAGCCCGGAAACGAAGCGCGCGGTCATGGCCGGAAACGGAAGATTGAGCGTAGTGAAAAACTCCGTCACCCCTGCCAGGTTGCCCAGCTTGCCCTTGCCGGATAGACAGAGTTGCCAGCCCCAATACATCCGTACGAACAGGAGGAATGGGGACTGTAGGGAAGAAGCCACAGAGACGAAGAGTCTTTGGACTTTCTTAGCTAATGCGATAGTCGGATTCATGATGCAGGGGTAGTCCGCGCTCCAGCGCCGGCGTTACGCCGGGGCGAGCGGTTTATTTTCCGGGGCCGGCCGGCAGAACCAGCCGAGCATGGACCAGGTCTCGAACCATTCCCTGACCAGCGCCGCGCGGTCGCTGGGGGGAACCCGGCTGCCACGGAATGCCGCCAGGATGGCCCGGCCGATGGGCTTGCCGCGGCGCAAGGCCAGGAGCATGGCAAAGCCCTCGGGCTCGAGCCGCCGGAAGTGGACCGTATCGTCATGGCGATGCACAGCCAAGAATAGGCGTTGCGACTTCAGTTTGGCCACGCGGCGGACATGGGAGCCCTGCCGGCGCTCGGTCACCGCGTTGCTCGCGAATTCTTCCTCTTCGCTTTCTTCATTTATCGAAATCAGCAGATCGTCCACCGGATAGCTCAGGCCGAGGAGCTGAATGTAAGGTTGCAGGCGCAGGCGCAAATCCATGCTCGCCCCATCAGCCAAATCCTCGGGCTGCAGCACGGTTTCCGCCTTGCCGTCGAACGCCTCGATCTGCGCCCACTCCAGGCGCACCATGTCCAGCGCCAGGCGTTGCCGCGGGCGGGTCCAGGAGGGATGCGCGCTCAGCCACTTCTCCAGGCGCGAACCCAGGTTGCGCAGGGAAAATGAGCGCGAGGGACAAGCGGTGAGATAGGCGTTGCACAAGGCGTCAAAGCGTCGCCCGCCGACCACCGCGCGCAGGCCCGGAAAATCCTCGGCCAGGCAGGACAGCACGCGAAACCAATACTGCCGGTTGTAAATCTCCAGGCGCTCGAAAGAGGTAAGACGGTCGTTGGGCTTGATGAACTGCGCGGCCACCTTGCGCATGGACCGGCCGTCAGGCGATTTCGCGCGCATGCGCTCGGAAGGTGTGAGCGGGACCATCACCAGACGGGCCATGCGGCGCTGCAGTGCGAGGAGGCTCATCAGATTCTCAACGAGGTTTCATCAGCCGGCCACGGCCGCGGCGGCGTGCAGGAACTGGTTGGCTTTGAGCGCCTCGGCGTGCACTTCTTCAAAAGTGGGGATGCTGTCGTCCCACTCGAGCAGGGTGGCCGTCGGGCCGGCCAGGTGAATGGCGTGCTCGTAGAGTTTCCACACCGGGTCGATCACCGGATGGTCGTGCGTGTCCAGAATGTACTTCCGGTACTTGGAGTGGCCGGCGATGTGGATCTGCGCCACGCGCTCCACGGGCACGTTGTTTAGATACTCGAAGGGATCGAAGCTATGGTTCTGCGAGGAGACATAAATGTTGTTGACGTCCAGCAGGATGCCGCAGTCGGCGCTCTCCACCACTTCGGTCAGGAACTGCCATTCGGTCATCTCCGAGACGTGGAACTCGGCGTAGCTGCTCACGTTCTCCACCGCCACCGGCACTTCCACAAAGTCGCGCACCTCGCGGATTTTCTGCGCGGTGATCTTCGCGGCCTCAAAGGTGTAGGGCATGGGCAAAAGGTCGTGAGTGTAGCGACCGTCCACGCTGCCCCAGCAGAGATGGTCGGAGAGCCACGGCGTCTTGGTGCGTCGCACCAATTCCTTTAGCCGCCGCAGATTTTCTCGGTTGGGCGCTTCCGCCGAGCCGAAGTACATCGAGACGCCATGCTGCACCACACGGTACTGCTCGAGGATCTGGTCCAGGATGCGCAGCGGACGCCCGCCGTCAATCATGTAGTTTTCGGAGATGATCTCGAACCAGTCCACCACCGGCTTCCGCGAGAGGATGTGCTGGTAATGCGGGGTGCGTAGACCAATCCCCACGCCGTAGTCGGTAAAGCCGTTAAATCGGTTGGGAGGCACTTGGACCTTCCTGAACTGCGGGAGAACCGCCAGGGGCCGTAGCAGCACCGGCCCCCGCCGGTGGAATGCATTGAAATGGTCTGAGGACGATTAAGCGGTCGGCGGCTTGGAGCCGTCGGTCGCGCAACCACCCTTGCCCTTGCAAGAGTTCTTGGCCTTGCAGCCGGCGTCGCCGGCCTTGCAGCCGCCCTTGCCCTTACAGGAGTTCTTGCCCTTACACGCGTGCTTGTCCCTCTTGCTCTTCTTATCCTTGGACTCATCCGCGTTCACCGGTGACTTGCTGTTCGAGTAGGTTGAAGCCAGCATGTTCACGCTCGTGCCCGCAATCAGCCCCGTAAAGGCCGCCCCGATTAACAGTGCTTTGATCGACTTCGTCATGGAATTTATTTCTCCTTATGGCTTGAATTTATCTTACGGCCGGCCCTGGATGGCGAAAAGGTGTTGCCGCTCCCGGCGTGTTCCATAGCATCAGATCCGGCCCGACCTGGAGTACGGAAGAACGACGGGTGGTGGATGAGTTGTTTCCCAGAATTCCGGTACCCACCCCCTCACACGCCCAAGCGTCTTTGTGCGCCCAAACGGGTGCGGGAGACCCCTCCTTGCAGTGAACCCCCGGATAACTGGGCAAGCCTAGGACAAAACCCTCTTTTTGTCTACTATGAACGTTCCGCGCCCCCCAGCCCACCGCCCGCGGGTAGGTACCTCCCCCAGCTCACCGGCGGACAGCGCAGATCTCTTAGCTAGACTCTCTACTGACTCGCTCACCGCTCCGTCCTTCGGCCCTCACCAGACGGTTCCGGGCTGGACGGTTGATGCCATGCAGGGAGTTTGGATTCAGGATTTCCAGTCCGCTTGGGCGGGATGTGGTGAAGGGAGGGCCTACCTGGAGTGCGAAAAGCCTCGGGTCAGCCCCGACGAAAAATGTCGGGGCGGGACCTGCTACAGTCTGGAAGAGTTTAAAGGATGTTTTCGTTCCAGCCTTCGAGCACAGTCTTCACCTTGTGCAGAAACTGGTGGGCGATGGCTCCGTCAACGCAGCGGTGGTCGTAGCTGAGCGTCAGATAGACCATGGAGCGAATGGCGATGGCGTCATCGATAACCACCGGACGCTTCTGGATCGCTCCCAGGCCGAGGATGGCCACGTTGGGTTGATTGATCACCGGCATGCCCATCAGCCCGCCGAACACGCCGGGGTTGGTAATCGAAAATGTGCTCTCGGCCACTTCCTCCGGTTTCAGTTTTTTCGAGCGGGCGCGCTCCGCCAGGTCGTTGATGGCGCGCTGCAAGCCGAGAAAATTCTTCTCTTCCGCGTTCTTGATCACCGGCACCAGCAGGCCCCACTCCAGCGCCACAGCTATGCCGATGTTGCACTCGCGGTGCAGGACTACGTTGTTGCCGTCCACCGACGCGTTCACCGTGGGGAAGGCGCGCAGGGCCTCGATGGCCGCCTTGACGAAGAAGGGCATGAAGCTGAGTTTCACTCCGTGACTCTTCTCGAATTCGTCCTTGGTGCGGTTGCGCAGCGCGGCGATTTTGCTGACGTCGGCCTCGTCAATCGAATAGACGTGCGGCGAAACATGCTTCGAGCTGAGCATGTGCTCGGCGATCTTCTGCCGCATGGTGCTCATGGGCTGGACTTCGTGTTGCCCGAAGTAGATGCGCTCGCGCGGCACGGCGTTTTCGTTCACTGCCTTGTAGATCCCGCCGGCAACACCCGGGGCGGATGGAGCGCCAGCCGCGCGAGTGGGTGCGCCAACTCCGGTGCCTTGTTCGACCGCCCCCAGGATGTCTTTCTTGCTGACGCGTCCACCGGCACCGGTGCCGGGCACCTGTGTGAGGTCGATGCTGTTCTCGCGGGCGATGCGCCGCACCAGCGGCGAGCTGCGCACTTTCTGCCCGTCGCCTCCCGCGGCGGGCGGGCGCGAAGGGGCGGGCGCCGCTGGCGCGGGACGCGCCGCCGGGGGAGCCGCAGGCGTGGTCGGCTCGAAGTGCAGCGGGGCCTCAGCCTTCGGCAGCGGCGCTGCCGGAGTTGCCGCTTTCGGCGCGGCCGGTGCTTCGACCTTGGAAGAGGGCGCAGTCCCGCTGAGCGGGGCGCCGTCGGCGTCAATCACCGCGACGACGGTCTGAATGGGCACCGTCTGCCCTTCGGCGATCTTGATCTCTTTGAGCGTTCCGGCCGCGGGCGCGGGGATTTCCGCGTCCACTTTGTCAGTGGAGATCTCAAACAGCGGCTCGTCACGCTCGACGCGGTCGCCGGGCTTCTTGAGCCACTTGGTGATAGTGCCTTCGAAAATGCTTTCGCCCATCTGGGGCATGATCACGTCTACGACCATGTTCCTTCACCTCGACGGTAACAGGTTCAGTAGCGCGCCAACTCGCGCGCGGCGCGGAGCACATCATTCACGTTGGGCAGAAACCGCTCCTCGAGCGGCGGAGAATAGGGCACCGGCGTATCGAGCGCGGTGACGCGTGCCACCGGGCCATCCAGGTGCTCGAAGGCCTCCTCGCAGACGATGGCGGCGATCTCGCCGGCGATCCCGCCCGTTTTGGTGTCTTCGTGCACGATCAGCAGCTTGTTGGTTTTCTTCACCGACGCCAGGATGGCTTCCTTGTCCATGGGGAAAAGCGTGCGCAGGTCAAGCACTTCGGCTTCGATGCCTTCCTTGGCCAACTCCGCGGCGGCTTCCATGGAAGTATGCGCCATGGCCGCGTAGCTGACGATGGTCAGGTCGCTTCCCTCGCGGCGCACAGCCGCTTTTCCCAGCGGCACGATGTAATCTCCCGCGGGAATTTCTTCCTTGATCCGCCGGTAGAGAAATTTGTGCTCAAAGAACAGCACCGGGTTGTTGTCGCGGATGGCCGCTTTCATCAATCCTTTTGCATCGGACGGCGTCGAAGGATAGACCACCTTAAGCCCCGGCGTATGCCCGAAATACATTTCCGGATTCGCGGAGTGGAACGGCCCGCCGTGGACGCCGCCGCCGGAAGGCGCGCGCACCACCATGGGCACCGGCGCGCCCCACAGGTAATACGACTTGGCCACGAAATTGGTGAGCTGGTTGAAACAGCAAGCGATGAAGTCCACGAATTGCAGCTCGACCACCGGGCGCAGGCCCAGGTAGCTCATCCCGCAGGCCGCGCCGATGATGGCCGTCTCGCTGATGGGCGTGTCAATCACCCGCTCCCAGCCGAAGCGCTCCAGCAGCCCGGCGGTAACCTTGAACGCGCCGCCGTAAACGCCGATGTCTTCGCCGATGCACACCACCGCCGGGTCGCGGTCCATCTCTTCAAACAGCGCCTGGCGGATGCCTTCCAAAAATGTTACCGGGGCCACAGCTAGCGCCTCCCCTTGGACGGTGCAGCGTGTTTTGTCGCGGATTTCCTGGCAGGCTTGTGTGCCGCCGCGGACGCCTTCTTTTTTGGCCCATGATTGCTGCCGCCGGCGCCGTCAGAAGATCCTCCGGGCGCCGCCGAGCTCGCGGGCATCGACCCGGTTATCCCTTCCGTGGCGTCCCCCTCGAACGCGCCGAAGTCTGCCACCTGCCATTTGGCCTTCACCGAGCTGCGCGGAGGCTGGACTTCGGCGATCGGCCGCTGCCACTGCGGCGAAACCGGCAGCGGGCCTTCGCAGTAGACGCTCTCTTCGGCGATCTCCGGCGGCGGGAAGGGAGAATTTTCTGCGAACTCGACGTCTGCCTTCACCTCCTTATCAATGCGCGCCTCGATTGCCGCTTTGATCTTGGCGTCGAGGACGCCGCTGGCGGCCAGCCGTTTTTCGTACATGGCGATCGGGTCGCGCGCCTTCCAGTACGCAAACATTTCGTCGGGCACGTACTCGGCGGGGTCGTGTTGCGCATGGCCGCGCATGCGCATGGACTTGGCTTCGATGATTACCGGGCCTTCACCCGCGCGGCACAGCGCCACCGCCTCCCGCGTAGTGGTGAAAACGGCCTCCACGTCGTTGCCGTCCACGATGAATGCGCGGCAGCCATAGGCGCGGGCGCGGTCGGCAAGGTTCTTGATCGGCACCTGGCGGCTGACCGGCGTCGAGTAGGCCCACTGGTTGTTCTCGATCACGCACACCATCGCCGCGCGCTGTTGCGCGGCCAGGTTCATCCCCTCGTGGAACGCTCCGGTGGACGTGCCGCCGTCGCCGATCCAGGTCATGGAGACGATTTTCTGTCCCAGGTAGCGCCCGGCCATGGCCACTCCGGTCATCACCGGGATCAAGTCGCCGAGCATGGAGATGGGAGAGACGATGTGCAGGTCCTTGAGGTCGCCGAAGTGGCTGGTGCCGTCCTTGCCGCGCGTGGGTGAAGTGAAGCGCGCCATGTGCTGGGTAAAGATGTCCCGCGGGCGGCAGCCCTTCACCAGCAGGGCGCCAATGTTGCGGATCATCGGCGCCATCCAGTCGCGCTTTTCCAGCGCGTAGGCGGTGCCCACGGAGATTCCTTCCTGTCCGAGACTCGAGTACAGGCCGCCCACAATTTTGTTCTGCCGGAACAGGTTGACCATGGTGTCTTCGACCGTGCGGTTCAGCCGCATGTAGTAGTACAGGTCAAGCTGCTGCTCGCGCGTCACCGAACTGTTCGTGGTGGACTTCATCTAGCTGAACTGCTCCTAGGAGACGCTCCGGCGCAGCCCGTCTGCGACCTTTCCCAGCGGCTCGGCCAATTTGCGTCGTCAGGGCACGCCTTCAGGCGTGCCGAGAATCAGCGCACGACCCGCGGCGCACCCGTAGGGGCACGGCGAATGCCGTGCCCTTACGACTCATCGCACCAGCAAGGGCACAGCTAACGCCGTGCCCCTACGGCTAACAAGCTCACGGGAAAGAACACCGGCATTACGCCGGAACCGCGGTCCCGCGTTCCACGGTTGGCCTGGTAAGCCGCTTTTCCAGTTCTTCCCGCGTGACTGCGACCGCCTGCAGCCCGAACACCTGCTCGAACCGCGCGGCGATGCGCGCGCCAGCCTCGCGCACCTCGACGGCGCGTCCTAACAGCTGCTCGAGCGACACCGCGCGACAGTCGGGGATGCCGCAAGGAACGATCAGGTCAAAATAGCGCAACTCGGTCGAGACGTTGTACGCAAAGCCATGCGAAGTCACCCACCGGCTGAGGTGCACTCCGATGGCCGCCAGTTTTTCGGCCGCGCCGGCAGAGCCATCCACCCAGACACCGGTCTTTCCCGGGACGCGACGGGCGGCAATGCCGAAATCGGACGTCGCCAGAATCATGATTTCCTCGAGCTGCCGGACGTACCACACCACGTCTCGCCGGATAGCGGCAAGATTCAGGATCGGATAGCCAACCAATTGCCCTGGACCGTGATAGGTGACGTCGCCACCGCGGTCGGTCTCGCAGAAGGTGACGCCCATCTGCCGCAACAGGGGTTCGGAGGAGAGCAGGTGCTCGCGCTTCCCGCTGCGGCCCATGGTGATTACATGGGGATGCTGGCAGAGCAGAAGGACGTCGGGGATTCCGCCGGTCTTGCGCGCTGCCACCAGACGCTGCTGCAACGATAAACCTTCGGCGTAAGGCGTCAGCCCCAGGTCCACCACCCAGCAAATTTGGTTTTCCTGCGTCATTGCTTCCTTGCCGCCCGCGGGCGGGGCAAGCCCCGCCCCTACGGTGCTAAAAATTGATGGACATCCCGCGCACTGAGGCGAAGGCATCGCCCATGGCTTCCCACACTGTCGGGTGGGCGTGGATCATGAACATCATGTCATCGAGCGTGGCCTCGAGCTGCAACGCCGTGACCGCCTCGGCGATGATTTCCGTCGCCAGCGGGCCAATGACGTGCACGCCCAGGACTTCGCCATATTTTTCTTCCGCCACCACCTTGATGAAGCCCTCGTGCGAGCCGAGGATGGTGGCTTTGCTGTTCCCGGCGAAGGGGAACTTGCCGGTCTTCACCTGATAGCCGGCTTCGCGCGCCTGTTTTTCCGTGAATCCCACCGAACCGATTTGCGGCTCGCAGTAGGTGGCGTTGGGGATGCGATTCTTGTCCACCGGAGGCGCCTGCTTGCCGGCGATCTTGGTGACCGCCACGATACCTTCCATGGAAGCGGCGTGGGCGAGCTGCGGGAGCCCGGCGACGATGTCTCCTATGGCGTAGAGGTGCGGCTCAGCGGTCTCCATGTACGGGCCGACGTGGATGAATCCGCGCTCGACCTTGGCTTTGGTCTTTTCCAGATTGAGGCCTTCGGTCACCGGCCTGCGCCCTACGGCCATCAGGACTTTTTCTGCCGTGATCGTCTGGGTTTTTCCGCCTTTGTCCTGATAAGTGACCGTGGCGCCCTGCAGGACCCTCTTCACTGATTCGACCTTGGCTTCGGTCTCAATCTTGATGCCTTTCTTCTGAAAAGCCTTGGCCAGTTGCGCGGAAATTTCTTCGTCTTCCACCGGGACCACGCGTGGCAACATTTCCAGGATGGTGATCTGCGTGCCGAAAGAGTTGAAGATGGAAGCGAACTCCGAGCCTACCGCTCCCGAGCCCACCACCACCATGCTCTTGGGGATTTCCGGCAGCGAGAGGATTTCCCGGTTGGTGAGGACAATCTTGCCGTCAATCTCCACCCCGGGCAGCGTGCGCGCGTCCGAGCCGGTGGCCAGCATGATGTGTGTGGCTTCAATTTCCGTGGCCTTGCCGTCCTTCTCCACCGCCAGGCGCCCCGGGCCGGCGATGCGCGCGAAGCCCTGCACCCGCTCGACTTTATTTTTGCGGAAGAGCAGCTCGATGCCCTTGGAGTGCTTGAGGATGATCTTATCTTTGCGCGCCAGGATGGCCGGCCAGTTGACCTTGCAGTCCTTGATCTCGAAGCCGAATTCCGCGGCGTGTTTGAAGTGTTCGTACAGGTCGGCGTGGTGGAGCAGCACTTTGGTGGGGATACAACCGATCAGCAGGCAGGTTCCGCCGAGCGGCGCGTCTTTTTCGATCACCACGGTCTTGAGGCCGAGTTGCGCGGCGCGGATGGCCGCCACATACCCGCCCGGACCGCTCCCCACGATTGCCAGGTCGTATTTCGCCACGCGAATCCTCCCCGGAGATCCCCGCCAAGCGCGAACGGAAGGGAATCGGACAGCGCGCGCCCAGAGCGGCGCAAAAGCGTGCAAGCAAGTTCTCGATTCTAGCAGCCGGCCCGCAGGGCCGCAACTCTGCGGCGAAAGGCTGGCCGGTCAGCTCCCGGTTTGCCGGCGAAGTGGTGGCGGGAGGTTCTGAGCCAGGGATTCCCACCGAGCCTTTACCTCTTGCATCAATTCCTGGAACCGCGGATCGGAGCGCACGTTGGCCAGAAGCGGGTCGTACCTGGCAAGAAATCCATAGTTGGTGAACCCGCGGTTCATGGCGATCCGAATCCACCTGAGAGCATCGTCGTTGCGGCCGATCAGCGAGTAGCCGTCGGCGATGGTGCGAGCGGCATGCTCCACCATGCCGGCGCCCTTTTCCAGGAGTGGTGTCATCTGGGCGCAGCACCGGTCGGCGTCCCCCTCCAAGGCGTACCTGAGGAAGAGCGCCCACGAGCCGTGGAGGGTCCCGGCGAGCTTCTTGCCAGCCGTCTCCAGGAGCCCGATGGCCTCGTCGCGCAGCCCCGCCTTGGCGATGGCCCACGCCTGGTAGATGTGCAACATTGACACCTCGGTCGCCAATTCGATGGCCCGGCGGGCAGGCGGTACTGCCTCGCTGATGCGCCCGTTCAAGAAGTGATTGAACGTGACCACGCTCCAGGTCACTGGTGTGAGCGGATCAATCGCAACCAATTCTTTCACGTAGACCGCGACGTCGATTCCTGACGCGTCCGCAAACCGGCACATTTCGGTGAGGACATTCGAGTCTCCGGGCCGGAGTTGATGCGCCCGATGGGTATCGCGAAGCGCGCTGGCGGTCTGGCCTCTCAACCCGGCCACGATTCCCCGGAGGAAGAGGCCGAGGTAGTTTTCCGGATCGAGGGCCAGGGCGCGCCGGGCGCAATCAGCAGCCTGATCAAGATTCCGCTCGTCGGGGTCGAACATCACGTTGACCTTGTTCCAGGAGATCTGACCCTTGGTGGCGAGCAACAGGGGGTTTTCCCCGACGATCTGCAGTGCCTGGTCGACCAGGTGATCGGCCCGATCCAGCGATTCGGGGGTCCAGCCGTACATCTCCTGCCGCGCCCGGAGGTAGCAGTCGTAGGCCACAACATTTTCGATCGGCCGGTTCGCTGCCTGCCGCTTGTCCAGGTCGGTGAGTCTGATTTTCAAGGCGGCAACGATCTTCCGCGCGATCTCTTCCTGGATCCCGAACACATCCGCCACCGTGCCGGAGTACTTCTCGCTCCACAGAGGGGTATCGCTGATAACTTCGATCAGTTCGGCGGTGACGCGCAGGGCATCGCCCGCTCTTCGGACCGAGCCGGACACGACGTGGGTCACTCCCAATTGCTTGGCGATGGAAGCTGTGTCCCTGGCGGCGCCTTTGAGGGCCATGGACGAGTTGCGGGAAATGACTCGCAACGCCTCGATGCGCGAGAGGTCGGTGATGATTTCTTCGGTGAGACCGTCGCTGAAGTACTCGTTCCCCGGGTCCGGGCTGCTATTGACGAACGGGAGGACCACGACCACCGCGACCTCCGGGCGGCCCGTCTTGTCCGCAGCGGGTACATGGGCTGCTGGTTTCTTCTCCGGGGCGACCTCCAGCCCCGCCTTGCGGAGACCATCGAGAAGGTGTTCGACGAGTTCCGGTTCAAACCATTTTCCCAGGTCCTCGCGCGCCGCCCGGGCGAACTCGGGTCGGATGGCAAGCAATTCTTCGAGCGCTTTCCGCGCTGCCTGGCCTTCGCCGAGCTGGCCGTACGCCGCCGCGCACGTGACCGCAGTCCAGAAGTAGCCGGGCATCTGCACGCGGAGCGCAGCGTCGATGGCCGCGCGGTAGTCGCGCTTCCGATAGGCGTTAAAGATGGCAGCATTCCGGTACCACCCGGGGAAATTAGGATTGAGATGCATGGCGGACTCGGCTACAGCGCAGCCGTGCTCCCAGTCGCCCGTGCATGCCAGCAGATTCCCCATCAGCGCCACCGTCGCCCCGTCCATTGGATTGAGCCTGATGGTGCGCTCTGCCACCGGCCGGAAGGCTTGCCACTCTCGCCGCATGAACAGGCTCTGGGCCAGGGCCTGAGAGGCCAGATGATTGGATGGCGCCGCCTCCACGGCACGCCGCGCCGCGGTTGACCCGCTCGTCAGGGAATCAGACTGAAGGTTGAATCCCTGGCCGTACTCCTGGACACATAGTAACGCCAGCATAGCCCAGGCATCGGCATAATCCGGTGCCTTCTGCACCGCCAACTCGAGGCCCGCCCGGGCATCGGCGAGCTCTTCAGGCGTTATCCGATCGAAGTAGCCGAAGCTGCGCAGCACTGCTTCGTAGGGGCTCAGCTGCTCGGGAGCGAGGCTGCGCAGTGCCTCACTCATGCTACGCGGCAGAATGCCGTGCTGGTCGGCGACGGTGGAGACGATCCGCGGGACGAGGTCGTCTTGCAGCTCGAAAACCGCTTCCGATTGGAAGGGGCGATTGTAGGTCTCCGCCCAGAGATGCGCACCGGAGCTGGCGTCGACGAGCTGAACAGAGATGCGCAGCGAGGACCCCGCCTGGCGCAGGCTCCCTTCCATCACGTAGCGCGCGCCGAGTTCCTTGCCGGCGGAGCGGACATCGACCGCCTCACTCTTAAATCGCGCGGTCGAGCCCCGTGCGATAACGCGCAGGTAGGAGAATCGCGACAGGCCGGTGACGATCTCTTCGGTAAGCCCCTCGGCCAGAGCAGTGAGGTCGGCGTTGGCGCCGGTGTACTTGAACGGCAGGACGGCGACCCAGAAGCCCTCGGCGCGAGCAGCGCCCGACGCATGTTGCGTAGAAGAACTTGCCGGATCGAGCGCGGTCGCGGGGGCTGCTGCTCCCTTTTCCGGGGCGATCTCCAGCCCCGCCTTGCTGAGCCCTTCCAGAATGCGGTCCATAAGTCCGCTCGAGTAATGCCAGCACTCGATG